>DATCTM010000047.1:0-49514 GCA_036567945.1 Vicingaceae bacterium
GTTACACCTTTTTTAGGAATAGTAAGCGGACCAAAATTATCTACTGTCCAGTTGTATAGAGCTGAGTTAGGGAAAATAGATAAGTCTGCATAAGTGGTTGAATCTTTTTTATCTATAATTTGTTCAATGTTTACTACATTAGGAAACTGTTGTAATTTTTTTCTTGCTTCCTCTGTCATGGTTAAGTTGTAAATGGTTTTGTCTTTACTTCTCCAAAAATCTACCACATTTATAGCTCCTGTTTCCGGGTTCATATATTCCTGAACAGGAAATTCATAATTGATTTTTTTATCTAATAATACTTTTTTAGATAATTCATAATCTTTAGTATGTACAATGTATCGGTGTTGCACACCAGGATCTTGATAAGCAGTTTCTCCATTAACTTTTAGTACTCCGTCAATAATTTCAATTTTATCACCAGGTAATCCAACGCAACGTTTAATATAGTTCTCTCTTTTGTCAATTGGTCGATAAGCAATGGTATATTTATTCCAAACTTGCGTTCTTCCCATATCTCTTACCAACTGGTCATAAACTCTATCTTGAGCTTCTAAAGCAACTGTGTCTCCGGCAGGGAAATTAAACACTACACAATCGTTACGTTCAATAGCCCCCATTTCGGGTAATTTGGTATAAGGAAAGCTAATTATTTCACTAAAAGATTTTTTGCCACCAACCAAAGGAATCCACTCAGGGAAACTATGGTGAGTAAAAGGGACAGCCAAAGGAGTCATAGGGATTCTTGCTCCGTAAGCTAATTTATTTACAAAAAGAAAATCTCCACGTAATAGTTTTTGCTCCATAGATGAAGTTGGAATGGTAAAAGCTTCTAAATAAATACCTCTTATAAGGGTAGCAGCAACAACAGCAAATACTATTGCATCAGTCCATTCTCTGGAGGTAGATTTCTTATATTTAGCAGCCTCTTCATAACCAATAAATTTAACATCTTCTTTAAATCCAATATAAGGTAAGTAAATTGGGGCAAAAACAACTCCTAAAAAATGTTCTTTAAAAGAAGTTTTTCCTAATAATTTCATTAGTTCTACAATAATTCCCATCCAAACTACAAAACCTAAAAACGGAATATAGTAAGTAATAATCCATAACCAAGATTTCTTAATGGTTTTACAAGCAATATAAGTAGCGTAGAAGGGAACTAAAGCTTTCCAGCCTTCAATGCCAATTTTTTCGAAAATTTTATACAACCCAACATGAGCTGCAATAAAGTATATTAATGATAGAATAATAAATGCTGGGATACTGATTTCCATGGAGTAATGAATTTATTAAATTAAATGACTGAACAAATATAGAAGATTTATAAAGAAACCAATGGCTTTTAACAAAATTTATAACTAGTAAATAGTAATTAGTTGATGGCTCCGAAAATCATCCAGCCATAGATAGCAAAACGTACAAATCTTAAAAGACCATAAGCAAGGTAGCTTGGTAAAGGGTATTTAATAATTCCGGCAGCAACACTGGTAATGGCAAAAGGCACGGGTAATAAGGCACCGGCAATAATTAATAAGCCGCCCCACTTTCTCATGTTACTAACATGTTTTGCCATTTTCACCTCTAAAAATTCATATACGGAAGGAAAATAAGCAAAGGTTCTACCTGAGAAATAAGAGATTACTCCACCTAAGTAGGAGGCAAGAGATAAAACTCCTAAATAAAACCAAGGAGAGCTTGTTTTTGCTGCCCAGGCAATAAAAATTTCTGGTGGTATTAAACCCAATATAGATTCGCTAATTAAGAAAACACTTAAAATTCCTGCTGTTGGAAAAGAAGAAATCATCAGCTCTAAAATATCGTTGATATTCATTACAAAAAAATGAATACCTAAAATAGCTGCAATAAAGATTACAATTGGCCAAAAGGATTTTTTGAGAATGGTTTTTAAAAAACTATAAAACCCAGTATAAACATAATACTGGTGTAGTAATTGTAAACGAGATTTTTTCTTAAATTTTTGTACCTTTTCCATATCTTATCCTAACAAAGATAGGATTAACTTTAGGTTGTTCAGGTGTTTGTACAGTTAATTTTTTGTAATTTCTATTATGTTTTTGATTATTAAATATTTAATTTTTTTTGATTAATGTGAAAATTTAACAACGAAATAATTTTTAGTGTTCCTACAGCTAAAAACTCACACATTCACAAACTATAACACAAATAGATATTAACAATTTAGCAATAAGTTGGAATAACTTTTAAAGTATTTGTTTAGCTCTATGCTAATATGATTATATATTTGCACTTTTAAATTTAATAGATTAAAACTCATGCAAAGCAACGCTGTAAAAGAAACTCACTTTAATTTTAAAGGTCAAAAAAGTTTTTATAAAGGAAAAGTTAGAGATGTATATAATATTAATGATGAGTTATTGGTAATGGTAGTATCCGATAGAATCTCAGCGTTTGATGTGGTACTTCCTAAAGCTATTCCTTTTAAAGGACAGGTGTTAAATCAAATAGCCGCTAAATTTTTAAAAGCTACAGCAGATATTTTACCTAATTGGGTAGTGGCAACTCCCGATCCCAATGTTACTATAGGCAGAATTTGCGAGCCTTTTAGAGTAGAAATGGTTATAAGAGGTTATTTGTCCGGACATGCATGGCGTGAGTATAAAGTAGGTAAAAGAATTTTATGTGGAGTTGAGATGCCAGATGGAATGAAAGAAAACGATAAATTTCCACAACCCATTATAACACCGTCTACAAAAGCGTATGAAGGACATGATGAAGATATTTCTCGTGAAGAAATTATTAAGCAAGGTATTGTATCAGAAGCAGATTATTTACAGTTAGAAGATTATACTCGCAAAATTTTTCTAAGAGGAACGGAAATGGCTGATAAAATGGGACTGATTTTAGTTGATACTAAATATGAATTTGGAAAAATTGGCAATACCATCTATTTAATTGATGAAATTCATACGCCAGATTCTTCTAGGTATTTTTATAAAGAAGGTTATCAGCAAAGACAGGATAACAACGAAAAACAAAAACAACTTTCTAAGGAGTTTGTAAGAGAATGGCTTATTGCTAATGGTTTTCAAGGTAAAGATGGGCAGCGAGTACCAATAATGACAGATGAATTTGTAAATGAAGTTTCTGAACGATACATAGAACTTTACGAGCAAATTACAGGTGATAAATTTCAGCGTGCTGACGTTTCTGATATCCAAACTAGAATTGAAAATAATTGTAAAGCTTTTTTAGCTACTATTTAAGAATACGATAAAACAAAAAAATGCAATCAACTATTAAGGCGGTAATTTACGATATGGATGGAGTTTTGATTAACTCAGAACCATTATGGAGAGAAGCAGAAATCCTTACTTTTAATAAAGTAGGCTTAAATTTTACTGAAGAAATGTGCAGAGAAACTATGGGGATGCGTTTGTATGAAGTAGTAGAGTATTGGTACAACAAAACCCCATGGGAAGGAATGTCGCTTAAAGAAGTAGAGAAAGAATTATTAAAAACAGTTACTTCTTTAATTGTAAAAAATGGTAAAGCCATGGAAGGTGTTGTTGAATCTTTAGAATATTTTCAATCTAAAGGGTACAAGTTGGCTTTAGCATCATCTTCAGCCATGAAATTGATCATTACCGTATTAAATAAACTTAAAGTTGCTTCTTATTTTGAGGTAATAAATTCAGCAGAAAACCTGCCTTTTGGCAAGCCACATCCTGAAATTTTTATTAAAACAGCCCAAGAATTAGATGTTCATCCGGTAAATTGTTTGGTTATTGAAGATTCTTTTAATGGTGTTTTGGCAGCAAAATCAGCACTTATGAAAGTAGTTGCTATTCCTGATGAAGAAAGCAGAGATGACCACCGATTTATTATTGCAGACAAAAAACTCAATAGTCTTTTAGAAATAGAAAACGTATTCCTTGAGCCAGCAATTTAACATATCAGAATGGTTGAGCCAATTTTTTAGCATGAGCAATCTTAAAAGCTTGTTTGTGTATAATGAAGGCGAACCAATGATATTTACTGCTTTTTTCTTTTGGGGATTTTTTGCGGTAGTGCTTTTAATTTATTCCCTCATCCATAAAAAAAGAGGACTAAGAAATGCTTTTCTATTTTTTGCCAGCTTGTTTTTTTATTACAAAACCAGTGGTCTGTTTATCAGTATATTGCTTTTCTCAACTTTATCAGATTATTTTATAGGAAAAATAATTTATGCTTCGCCAAAAAAAGTAACTAAGCAAATTTTTGTGGGATTAAGTGTGGTCATTAACCTTTTTGTGTTGTGTTATTTTAAGTATGCGTATTTCTTTACCGATGCGTATAATGACATTTTCCAGACCAATTACCAAGTGTTTAACCATTTTGCCCAGTTTGCTAACGAAACCGTAGGAACGGCTTATTCTGTTAATCAAATTTTATTGCCTGTAGGGATTTCTTTTTTCACTTTCCAAACTATAAGTTATTCTGTGGATGTTTACAAAGAAAAAATTAAGCCTGTAAATAGTATTTTAGATTTTGGTTTTTATGTCTCTTTCTTTCCGCAGTTAGTTGCCGGACCAATTGTTAGGGCTTCAGAGTTTATTCCTCAATTGTACCAACCTTATAAATTAACGCAACATCAATTTGGGTTAGCCTTATTTTGGATTTTAAAAGGGTTGACCAAAAAAATAGTGATAGGCGATTACATAGCCGTAAATTTTATCGATAGGGTTTTTCATAACCCATTAATGTTTACCGGCTATGAAAACCTAATGGCACTATATGGTTATTCCTTACAAGTGTATGCCGATTTTTCCGGTTATACAGATATTGCCATTGGTGTTGCATTGTTAATGGGTTTTACGTTGCCAACCAACTTTAACTCACCCTACAAAGCCAAAAATGTAGGTGAATTTTGGAAACGTTGGCACATGAGTTTATCCTCATGGTTGAAAGATTATTTATATATTCCCTTAGGAGGAAATAGAGGAGGCTCTTTAGGAACATGGATAGCTATTGGAGTCATAAGTGCTTTTGTTATATTACTTTCAGGAAAAATGATAGTACTTTATTCCTTTTTGTGGGCTGCTATTTTAATTTCAGTGTTGGCTATTTGGATAAAATCTTTTAGAGTATGGCTTACCACTAATATTAATTTGCTGATAACTATGTTGCTTGGAGGTTTGTGGCACGGAGCAAGTTGGCAATTTGTAATTTGGGGCGGATTAAATGGATTAGGCTTAATGGTGTATAAGCTTTGGCGGAAAATTAGTCCTTATGAAAAATACAACAACTTTTTGGCATTGGCGGTAAAGGTATTTATTACTTTTAATTTTATCACCTTTACTAGAATTTGGTTTAGAGGGGAAAGCATGGAGTCTACTTGGCAAATTTTGGGACAAATAGGTAATAATTTTAGTGCAGAATTAATTCCATCAATTACCTCCTCTTACGCAATGGTTTTTGTGGTGATGCTTATTGGTTATATTATTCATGTATTGCCTACTAAAATTAAAAATTGGTATCAAGAAGCTTTTATTAAATTGCCTTTATGGGTAAAAATTATTGTTAGTAGTATAACTATTTTTGGCATTTACCAATCTATGTCTGCCGATTTACAATCTTTTATTTATTTTCAGTTCTAAATAAGCTTTGGGTTTAATTGTGAAGGAAACTTTAGCAATATGTTGTTTTCAAAAAGAAACTTAGTTTTGTATTGTAGAATACTAACACTACTTTTTAATGAAGTACATACACATTTTAATAGCCACTACTTTTGGAGCAGGTTTTTCGCATGTAGCTCCCGGAACTGCCGGAGCAATAGTGGGAGGGTTTTTTTTGTGGTTGTTTCATCAAATGCAGTGGTTTCCTACTTTTCCAAATCCTTTAGTATTTATAGGGTTAATTGTTATTGTTGCATTGCTGGGAATTTATGCTACTAATAAATTGGAGCAGGAGTGGGGTAAAGATCCTTCAAAAGTAGTGGTAGATGAGTTGGTAGGTGTTTGGGTAGCTATGGTGTTTGTGCCTTTTACTTGGTTAAATTTATTATTGGCTTTTGGTTTATTTCGTTTTTTTGATATTGCCAAACCATTAGGAGTTAGAAAAATGGAGCGACTTAAAGGAGGTTTAGGCGTAATGGCAGATGATGTTTTAGCGGGAATTTATGCTAACTTAGTACTGCAATTAATATTATTAATTATTTGAGGGTTAAATTTTTTTTCATATCATTTTTAAAGTACCAAACAGCTGCACTTTTAGCTACTTTGGTAGATTTTGGCGTATTTTTCTTACTTAAAGATGTGTTTCATATTTGGTATGTTTATGCAACAGCTATAGGTGCTTTAACAGGAGCCATTACCAATTTTATTTTGTGTAGAAATTGGGCTTTTTCATCAAGAGAGAAAAAATTGGTAACCCAAATTGGTAGGTACATTATGGTGTCTTTAGGAAGTTTGTTACTTAATACTGTTTTGGTTTATGTAATTACAGAGTTATTTAAAATACATGAAAATTATTCGAGAGTAATGACAGCAATTTTGGTTGCAGTTACTTACAACTTTACCTTGCAGAAATATTTTGTTTTTAAAAAATAATTTTTAATGACTAAAATCATTAGCTAAGTTAAATCAATCCATTACTTTTGTCAATCAATTCGTTAAAACATTAAAAATATACCTATGAAGAAATTAATTTTTATTTTATCAACAGTTGTATTAGTAGCTTGCCAGGAAAATAATAAAGAGCAAGAAAAAGAAGTAGTAAGTGAGGAAATAGAAGTAACTATCACCAAACATGGAATGGATATTACTGAAGAAGGAACTATTACTGCTGCAGAATTTTTGGCTCAATTTGAAGGAAAAGATTCTTTATACACAAAGTTAATTGCTCCAATTAATGAAGTATGCGCAAAAAAAGGTTGCTGGATGACGATTAATTTAGGTGAAGATAAAGACATGCGTGTAACGTTTAAAGATTATGATTTTTTTGTACCTAAAGATGCCGCAGGAAGATTTGCAATTGTACAAGGTTTTGCAAAAATTGATACCACATCTGTAGCAACATTAAAGCATTATTTAGAAGATGCAGAAGCTTCGCAAGAAGAGATTGATGCAGTTACAGAACCAGAAATTAATTATTCTTTTGAAGCCGAAGGTGTAATTATTAAAGAGGAAAAGTTAATTACGAAAGGAGAATAAAACTTAATAATATTAATAATGACTACATTCATTAAAAATAGATATATCCCGACTATTATTTTCGGGATATTTTTTTTAATTATATCATGTGCTGATATAACAACAGAACAAGTAAATAATGAAGAAGTAGCTACTGAAGTAGTTGATAATCACCCGAACAAAGACAGCGAGTTGGCTTTACTAATGCGAAAAATGTATAATGATGCCGATAGTATTAAACAGCTTATTGTAAACAATGAGGGAAATATTTCTAAGGAATACATTGGGGCATTAGAAAGAATACATACTGCAACACCAACCGATGCCGATGTGAAAACACCTGAATTTAAGGCCTACACCGAATTGATGATTAATGAGGCGAATGCTCTTTTTTCTAATCCAGAAAATAAAAAAGAAGGCTTTAATAATTTGGTAAACAAATGTGTGGAATGTCATCAATCTTTTTGTCCCGGACCAATTAAGAAGATTAAGAAGTTGAGAATTGAGTAAAACAGTTTATGAGTTTAAGAGGTTATAAGTTTATAAAAACTATTAATAAATCACGATTAACTTAACTATTAACTGCCAACAACCCATTACTTCTTCATAAAACCTTCAGATTTTGCGATAACAGAGGAAACCGTAATATCTCCGGTAACATTTACTACTGTTCGCATCATATCTAAAATTCTGTCTACAGGGAAAATAATGGCTATCCAAGCGGGATTTAAACCAACAGCATCTAACACTATCATTAACATTACTAAGCCTGCACTAGGAACAGCCGCAGAACCAATAGATGCTAATGTTGCTGTAGCGACAATAGTAAGTTGTTGAGCCATGTCTAAATCTATTAAATGAATTTGAGCCAAATAGATTACGGCTATAGATTGATAAAGACTTGTACCATCCATATTTACTGTTGCTCCAATTGGTAAAACAAAGCTAGAAACTTCTTCAGGTACTTTTAAATTATCGTTTACGCACTCCATAGTAATAGGAAGTGTTGCAGCACTAGAGCTTGATGAAAAGGCTAATAATTGGGCAGGACTAATTTTTCTAAAAAGTGTAGTGTATCCGATTTTTAATACTCTTGTCATAATAAGCGGATAAACAACAAAAACCAAAAAAGCCAAGCCAATCACAACCACTAAGCTGTACCACCCTAAATTTATAATAATTTCCTGAATAGCTTTAGGGTCGTCACCTGCCATTTCACTAAGTTTGGCAGCCATCAATGCAAAAACAAAAAATGGAGCAGCTTTCATCACAATATCTACCATTTTTAAGAAAACCTCATTAAAACCATCCACAATTCCGGCAACATTATCGGCTTTCTTTTTATCTATCATAAGTAAAACAACACCAAAAAAGATGGCAAAAAAGATAATTTGCAGCATCAGTTTATTGTCTGCCAACGAAACAAAAATATTTGAAGGAACCATATCAATTAAAAAAGCCAACGGACCAGCTTCTTTGGTTTTTCTAGCTTCTTGTTGGCGTTTGGCTATATTTGGATCTGTTGCGGCTATAGATTTATCAAATTCATATTGTTGAGAAGCATCACTAACTAAATTCTTATAATTTGGATTGGTAAGATAAGATTGATGGTCTTTAATAATGATGTTGTTTTCCTGAGCCCAAAGCTCATAGGTTATTCTGTTTTTTACTCGCTGATTTTCATCTAAATACTTGCCCGGCTTAATAACGTTTACTAACACTAATCCTAAGCTTACCGCAAAAACAGTGGTTAATAAATAAATACCAAGTGTTTTTACTCCAACTCTTCCTAGGCGCTTTATGTCAGATAATCCTGATATACCAACAATTATAGAGAATAAAACTAAAGGAATAGCAATCAATTTTAATAAATTGATGAAGATTTCACCCCACGGAGCAATCCAGTTTTTGGTAAAAGTGCTCCATCCAAAACTTGCAGAAATATAAGCCCATATAATACCTAATAGTAAGCCGATGATTATTTTCCAGTGTAAAGCTAGTTTCTTCATTTTTATTGTTTTATTACAAAGTTTTTATTTCCACAATTTTTAATTTCAAATCTCTAATTGATTTGACTTATTACGTAATAAATGATCTACCATCACTAAAGCAGCCATACTTTCAACTATTGGAACGGCCCTAGGTAACACACATGGATCATGTCTTCCTTTGCCATCTATTGTAGTTTTATTATGATTAACATCAATAGTTTGTTGTGTTTGCATAATAGTAGCAACAGGTTTAAAAGCAATATTGAAATAAATATCTTCTCCATTGCTAATCCCACCTAATACACCTCCGGAATGATTAGTTTTTGTAATTACTTTGTTACCTTTAACATCAAATATATCATTATGTTCAGAGCCTTTCATGTTCATACAACCAAAACCAGAGCCTATTTCAAAGCCTTTGGTAGCATTAATACTCAACATGGCTTTTGCTAAATCTGCTTCTAACCTATCAAAAACGGGTTCGCCTAAACCTACAGGCAAATTATTGATTACACAAGTTATTTTTCCACCAATGGTATCACCTTCTTTTCGGATTTTATCAATATAATCAAACATAACATCTGCAATAGTATCATCGGGGCAACGAGTAGGATGGAGGTAGGTTTTAGAAAGGTCTAATTCTGTATATTTCTTTAATAATTTGATGTCGCCAACTTGAGTAACATATGCATTGATAGTTATCTTGTATTTTGCTAAGATTTGTTGAGCAATGGCTCCACCAACAACTCTGCAAGCCGTTTCTCTAGCAGAACTCCTTCCACCACCACGGTAATCTCTTAAACCATACTTTTCTTGATAAGTAAAATCGGCATGAGAAGGTCTGAATTTATCTTTAATATGTTCGTAATCGTTGGGTTTTTGGTTGTTGTTTTTAATGATAAAACCAATAGGACTTCCTGTAGTAAAACCATCAAAAACTCCTGAGAGAATTTCTACTTTGTCTTCTTCTTTACGTTGAGTGGTAATGCGTGATTGTCCAGGTTTTCTTCTGTCTAAGGCTTGTTGAATAAGACTAATATCTAACGCCAATCCCGCAGGACAACCATCAATAACTCCACCAATAGCTTCACCGTGAGATTCGCCAAAAGTAGTTAGTTTAAAGATAGTACCAAAAGTGTTTCCTGCCATTTGCGTTTGTAAATTGACTGCTAAAATACTTAAAGTTCATAAAGTAGAAAGTTCATAAAGTAGAAAGTTTGTAAAGAAGTTGATGTTAAATGATTTAACGTATTAACTTCTCTGCGATAAAAAAAATAGGTGGCTTAGAAAGTCTCGCAGTTTTTACAAAGGTCTATTTCATGTTTTTTACGTTGGTAAAAGAGTTCTAGCCATTTTTTTCTGGTAGGGGAATTATACACGTCAAATAAAGATTGTTGTTGAATATTTCCTACAACACCTCTTGAGTTTAAATCGGTACAACAAACATTTACATCTCCATTTGGTAAAATTACAAGCTGATGCATTAATAGTCCGCAGCCGATTTTATGTGGCTTACTCATGCTGTTAGAAGAATTTCCTTCAATATCAACTTCTCCAGCCCACGAGTGTGGATGACGCAATTCATAAGTATCAACTAAGTTTAACACCTCAACAAATTGCTTGTCCATCCAATCTGTTTTTAGTGGATTGTTGGAATCAATAACAGAAATGATGTGAGTTTTAATATTAGCTTTCTGGCGTTTGTTTTCGTTTAGGAAAAATACCATATTTTTATAAAAAATATCCCATTTTGCTCTAATTCTCATTGATTCAAAACGTTCGGGAGAACCGCCATCCATACTAAAACGCATCACATCAACAGCTCCACTTTCAATAATTTCCATAGCTTTTTGTTCTGTGAGTGGAGTAGCATTGGTAAGTAAATTTACAGTTGGAAATTTTTGATTCTTATAGTTGGCTAAGGTTTTATATTTTTTGATAACAGCTAATAATTCTCCGATTTGAGGATGAAGTAAGGTTTCTCCTCCACTATGTAAGTGGATTACTTCTACCTTTCTAAAACGGTGGTCATTTACTAGGTTATTCATTAAGTTTTCAAGTATAGCAGGAGTTATCCTTACTTTGGTTTTTTCATGGTCTAAGGAGCAAAAAGAACATCTTAAGTTACAGTAGCTAACAAATTCGATATTAATTTCTCGTGTAGTGGTGGAGTTTTTAAAAATGTTCCATCGGTAATAGAGTAAATAGTTTTTTACGAACAACATTCCTTGAAGGAATTCTAATGATTTCCATAGAAAAGTACCTTTCTTAAGTTTTCTTACAAAAAAATCTCTTGTAGCAATTAACATAATTTACTGTAGCAATAATTAGAACAATAAAATTAGTTACTAGACTTAGTTTAATAAGTGATATATATCATGTTTGAGAAGAGATTTGGAACTTTATTTTAAAACTAATTCATCTTTTTTGTAAGTAAGAATTTTAATAGTTTCATTATTTTCATTTCTAATTAAATAATTGCCATTAAGTTGGTCGTTTAAGTAAACACATTCAGTACTGATATTACCATTTGAGAAATAAGTGTACCAATTACCATCTCTAGCACCGTTTTTAAAATTACCCTCCATTTTTTTCTTTCCATTTTTGTAGTACCAGACCCAATGACCGTCATTTTTACCGTTTTTCAATTCTCCTTTATACATAGGCATGCCGTTTTCATAGTATGCTGTAGTATTTCTTTTTCCTGCAAAATGATAAGCAGCCCAAAATATAATGAGAATACCTACAACTATTTTATGTTTACTATTGTAAGAAAATAACTTCATGGTTAAGAGATAAAAATCGTATTCAAAAATATAAAAAAACCGTTGTATAACTAATACACAACGGTTTTAAGTTTAAAAAAGTTTGAATTATAAATTAAAATCTGGCTTTAATTCCGGCTAAAAACATTCTTGGCATTCCCGGTCTTAATCCTGCTGGTCTTCTAGCAACTATATATTCATTATCTAAAATATTTGTTACACTAGCAAAAAGAGCAGTTTCTTTATAAATTTTATATGTAATGTTAGCATCTAAAACAAAATAAGCATCAGTTGAAAGGTTGCTTGGAATATTTCCTGTACCCGCTTCTGTTCTCATAGCATCCATATAATTTCCTCTAACGCTTACGCTGTATTTAGCATGTTCTAAAGCTAACATAGCGTTTAATTGATTGTTAGCCATATAAGGAAGTTGGTCGCCTTTTGTTACAGTTCCCCAAGGTTCAAAATCACTTACAAAGTTATTTTGGAAAGTAGCATCCATATAAGTATAAGAAACAGTTAAAGGCAATCTGTATTTACTAAATTCGCTGGTAAGAAAATCGTAAGATACAAATAGTTCAACACCTTGAGATTGAGCTTTACCACCATTAAATAAATTTGATGTTCCTGCACCACCACCTGCTTCTAAGTCGGAACCTAATAAGTTTTTGTAATCATTGAAAAAAGCTACTAATTTAATGGTAAAGGCATTTTTGTAGTAAGAAATACCAGTTTCATAGTTAATACTTTCCTCAGGATTTACATCAGGAGCACTTCCCGGAGGAGCGAAACCTTTGTGTACACCCGCAAAAGCATTTAATGATTTGTTAAACTGATAATCTATACTTGCTCCAGGTATAATAACATCTACTTGGTTGTCTCTTTCTTTTAGATTGATGCCAGTTCTGTTTATATCATTTTTACCGTAATCTTTTCTTTCAAGTGAAATGTTTTCATACCTAACACCTGGTGTGAAAGTTAGTTTTTTATAGTTTAATTTATATTGAATATAAGTTGCTAAAGCAGTAGCAGATTCAATTTTATTGTCTTGAGTTCCTGGTATTCCTGCTTTTGTCATCAGCATAGCACCATCTTTCATTTGGTATTTATCTTCCCACTGAAAACGATCCATTTCATCAATATGATATCTTAAACCAACATCTATATTATGTTTTAAGGCTTTTGTTTTAAAGTTGAAATTTAAAACAGTTTGCACGCCCATGGTTTCATAATTTCTATTATTAGCTCTTACAGTAAGGGCGTCTTCATTTATACTTGAATTTCCTACTAATACATTATATAGTTCTGTATAATCTTCAGGCGAATCAAGAATATTACCTATGCTAATTTTTTCTCCAGCAGTATCTGTAAGGTTGTTTAATTTGTACCAATTTCTGCTAAACTCAGTTCTATAAGCTATGGTAGTAACGTTTATGTTATTAGAAAATTTTGCAAAATGTGTAGCTGAAAAAACTCTTTGTTGAGTGGTCATTTTATCTACCTGAGAACCAGCATATCTTCTAATATGATTTTTCTTAAAGTCTGCTTCAGTTAGTCCTAAATAAGTTTCATCAGATACTTCATTAGCTTGAGCAATTTTAAAACTAATAGCTTGATAAATTTTAGCTTCTTTGTTGGTGTTAAATCTAAACTTAGCAACATAATCTTTTTTATCGAAACCTGTATTTCCACCAACATCTAATTTTTTAAATCCTTCACTTCCATATTGAAAAGTTTCAACCATATATCCGAAGTTTTTGTACGAATCGCCAATAGTTGCATGCATTTGTTTGTAATCGAAACTACCAGCAAGCATATCTAGTTTTCCGCTAAACTCTTCAGGAATTTGTGTTGAAATAAGATTGATAGCACCACCAGTAGTGTAAGGACCGTATTTTATTTGGCTACTTCCTTTCATAATTTCTATTGCCTGAATTCTTCCGGCAGTAGGGAAGTAGTAAGCAGCAGGAGCAGCGTAAGGAGCAGGAGCAATTAAAACTCCATCTTCCATAACAGTAATTTTACTACTTCTTTCAGTTCCTGTTCCTCTAAGTCCTATATTTGTTCTTAAACCAAAACCATCTTCTTCAGTTAGGTTTACACCAGGAACAGCTCTTAATGAGCGATTAATATCTGTATAGCTAAACCTTTCTAATTCTTTAGGAGAAATATAATAGGCAGAACCGGGCATTTTTTTTACTCCGGTATTTCCTCCTGTCATGCTTGTTGCGGTTATTGCAAACTCATTCAATTCGGTTGCAGTTTCTTCAATAACAACCTTTAGTTTAACTACTTCATTGTTTTTTACCGATATAGGTTGTTTTAGCTTTTTATAACCAATTGATGATATCATTAAGTTATATTCACCTTCAGGAATATCTGTTAACCTAAAATTTCCTAAAGCATTTGAAGCAGTTCCATAATTAGTTGCTTCTAAATAAATATTTACTCCTGCTAAAGATGAGCTATCGTTTTGAGCTATAAAACCTTCTATTGTTCCTTGTGCTTTTAATAATGAAACATTAAATAGTAAACTACTTATTAATGTTAATGCTATAATTTTTTTCATGATATATATTTATGTTTGACTCTTTACTATCTTTATTTAGACTAAATCTAAATAGAATACAAAGTAAGATGTATAGTATCACCTATACAATACCATAAAAAGGGTATTTATAAAGGGTGAAAACATGATAAAAATCAGTTTTTTATTTTGTTGAAAGGGATAAAAGAGTTGAAGAAGCTTATAAATTTATCGGTATCAAATTGATTTCCAATGGCTAGTAAAAAAAATAATAGTACAAAAATTTTATATCTTACTATAGCTCCTAAAATGGGGGTAGTTAGTCCAATTACAATTGCCAATACCAAAACAAATAAAATTGAAAAATAAAATAGAGATGTAATAGGTGTTTTTTTAATTCTAAAGAATAATAAAACCACACAAAAAAGAATAATAAGTATGTTTTCTAATGCACTAAATAGTGTAAATATTGAATAGCTTTCCCACAAAAAGGGTCTTAAAAATACATTAATTAGAGCTTGTGGAGTATAGGCTAATAAATCTGAAAGGTGATGAAATTTAGGTTGATAAATAGCACTTCTTACATCCATTTTTTCAACTAAATAAATAAAATCTTGTTGTTTGTTTATAATAATGTCAATAGGATTGAGTGGGTGTTTAATGAAATATAAAATTAAACTTATAAAAATTACTGTAAGTACTGCATATAAGTAGCTTAAATGGATGCTTTTTACTTTTTTATGAATTAAGACGCCTAACACTCCCGGAACTAAAGCAACAAGAATAATTAGTTTAGAGAATAAGATAATTATACAGGAAAGAATAATAATCAAAAAACTTTTAAAAGACCATCGTTCAGTAATATTTAAGAAGTTTAACAAAAATAACCCTAAGGCAAGAATAATTACCCCTTCTTTTAATAAACCGGAACCCCAAAATAAAAGAGAAGGAGTAAACATGATAATAAGGAATAACCATTTTTCTTTACCGAGATATAATTTTTTAAATACTTTGAAAATAGCTATTAACCCTATTAACGAGAGGAAGTTGATAAAGACATTATGCACATGAAAAGAACCAAAAGAGAATAATCTAACTATGGCATTAAAACGAATCATTATATGTGTATCGCTTAAAAAATTACTATTATTTATTCTGTACCAATAGTGCATTTTACTATAATAATGCTCATGAAAATAAACTGAATTAACATCTAATCCTAAAACCATTTGAATATAATCTAGCGGGTTAGTTTTTATGGCGTTAAACATAATTTTGCTATCATCAAAATATTTAAAAATATCAGCGACAGCCCTATCAGAATAATAGTAGGTGTAGATAAGTGTTATTAAAATACTTAGAATGATTTTTATTCCGAAAATGATGATTAACCAATATGTTGGGATAGAAGAAAATTTAAAAAAACTGTTTTTACTTATTATAAAACAGCCTATAAGTATGTAAAGTATGGTTAATCCGATTTCTATCATATTGATAATAAAAAACCAAAGTAACGAAATAAACCGATTAAATTGAAGGATAGGAGAAAACTAAGGAGATAAAATTTCATGTAGCACTTTAACAATTCTTTTGGTAGCTTTTCCATCCCACATCGGAGGAATTTTGCCTTTTTTGTAGTTGCCGGTTTCAATCTCATTAATTTTTTTAGCTACAGCATCATAATTGTATTCAACTAACTCATTAGTACCTAATGTTATAGTGATGGGTCGTTCGGTATTTTCCCTTAAGGTTAAACAAGGTACTTGTCGGAAAGTAGTTTCCTCTTGTATTCCACCACTATCTGTTAATACATAGTTACATGAGGATATTAATTTTTGAAAAGACAAGTAATTTAAAGCTTCAGTAATGATTACCTTAGGATTATTTTCTAAATGGCTATATAAATTGTGTTTAACTAAATTGTTTTTGGTTCTGTGGTGAATAGGAAGTACTAAAAAATTCTTTTCAGAAACCCTATTAATAATGTCGAGTAAAATAAGTAAGCGTTCTCTAGTGTCAACGTTTGAAGGTCTGTGTATGGTCATTAAAACAAAATCTTTATTAGTAATGTTTAGTTTTTCTAAGATATCGTTTTTTTGAATTACATCATCAAAAGCTACCAATGTATCTATCATAGTATTTCCTACAAAATGAATTTGCTCAGGATTTTTTCCGGCATTAATAAGGTTATCGTAGCCACTTTGTTCAGTTACAAAAAAATGATTGGCAACAAGGTCGGTTATTAATCTATTAACTTCTTCAGGCATATCATTATCAAAACTTCTCAATCCACTTTCTAAATGAAAAAGTAGTGTGCTGGTTTTGTTTCCAACAATAGCCCCCGCTAAAGTAGAGTTAACATCACCAACAACTATTAGTGCATCTGGCTGATGTTGATTTACTTTTTTTTCTAATTCAATAATTATTTGTCCGATTTGTGATGCAGCATTTTTTTCAGTAATAGCTAAGAATTCAGGTTCTTTAAGACTTAACTGAGAAAAAAATACATCAGACATATTGGTATCGTAATGCTGATTAGTATGGATTAAGACATATTCAAAAGCACCTCCATAACTAGCTAATTCTTTTTCAAGTTGAGTAATCTTTATAAAGTTTGGTCGAGTTCCAACAACCACCATAATTTTCTTTGTCATTCGCTTACTTTTTACGTGATAAAATTAGTGTTTTATAAGGTAAAAAAGAATTATTAAAACCATCATAAAATAAATTGATCAAAATGTTTTTTGAATTAAAATCCTATTTACATTTGTACTAATAATAGCTGAAAATGTTTTAAGGTTTTTGAGTATATGATTTCACAGCTATTGGAATTTTTTAAACTCAACAAGTAATTTTTTTAAACCTTAAATACATATGATTCATCCACTTACAGAATTAAAATTTATTAGCAACGAAATAGGTTATGGCGTTGTTGCTAGAGAGTTTATCCCAAAAGGAACAATAACTTGGGTATTAGATAAACTGGATAGAGAATTTAGTCCGTTAGAAATTCAAACAATGGAACCTATCTATCAGGAAATATTGGATTTTTATACCTTTAGAAACAATAATGGAAACTATGTGTTGTGTTGGGATAATGGTAGGTACGTAAACCACAGTTTTAATTCTAATTGTTTAACAACGGCATACGATTTTGAAATTGCCATTAGAGATATTCTTCCAGGAGAACAACTTACAGATGATTATGGGTACTTGAATATTCCTTATCCGTTTAGAGGAATAGATGAAGGCACTCGCAGAAAAATTGTTTATCCGGATGATTTGGTAAAATATCATAAAGTTTGGGATAAGAAGATAGAAAGAGCATTTCCGTTAATTACTAAAGTAAATCAACCTTTACGTACCTTAATTTCTGATGAAAAATGGAAAGAGATTGAAGCTATAGAAAAAGGCGAAAAACAAATGCTTTCTATTTTACATAATTTCTATCCAAACGGAAATGGTGAGAAAATGAAATAAGAATTTGACTAAGAAGTAAAAAGTATATTTTTCGCTAATTTAGCAGCAACTTTAGTTGATAATCAATTGAGACAGTTGCTTTATGTATCCTGAAAAACTAAATATAAAAGCTTGGTCCTTAGAAGATAGACCTAGAGAAAAATTACTTTCTAAAGGTAGGTCAGCTCTTTCTGATGCTGAACTTATAGCAATTTTAATTGGCTCAGGAAATAGAAATGAAACGGCTGTAGAACTTTCTAAAAAAATATTTAAATCTATAGATAATGATTTGAATAAATTAGGAAAACTTTCTGTTAAAGAATTAATGCAGTTTAAAGGAATAGGAGAGGCAAAAGCCATTAGTATTGTAGCAGCCTTGGAGTTAGGACGAAGAAGAAAAAATACAGATAATCAGCTTAAAAAAAACATTAAATCTAGCAAAGATGTTTTTGAGGAGGTTATTGGTGTAATGAGTGATTTACCTCATGAAGAATTTTGGGTGTTGTTTTTAGACAGGCGTAATGCGGTTATTAAGAAAAGTAATGTAAGTAAAGGAGGTGTATCAGGTACTGTTGCAGATGCTAAAATTATTTTTAAAGAAGCAATGCAATTACTTGCTTCTGCCGTTATTTTATGTCATAATCATCCATCAGGAAATTTAAAACCAAGTGATGCGGATATACAACTTACCAAAAAAATGAAAGAAATTGGTAATTTGGTTGATGTACCTGTGCTTGATCATTTAATTATTACGGACAAAAGTTATTTTAGCTTTGGTGATGAAGGGTTAATTTAAGAAAAAATGATTTTAGTCTATACACATAAATTAACCAACCGAATTAGCTATACTTTTCAGACAGTTTTTGAGCAAATTCTAGAAACTCCTGTTTCATTTACAGATGATGTAGATTTTTATTTATCGTGCAAAACAGCCAAACTATCTTATACCACAAAAGCAATAGATGATGGTTTGTATTTTACATCTACTAGCTTATTGTTTGAAGAAGAAATAAAATTACAAAATACCGCAGCAATTCCGCAAACAGATGGAACAGTTGGTTTATTTGAAATATCAACAAATAAACATTTTAATTTTGATGTTTTTGCCACTGTATTTTACTTAATATCAAGGTATGAGGAATATTTACCTCATCAAAAAGATAAATATGGAAGATTTTTAGCAACAGAGAGTTTTGCGTTTAAAAATAACTGTATAGAATTGCCAATGGTAAATATATGGGCAGAAAAAATTGCTCAACTTGTTACAACTCATTTTACTAATTATAAATTTCCCGAACGAAAATTTGAGTTTTTAAGCACCATTGATATAGATAATGCTTTTGCTATTAAACACAAAGGTTTTTGGAGAACTGTAGGTGGGCTAGCAAAATCTATTACTGAATCTCAAAATTTAAAGAACAGAATAGATGTTTTGCGTGATAAAGCTGAAGACCCTTATGATACTTACGATTATCAGGATGAAGTACATCAAAAATACAATATTCAACCAATTTACTTTTTTTTAGTTGGTAATTATTCTTCTTTTGATAAAAATATAGCTTTCAACAATGAAAATTTTCAGCATTTAATAAAAAAGATAGCTATTACCAATACAGTAGGATTGCATCCATCGTATCAATCTAATACTAATATTGCTTTACTTAAAGAAGAAAAATTACGATTAGAAAGTATTATAAATAAAAACATCAGTAAAAGTCGACAACATTTTTTAAAGTTAAATTTTCCATCAACATACAGAAATTTAATTGACATTGGAATTAATGAGGATTATACTATGGGATATGTTGAAAGTATTGGTTTTAGAGCAAGTATTTGTTCTCCATATTATTTTTTTGATATAGAAAAAAACAAAGTAAGTCCTTTAAAAATCATACCTTTTTGTGTGATGGAAGCAGGATTAAAATACTACCAGAATTTTACTGTAGAAGAAGGAATTATCAACATTAATAAAATAGTTGAGATTGTAAAAAAAGTAAATGGTACTTTTGTAAGTGTATGGCATAACGAATCTCTTTCTGATGTAGGAATATGGAAAGGATGGAGAAAGGTCTATGAGCAAATGCTATTGAATATAAAAAAGAAATAAATTAACGGTAAAATTTAGCTACATATGAAAATTATTAACCTAGGCTCAGAAAATACTATTTTTAATCAGTTTATTGCAGAAATAAGAAATGCTAATATACAAGTTGATAGCATGCGTTTTAGAAGGAATTGTGAACGTTTAGGAGAAATTTTTGCTTATGAAGTCAGTAAAACGTTGGTGTATAAAAAACAAGAAGTGATTACTCCTTTAGGTGTTGCAGAAATGAGCTTACCTAAAGAGCAACCTGTTTTGGCAACTATCTTAAGAGCCGGGCTTCCTTTGCATCAAGGGTTACTAAATTATTTTGATAAAGCTGACAATGCTTTTGTATCTGCATACAGAAAACATCATAAAGATGGATCTTTTGTAATAGAAGCAGAATACATGGCGAGTCCTGATTTAACAGACCGCACAGTAATTTTATCTGATCCTATGCTTGCTTCAGGAGCATCTATGGTTGAAATTTACAAACTTTTATTAGAGAAGGGAAAACCATCTAACTTGCATATAGTTACATTAATAGCAAGTGTTGAAGGCGTAAATTATATCAAAAAACATTTGCCTGAAGATACTACTGTTTGGGTAGGTGCTGTTGATGATGAACTTACAGCCCAATCATACATTGTTCCCGGACTTGGTGATGCTGGAGATTTGGCATTTGGTGCTAAAGAATAAACAATAAATGTTTTTATCTTTTTACGAAATATTTTTTCTATTAGCTTTTAGTGCTACCAAGTTTATGGCATCAGCACTGTATATTCTTGCTATAAAAAGAATATCATGGACTTCTACGTTATTGATTTTATTAATAGGTGGCTGTTTAGGAATATTGGTTTTTTATTTTTTAGGAGCCTTCATTAACCAGTTAATTGATAAATTATTAGATAGATGGAGAAAAGATAAGTCGCCATCAAAAATATTTTCTAGTTCTAGTAGAAGAATTATCAATATAAAATCTAAATATGGATTAATGGGGATTTCTTTTTTAACACCACTATTGTTTTCAATTCCTTTGGGATGTTTTTTGGCAACTCGATTTTTTAAAAAAAGCAATCAAACGCTATTAATTATGTTGTTGGGGGTTGTTTTTTGGACAGCAGTATTAAGCTTTACAAAGTTTATTGTATCAATGTAAGCTCTTTTTCGGAAAAATTAAATAACCAAAGTGTACTAAAAAACTCCAATGATCTTCTTGTCTATCATAATAATTTACATTTACGGCAATAGGTCCTATTGGAGTATGATATACTAATGAAGATGCAGCAATATACTCTCTTGAAGCCCATTTCAAACCATAAGCTGCTTTATTAAATTCATTTTGAAATATTCTTTGATATGGCTGAAAAATATAACCTTCTAACCGTAAATGAAAGTTTTGATTAAACATAATAATGTTTTTTATTCCCCCAGCAGTATAATTGTGTGCTCTTAATCTTTCTTGAAACAATGTTCTACTTTCGCTAACAGGGGCAAAGGCATTAGCTGTTAAAATACTAGCAGTGTAATTTTCAAAGAAAGATTGGTTAGAATATACACCTTCACCAAAAATTCCAAATCGAACTTTCCCTTTTCTTATAAAATATTTATCAAAAGTGGCTTTTAACAAAAACCATTCGTGATATTCTTCAGCAATATTTTTAATTATGGATGTTGAACCAGGAATAGTTTTTTCTTTTCCTTTAATATACTTTGCACCTACAGTAAAAAAACTTCCGGCAGTAGGATATTGTTTCCTGTTTAACGAGTTTCTTTCATATTTTAGAAATCCAATTACATTTCTAAAAACAGTTTTATCAGTAGTATCTGTTGAAATAAATTGTCTGGTTTGATAATATTCATTATCTAATTCTCCGGCTGTCGCTCCAATTACTAACTTCCCTTTGTACGCAACAGGAATTCCTATTTCTGTTTTAGCATATAAATCAGAACTACGTAAAAAAGAAGGTCTAGTATCTTCAAAAAAAGTAGAGTTACTTCTAAAATAATCCCACCTATCGTTATTAAAAGTGGTAACCCAATAAAATGGTAATGGTTTAGGAAAGTCAATTCTAAAGCCAATACTCACAGAGTTATGAAGTTTTCCAAAGTAAGTATTTGCTAAAAATGAATAAGCCTTTTTTCTTAAGACATTATACTGAAGTCCTAAATATCCTGTATTTATTGGTCTCGAAGAAAACACCCCTCCAAACGAAACAATAAAATTTCTTTCTTTTTTTGCTTTAAGCAATAAGCTAAATTTATTTGATTCATTATTGAAAATGGCTTCAGGATAAAGTGATTTAATTTTGTCGTCAGAAGATACTTTAATGTATTCAGATTTTAAATCTTCAGCATTTAGGGTATCTTTTTTTAATCGAATTGAATTTTTGATATAAGCATTTTGAGAGGCTTTTAATCCTTGTACATGAACGTTTTCAAAAATAAGTTTAGGAAGTTTTTCTTTGTAGGTTTTTCTTTTTTCGGAAATATAAGTAGAATCATTTCTTCTGGAAATATTGGTTTTTATATATTCAATTTTTTTCAATGTTGCTTCATAACCAATTCTTATTAGTTCTTTATTATTATCAAAATTAAAAGTAGAAAAGTCTTCTGCATTGGGTTCTATTAAAACAGATTGCTCGCAAGGTATTATATATTCTGTATCGTTAGAAATAATTGCTTTTATTTGAGAAATGATGTCATCTTCATTAGGAGGTAAAAAGTTAGAAGATACATTACTACCAATTATAAAATCAGGGTCGAACTCATTGTACATCACATTAGATGGAAAGTTATTGTATAACCCACCATCAAATAATAATTGATTTTCATATGTTACCGGAGATAAGTAAAACGGGTAGGCCATTGTTGCTCTAATAGCTGTTGGCAAAGGTCCTTTTTTTAAAATAACTGGTTTTTTTGAAATAATATCAGAAGCTATACATCTGTAGGGAATAAATAAACTGTCGAAATTGTTTTTTGCTTTCGCAGAAGCTGGTGCTAAATATTGCATTAATGCATAATTTATGGCAGATGGAGAAACAAGGTTGGTCGGTAAGCTAATTTCAATAATTGTATCTAAATTTAATTTAAAAGTAAATAACGAAGGGTCTTCTTTTTTTTGTCTTAAGTAATAAACATACTTATCATCTAATTGACCATTTGCCCAATTTTTAAATTTATCTGATAAAAAAATTTCTTCTATTTCTTTGGGAGAATAACCAGCAGCATAAAAACCGGCAACTAAACCTCCCATAGAGGTTCCTGCAATATAATCAATAGGAATATTATTTTCTTCTAACGCTTTTAAAACACCAACATGAGCAATACCACTAGAACCACCACCACTAAAAACAAGTCCAACTTTTTGAGCATTAACAATTAATGATATACTCAAAAATAATACTAAAAATAAGCTTTTGGACATTATTATTAACTGAATTTTATTGATCTTCTTTTCTTTTATTAAAGTTGCTAATTTCCTAATAAAAAATTGAATAACAATTCGGTAAGCAAAATTTACCTTGTTTAAAATCTATAAATATGTCAAATGTCTATAGAACAAATTATTCTGCTAATGATTGTTTTTGTTTTAAGGTACTTTCAGGATATATTTGTAAAGCATGTTTTAAACATTCAATGGCATTTAATAAAGAGTTTTCGTTTAATACATAAGCAATACGAACTTCTTTTTTGCCTAATCCTTTAGTAGCATAAAACCCGGCAGCAGGTGCTAACATAACTGTTTGTTTGTTATGTTCAAATTCTTCTAATAACCATTGACAAAATCTTTCAGCATCTTTTACAGGCAATTCTACAACTGCATAAAAAGCGCCACCAGGAGTTGGACATTTTACACCTTCAATTTCATTAAGTCCTTTAATCACTACATTTCTTCTTTTTACATATTCTTCGATTACTTCATCAAAATAACTTTGTGGAGTATTTAATGCAGCCTCTCCGGCTATCTGTCCTAATGTTGGTGGACTTAGTCTAGCTTGAGCATATTTTAAAGCTGTAGCAATTAATTTTTTATTTTTAGAAATAAAGGCTCCAATACGAGCTCCACACATGCTGTATCTTTTTGAAATAGAATCTATAACAATAGTGTTTTCTTCAATATCTTTTAAATTAAATACAGAGTAGTGTTTTTTGCCATCGTAGCAAAATTCTCTATAAACTTCATCTGCAATTAAATACAGGTTATGTTTTTTTACAATATTTTTTAGTGTTTCTAATTCTTCTTTGCTGTATAAATACCCTGTTGGGTTACCCGGGTTGCAAATTAATATAGCTTTTGTTTTTGGAGTTATTAATTTTTCAAACTCTTCAATGGGAGGGAGTGCAAAACCATTTTCTATTGTAGAGGTTACAGGAACAATATTTACGCCTGCAATTTGAGAAAAACCGTTGTAATTCGCATAAAAAGGTTCAGGAATAATAACTTCATCACCAGGATTCATGCAGCAGTTAAAAGCAAAAATTAATGCTTCAGACCCCCCTGTTGTTACTAAAATATCATCGGCAGTAATACCAAAATCTAAGTTGTTATAATACTTTGCCAATCCATTTCTGTAACCTACACCACCAGCAGAATGACTATATTCAATAATATATCTGTCAATAATTCTTAAAGCATCAATAGCTACTTCGGGAGTTTTAATATCAGGTTGACCTATATTTAAATAATAAACGGTTGTTCCCTTAGCTTCAGCAGCTTGAGCAAATGGAACAAGCTTTCTGATAGGTGATTCGGGCATTAATTTACTTCTTTCTGATAATGATAACATAACAAATATTAAAAAATTGAAGTATAAAATTACTAAACAAGATTTGGTTTAGACAATTAATTTAGCTTAAAGTATAAAAAAAACCTGATGAAAATTTTTCATCAGGTTTTTTTGTTGAATATTTAGTAAAGATTAGTTTGCCGGAGCACCAACAGCTTCCTTTGTAGGAGTAGTTTTAGGCGCAACAACAGTACCTTTGATTCTAATAATTTTTGTAGGTTCAGTAGCATTTGAAGTAATGGTTACTGATTTATTGATAGCACCAATTCTTTTAGTATCGTATTTTACTTTAATAGCTGCTTTCTGACCTGGTTTAATAGGTTCTTTTGGCCAAGTAGGAACAGTACATCCACAGCTTCCTACTGCATTAGAGATAATTAATGGACTTTTTCCTGTGTTAGTGAATACAAATTCTCTTACACCATCAGCTCCTTGTTCAATAGTTCCATAATCAACAACTTCTTCTTCAAAAGTAAGAACAGCAGCATTTTCATTTTGTACTGGAGTTGCTCCATCAGCTGTTTGTGCATTAATTACTGCTACTGAAGCTAGTAATATGCTTAAAGATAAAATAATTTTTTTCATAGTTAAATTTATTTATAGGTTAATAATAATTGATAAATACTCCTCAAATTTAAGAAGAAAGTACTTCTGTCTTATATGCATTAACACTTCTTTAACAAAATGTATTATTTATCAAGTAATTGATTAGCATCAAAAGCAAAAGGAAGTAAATCAGCAATACTATTAAAAATCCAAACGGCAGAATTTCCTGATTTTAGAACTACCCTTATTGGTGTATGTTGTTTTTTTTCGTACTCTATAAGTGCTTGGCGACAAGATCCACAGGGAGAAAGAGGTGTTAGATTGTTTTTTGTGGTAGTAATTACAATCTCTTTTATTTTTTCATTAGGATATTTTGAATTAGCGTAAAAAACAGCTACTCTTTCGGCACAAGTTCCCGATGGATAAGCTGCATTTTCTTGGTTTGTTCCTTTTATAATTTCATTGTTGCTAAGTTGAAGTACAGCACTTACTTCAAAACTTGAATAAGGGGCATAGGCATTCTTAAGGTTTTCATCAGCTAACTGAATTAATTGTCGGGTTTGTTCAGGTAAAAGATGTAATTCATCGTTTTGGTATTCTTTATATCTAATGGTAAATTCTTGTTCTTTCATATTATGGGGTCTTCGTTAATCTCTATTTTCTAATAAATTCAAAGATATGAGTTAAATCATTTAAAAAAAGTATTATTTTATCGAATTTTGGGTGAAGATAAATTTTTATTAGATGATAGATATAACGCATAAAAATAATACACTAAGAGTTGCAACAGCTCAAGCCATTGTAAAAGTGAGTAAACCAGAAACTATAGTTGCTATTAAAGAGAATAAAGTTCCTAAAGGAGATGTGTTTGCCATGAGTAAAGCTGTAGGATTGTTAGGCGTTAAGAAAACCGCCTTATTATTGGCAGACTGTCATCCTATGCCCATAGAAGCTACTACTATTGATTATGAGATTAAAGATTTAGCTATCTATATTTATATTACTGTAAAAACCATTTATAAAACAGGTGTAGAAGTTGAAGCCATGCATGGAGCTAGTTTAGTAGCGTTGAATATGTATGACATGCTAAAACCTATCGATAAAGGAATAGAGATTCAGCAAATAAAATTAGTAGATAAAAAAGGAGGGAAGTCCGATTTTAAAGATAAATTTAGACAGGATTTAAAGGCAGTGGTAATTGTTTGTTCCGATACTATTTCGCAGGGACAAAAAGAAGATAAAGCAGGGAAAGCTATTATTGATAAATTAAAGGAATGTGGTGTTTCTATAGCCGATTATATTATAATTCCTGATGAAAAAGCAATTATAGCAGAAAAAGCTGTTTTTTATGCGAATGAAAAAGTGAATTTAATTATTTATACAGGAGGGACAGGCTTATCTTCAAGAGATGTTACTCCAGAAGCACTTCGTCCGTTGCTAGATAGAGAGATTAAAGGAATAGAAGAAGCAATTAGAGCTTACGGACAAGATAGGACACCTTACTCCATGTTGTCTAGAAGTGTTGCAGGAGTTATAAAAGATTCGTTGGTGTTGGCATTACCTGGCTCAACTAATGGAGCAAAAGAAAGCATGGAGGCAGTTTTCCCTGCTATTCTCCATGCTTTTAGAATTTTAAAAGGAGCAAGACATGATTAGCCTAAAAATGGTCTGAGCAAATTACTTCTTGAGGTTTGTTTTAATCTTCGTAAAGATTTTTCTTTTATCTGACGAACTCTTTCCCTTGTTAAGTCAAGACTTCGGCCTATTTCATCTAAGGTAAGAGGGTTTTTATACCCAATTCCGTAGTACATTTTTAAAACAGTAGCTTCTCTGGGAGAAAGTGTAGATAAAGAACGTTCAATTTCACTTCGTAAAGATTCATTAGTTAATTCTTTATCTGGAGAATTTAAAACATTTTCATCGCTCATTAAATCTAACATGCTACCAGAGTCTTCATTATCAGAAAGTGGAGCATCAACAGAAATGTGTCGTCCAGAAATTTTAAGGAAATCACTCACCTCATTTGTGGTAATATCAAGTAAATCGGCAATTTCTTCTACAGAAGGTTCTCTTTCATGAAATTGTTCTAATGAAGTAAAGGCTTTATTTATTTTAGAAATATTACCAATTTTATTTAAGGGCAAACGAACAATTCTAGCTTGTTCTGCTATAGCTTGTAAAATAGATTGACGTATCCACCAAACGGCATAAGAAATAAACTTAAAACCTCTGGTTTCATCAAACCTTTCGGCAGCTTTTATCAAACCAATATTTCCTTCATTAATTAAATCGGGGAGTGTTAGTCCTTGATTTTGGTATTGCTTAGATACAGATATTACAAAACGCAAGTTAGCTCTGACTAATTTCTCGAGAGCATTCATATCTCCAGCTTTAATTTTTCTGGCTAACTCTACTTCCTCATCAGCAGTAATCATGTCTAATTTAGAAATATCCTGAAGGTATTTTTCCAATGAAATGGTTTCTCTATTGGTTACTTGCTGTGTAATTTTAAGTTGTCGCATGCAGTTGTTTTTTGGTTGATATTGGGCATTTTACGAGTATTAAGTATTTATGTTACAAAAAACAATTCAAGAACTAAGTAAAAACACTATAAATAGAATATAGAAAAACAAATCTTATTTTTGCGGTATGATAAATACTTTAATAAATAAAAAACTGAATGAAGAGCAACAGGAGGGACTTGTAGAAGGTAAAATGTTGCCGATAATGGAAGAGTTTTATTCTGTTCAGGGAGAAGGATATAATACAGGGAAAGCTGCTTATTTTATTCGTGTTGGAGGGTGCGATGTTGGTTGTCATTGGTGTGATGTAAAAGAAAGTTGGAATCCTGACTTACATCCTTTGGTAGATGTACAACAGATTATAGAGAACATTATTAAAATTGAAGCGAAAGCTATAGTAATAACAGGAGGGGAACCCTTGTTGTATAATTTAGATTACATTACTAATCAGCTAAAAGCTATAGGGGTAGAAGTTTTTTTAGAGACTTCCGGAGCTCACCAAAGTAGTGGAAGTTGGGATTGGTATTGTTTATCTCCAAAAAAAAACATACCACCGCTTGATGATGCTTATCATTATGCAGATGAACTTAAAGTAATTATTCACAATAAAAATGATTTTAAGTGGGCGGAAGAACATGCTGCAAAAGTGAAGAAGCATTGTCGTTTGTACTTACAACCCGAGTGGAGTAGTCAGGAAAAAATGTTACCTTTAATTATTGAGTATGTGAAAAAACATACACAATGGTCAATTTCTTTACAAACGCATAAATACATGCATATACCTTAGTATTAATATGCACCAACTCAATTTACCGGAATACGATTACAAAGTTAAGCGAGAGCGTGATAAGGAATACATTTTTGATGTTATTCGTAAAAAATACTTGGTTTTAACTCCTGAAGAATGGGTAAGACAACACGTGGTTAGTTTTTTAATTAATCACAAGCATTTTCCAAAATCTTTTATTGTAATAGAAAAAGGTTTGGTGTTTAACGAAATGCAAAAAAGAGCAGATGTGTTAATTTACAATCAAGAATTACAACCTTTGTTTTTGGTAGAGTGTAAAGCTCCACATATAAAAATATCGGAAGCTACTTTTGAGCAAATAGCCCGATATAATATGGTTTTTAAAGTTCCTTATCTTTTAGTAACCAATGGAATGAATCATTATTGTTGTAAAATAGATTTTGAAAATGAGTCTTACACTTTTTTAGAGGATATTCCGGATTATGAATTATTGTAAAAAAACCATTTATTTGTAAAAAGCTATTTTATTATACAAAATGAAAGTTTGCATTGCCGAAAAACCTAGTGTAGCCAGAGAAATTGCCAGTGTGCTTGGTGCTAATACTAAGCGAGATGGTTATTTTGAAGGCAATGGTTATGCAGTAACTTACACTTTCGGACATTTATGTACTCTTTTTGAACCACACGATTATAAAGATTATTGGAAAAGTTGGAATTTGAACAACCTGCCTATGTTGCCTGAAAAATTTAAAACCAAAGTGGTTGACAATTCCGGAATTCAAAAGCAGTTCAACATTGTGAAAACTTTATTTGATAATGCTACTTTAGTTATCAACTGTGGTGATGCCGGACAAGAGGGAGAACTTATTCAGCGTTGGGTATTAGAGCAAGCAGGGTATAAAGGAGAAGTAAAACGATTATGGATTTCCTCATTAACTACTGAAGCCATTAAAGAAGGTTTTGACAACTTAAAACCTTCGGAAAAATATGATAATTTATATTATGCCGGGTTTTCCAGAGCTATAGGAGATTGGTTGTTGGGAATGAATGCTACTCGCTTATATACTATTAAACATGGAGGTTACAAACAAGTATTATCTATAGGAAGAGTACAAACGCCAACATTAGCAATGGTAGTAAACAGGTTTAAAGAAATAGAAAACTTTAAGCCGACACTTTTTTGGGAGCTACAAACGCTTTACAGAGATACCTTATTTAATTGCGAAGAAGGCAGATTCTTAAAAAAAGAAGATGGAGAAAAGTTAGCTAACAAAGTTAAAGAGAGTGATTTTGAAATTGTTTCAGTAGAAAAAAAGAAAGGGAAAGAATATGCTCCAAAGTTGTTTGATTTAACAGGTTTGCAGGTTTACTGTAATAATAAATTTGGGTTTTCTGCTGATGATACCCTTAAAACCGTTCAAAAACTTTACGAGCAGAAGGTAGTAACTTACCCAAGGGTGGACACCACATTTTTACCAAATGATGTTTATCCGAAAGTAAAAGGTATTTTGGAAAAGTTGACTAATTATCAGCAATTAACACAACCTTTATTAGGAAAGAAAATAAGAAAATCATCTAAAGTATTTAATGATAAAAAAGTTACCGATCATCATGCTATTATACCAACAGGTGTTCAGAGTTCATTAAGTGTGCAAGAGCAAAAGGTTTACGATATAATTGTAAGGCGTTTTATAGCTGCTTTTTATGATGATTGCTCTGTAGATAATACAGCAGTTATTGGTAAAGCAGCCGATGTAACCTTTAAAACAACAGGAAAAGTAATTACCGAAAAAGGATGGAGGGTAGTTTTTGAAATTCCCGGAGCTGAAGAAAAAGAACCTGATGTACTTCCGGCTTTTAAGAAAGGTGAAAAAGGACCACATGAGCCAAGTTTTTTAGAGAAAGAAACCAAACCACCAAAAATGTTTACAGAAGCAACTTTGCTTAGAGCTATGGAAACTGCCGGTAAGCAAGTTGATGATGAAGAGTTGCGAGAACTGATGAAAGAAAATGGTATTGGAAGACCATCAACCAGAGCCAATATTATAGAAACCTTATTTAAAAGAAAATATATTGTCAGAAATAAAAAACAATTACTGCCAACCACTACCGGAATTCAATTGATAGATACTATAAAAAATAAAATTCTTACTTCAGCAGAGTTAACAGGTACTTGGGAGAAGCAACTTCAAGAAATTGAAAAAGGTAAATACAATGCAGGTACTTTTATCAAGAACATGAAGAAAATGGTAGATGACTTGGTGTATGAAGTTAGAATGGAGCAAAACAGTGCTCAAATATCTCATGTAACACACCAAGTTGAAACGAAAACTAAAACGAAAACATCTGGAATTGAAACCACAGTATGTCCGAAATGTAAAAAAGGTAACATGCTTAAAGGAAAAACTGCTTACGGATGTAGTGAATATAATAATGGTTGTAAATTTCTTCTGCCGTTTATTTTTCAAGAAAAGAAATTAACCGAGAAACAAATCCTTCAAATATTAAAAAAAGGAAAATCAACAACTATAAAAGGGTTTAAAAACAATGGCGAAAAAACAGATGGTGTATTGAGTTTAAATGAGCAGTTTGAATTGGTGTTAATTCCAATATCGGTTAAGAAAATAAAAGCTGCTAAAAGTGATGCTTTAATTTGTCCGAAATGTAAAAAAGGAGAGATTATAAAAGGCAAAACCGCCTATGGTTGCAGTGAATATAAAAATGGTTGCGATTTTCTTTATTCATTTGAGGATATTAGAAAACAAGCAGCAGATAAACCATTAACCAAAGAGTTGGTGGTGGAGATTCTTTCGGGTAATAATTAACCGAGATTTCTAAAAATGAGTTAATTTTAACTCATTTATTTTCTATCAAATCACAAAGCGATTGGTAATACTTTTTTAGGTTTTGGATGGTAACATCCGGATTGTTTTTGTTCGGAATGGTCATGGGCATTTCTTCTAAAAACTTTATCAATTCAGGATGTTTTTGCTGAATTTCAGTAGTTTTCTGTGAGATTTTATCATTCCATTCTTTTTCTTCTGTATTCATAACATTAGGTTTTAGTAGGTTTGATAATAGTAGAATTTAATACGTTTTAATCTTGCCTAAAGTAGTATTTAACGCAGCAGTAAGTTTTTCAGAAGCAGTTATAACAGCTTGTTCTATATTTGTTGCATCGCTAGTAACAGCAATAGGTTTAAGATTCTCTACACGAGCTTCTAACATGCATCTTTTATCCTTACCTACAGATTTTTTTCCATTTTCATCAGAAAGGTGTACTTCTAAACGAGTAATTCTATCTTTAAATCGACTTAGCGAATCTGTTAAAATAGTACTAAGTTTTTCTTTTAGTTGATCTGTTCCTGAAATATTGTTATCTGTGTTGAATTGAATTTGCATAATAAATAAGATTAAGGTATGTTGAATATATATATCCCGCAAAGGTAAGATTTTATTGGTAATAAAAGCTTAATTGCTTACCGTTAGTTTTATTCTTTTAACTCTCCTTTTGTCAGAAGCTTCAACAGTAAAAGTGAGGTTTTTGAGAGTTATTTTTTCATTTTTCTGAGGGATTTTTTCAGCTATTTCAATTACCAATCCGGCAAGTGATTCAGCATCAATTTTTTCATCACCAAAAAACTCGTCATCATCAATGTTAATAATTTTAAAGACATCGTTTAAGGCTGTTTTTCCATCAAAAACATAGTTGTTACCATCTAATTTAGAGTAGGTAATGTCTTCATCATCAAACTCATCACTAATTTCACCAACAATCTCTTCTAAAATATCTTCTAAAGAAACAATTCCGGATGTCCCGCCATATTCATCTACTACAATAGCAAGGTGCATTTTCTTTTCCTGAAATTCGGATAACAAATCATCCAGTTTTTTATTTTCAGGAACAAAGAAAGGAGTACGTAATAGTTTTGTCCATTCAAAATCTTCTTTCTCTTCAATATGAGCTAACAAATCTTTAATATAAATCACACCAACTATGGTATCAAAAGAATCTTCAAAAACCGGAATTCTGGAATAGCCTGAATCTAAAATAGTTTCGAGTACAGATGAGTAAGGTAGGTTTTTCTCTAGTGCAACAACATCAACTCTTGCAGTCATGATTTGCTTTACACTGGTTTCGCCAAATTTAATAATCCCTTTAAGAATTTTATGTTCATCATTATCTTCTTCAATATCTGATGTTAAATCTAAAGCATGAGATAAATCTTCAACAGTAACATCTAAGCCTCTTTGTTTAATATGTTTGTCAATAACACTTGAAAAAGTCATTAAAACATAGCTAAGTGGATAGAGTAAAAAAGAAAGAAAACTGAGTGGAAAGCTCATAAATTTAGATAAAAATAAGGCATTTTTGGTAGCATAAATTTTTGGGATTACTTCTCCAAAAAGTAGAATAATAAAGGTAATACCTATTACTTGGATACCAAAACTAATATAATCAGGAAGGTATGAGAAGTTTATAAGCTGATTAATAACTAAGGTAGTTAATAAAATTAACCCTACATTGATTAAGTTGTTGGCGACTAGTATTGTAGCTAACAATCTTTTTTGGTCGTAAAGTAATTTTTTTACTCGCGAAAGAGATGCTGAACTATTGTTTGGCTCTTCTTCTAAATCTTTTGGTAATAGAGAGAAGTAGGCTATTTCCGAACCGGAAATTAAACCTGAAAAAACCAATAAAAATAACACAACTATTAATTCAATAGAAGTTACTAAATCAATTGAATTTAGAATTGAAGTAATTACAAAGTCTGTGTGTTGCAGGGCAGGTAGAGGATCGTCCAATTTTCAGTTACTAATTTTAGTTATTAAAATGGTAAATCATCTGTTTCAGATGGTTCGTTATCTATTTGTGCTGAAGAAGAAGTTCCGGATGATTTGCTTTGTTGAGTAGCATCTGAAGGTGAATTATCATCTTTTCTTCCTAACATTTGCATGCTATCACCAACAATTTCAGTAGTATATCTATCATGTCCGTCTTTATCTTGCCATTTTCTGGTTCTAAGTTTGCCTTCAATATAAACTTGGTTTCCTTTTTTGAGGTATTTCTCAGCAATTTCTGCTAAGCCTCTCCATAAAACAACATTGTGCCATTCAGTAATGGTTTTCTTTTCTCCGGAACTTCTGTCGGTATAGTTTTCAGAGGTCGCTAAAGGAAAATTAGCTACAGCAGTACCCCCTTCTAAATATCTAACTTCCGGGTCTTTACCTAAGTTGCCTACTAATATTACTTTGTTAATTCCAGCCATAATAAATGTTATTTTTTACAATATCAAATGTAGTAAAAAAATATGAATTGATATAAAAATTGATGCTAAAAGCTTTTAACATAATTTTCTATGAGTTTTGGCAAAGGATAATTATTAATGGACGAGCTGTTTATTTTTGTAAAATCTGTTTCTAAATGGTTGGTTTTATTTGCAGTTATGTGCCAAAAGGTAGCATATATTTTTTGATGAGATAGTATGTGTTTAGTTTCTGATGAAACTTTGTTCAATACTAAAGTAGTTGAATTTGGCAACAATTGTTGAAAAGTGGGGTGTTTGCTTAATTCATTAAAAGAAGATATTTTTTCCCATGTTTCTATTAAAGGAAAATCATATAAGCCTTTCCATATGTCGCTGTTTTTTCTTTCAGCAATAAATGTTTCTGAATGGTTGTTTTCAATAATTAAATAATTAAAGTATCTATTAGTTTGTTTTATCTTTTTAGACTTAACAGGTAATAAGTCTACTTGTTTATTAGCAAGAGCAGCACAAGAGTTGTTAAAAACACAGTTTTCACAGTCGGGATTTTTAGGGGTGCAAACTAGTGCTCCAAACTCCATTATTGCTTGGTTGTGTAGTGCTGCTTGTTTTTTATTGATTAACTCGTTAGCTAATACATAAAAAGTTTTTTTCCCTACTGGAGTATCAATAGGTGTATCAATCCCATAGATTCTGGAAAGTACTCTAAAAACATTTCCATCAACAACAGGATAAGGGAGTTGATAAGCAAAAGAAGCAATGGCAGCAGCAGTGTATTCGCCAATTCCTTTTAAGGATAAAATGCTATTATAATCATCAGGAAAAATACCTTTATATTCTTTGGTAATAACTTTAGCTGTTGCATGTAAGTTTCTGGCACGAGAATAATATCCTAAGCCTTGCCAAAGTTTTAACACATCTTGTTCGGAAGCAGTTGCTAAATCGTTTACAGTTGGATAATGTTCTATAAACTTATAATAATAAGATAAGCCTTGGTTTACTCTGGTCTGTTGTAATATTATTTCCGACAACCATATTTTGTATGGATTGGTAGTGTTTCGCCAGGGTAAGTCGCGTTTGTTTTGCTTATACCAAGAAATTAAATTATCAGAAAAATGCATTAAATAATAATTAGTTAAGAAGGCAAAATTACGAAAGAATAATGTTGTATTTTGTTGAGATTATTAATCAAACAGTTAGGCGAAAGCATTTGTTTGTCGAAAGTTTTAAATGGTTAAGCTAAAATATGTTAATGTTTTTTAACGTATTAGGGTTAAATGTACTTTAACTCTTATATTTGCACTCGAATTTACAAGGGTAAATTTATTTGATAAGTAAAAATTAAATTAATATAAACTTAAAAAGTATTAAAAAATGACAAAAGCGGATATCGTTTCTAAAATTTCAGAGAAAACAGGAATTGAAAAATTAACAGTACAAACTACTGTAGAAGAATTTATGAAAACAGTTAGAAAATCTTTAGAAGAAGGTAATAACGTGTATTTAAGAGGGTTCGGTAGTTTTGTTGTTAAAAGAAGAGCTGAAAAAACTGGTAGAAACATTTCAAAAAATACAACTATTATTATACCTGCTCACAACATACCAGCTTTTAAACCTGCAAAATCTTTTGTAGAGAAAGTGAAAAAAAATGTGAAATAATAAAATTTTAGTTTACATTTGCGACTTCAAAAATTGAAGTAATAAAGTATTAAACATATAAAATAAAGACATTATGCCAAGCGGTAAAAAAAGAAAAAGACATAAGATGGCTACGCACAAGCGTAAAAAAAGACTTAGAAAAAACAGACACAAGAAAAAATAATTATTCTTTTTAGGGTCTGAAATTATTTTTCAGTTCTTTATTTTAAGCAAATGATTTTTAAGAAACTAGTATCCTGTTTTGGGATACTAGTTTTTCTTATTTATCAGCCTTTTGTTTATTTAGTTGCGTTATTTATACATCACGTTAGCAACTAAGATAATTGTTTTCAACAAAGATGTTTTTCAAAAGTCTATTAGAATGAGTGTAGAGTTAGTAATAAGTTCTTCACCTAATGAGGTTGTTATAGCCATTCTTCAAGATGGAAAATTAGTAGAATTACACAAGGAGAAAACCAATAATAATTTTTCAGTAGGTGATATTTATCTCGGTAAGGTAAGAAAAATTATGCCGGGATTAAATGCAACTTTCGTAAATGTTGGCTACGAAAAGGATGCTTTTTTGCACTATTTAGATTTAGGAGCAAAATTTAATTCTTTTGCAAAATTTACCAAAGGTGTTGCCGGTGGAAGAATTAATTCTTCATCATTAGATGTTGAATTTGAACCTGAAATTGAAAAAACAGGTAAAATTGAAAAAACATTAAAATCTTCAGATCAAATTTTAGTACAAATTGCTAAGGAACCTATTTCTACAAAAGGTCCTAGGTTAAGTTCGGAAATTTCTATTGCCGGGCGATATTTGGTACTAGTACCTTTCTCTAATAAAGTTTCTGTTTCTCAAAAAATTAAAGATGCTGAAGAGAGAGAAAGGCTTATAAGACTTATTAAAAGCATTAAACCTAAAGGTTTTGGAGTAATTATTAGAACGGTTGCCAAAAACAAAAAAGTTGCCGATTTGCATGCTGATATGAATGATTTGACGCTGCGTTGGGAAACTGTTTTTAACAACCTTAAAAATGCTCATGCTCCTAAAAAAATTCTTGGAGAAATAGACAGAACCTCTTCTTTATTAAGAGATTTATTAAATAAAGATTTCAGTAGTATTCATATTGATGATGAAGCTCTTTTTAATGAAGTTAAAACTTTTCTAAGCTCAATAGCTCCCGATAGAGAAAAAATACTAAAACAGTATACAGGTAAATCTCCTATTTTTGAGCAATATGGTATTGAAAGACAAATAAAATCTTTATTTGGAAAGAATGTAACTCTAAAAACAGGCGTTTATCTTATAATAGAACATACAGAGGCATTACATGTTATTGATGTAAATAGCGGACAAAGAGGGAAGAAGAAGGATAAAACTCAAGAAGAAAATGCACTTGAAGTAAATTTAGAAGCTGCTGAAGAAATTGCTCGTCAACTTAGGTTGAGAGATATGGGGGGAATTGTTGTTGTTGATTTCATTGATATGAAAGAAGCAGAGAACAGAAAGAAGCTCTATGAAAAAATGCAAGAATTTATGCAGTCCGATAGAGCAAAGCATAACATTCTACCTCCAAGTAAATTTGGATTAGTACAGATTACTCGTCAGCGAGTTCGTCCGGAAATGGAAATTAAAACTTCTGAAAAATGTCCTTGTTGTGGTGGTAAAGGAGAAGTTCAATCAACAGTTTTATTAGTAGATGAGATTGAAAATAACCTGCGTTATATAACTCAACAACTAAATATAAATAAAATTAGTATTACGGTTCATCCTTTCTTAGAAGCGTATATCAATAAAAGAAAAGGATTGATGTCTTCCTTAAGAAAAGAATGGCAATCTAAATTTAAAGCATCTGTAGAGGTTATCCCATCAACAGCACAAAATTTCCTTGAATATCATTTTTATGATGCTAAAGGAGATGAAATTCACAAGTGATTTTTTAAACTCTCATAGAGTTAGAATGATAATACTCATAATCTTTTATAATGGTATTAAGAAACTCAATACTTTTCATTGGGGTAGTTATGTTTAGCGTATTTTTGGTTTTTTCAGCCAGTTGATTGACAATGTCTAATCGGTTTTTGCTTTTGGCATGATTAAAAACTTCTCGGATAATAGAAATATCTTTCTCATTAAGTTGCTCCACTTCTCTAAAAACGATAGCATAATTATCATCAGAAATATTCAGAAAACCATCTTCTAAAGCAATTTTCTTTTTAAGTTTTATAACACTTGTTTTGGCAGCAATATCTCCCACACGCTGACCTTTTCCATTTATTAAGACTGTTAATATAGCGATTAATCCATTAAAAAGATGACCTCCTTCTATGATTCTAAACATCCAACGTAATAAGTAACTTCCAAACCCGGGTTGAGTTCCATCAATCTTAACTACCTTTATTTTCATTAAATACTTACCAAAACTCTGACCATTAAAAAGCAGTTCGCAGTATAAATCATAAAATAAAACAGGCAAAAAAATTAAACTTGAAAAAAATCCTAAATCGTTTATAACATTAAAAACAGATAGCGTATAAAACACCAAAACAAAGTAAGCTAGAAAGATAAGGTAGTCTAATAAAGTGGCTAAAATTCTATCACCTAAACTGGCAATAGCATAACTAATACTTACATTTTGAGTAGTTGATATGCTGATACTTTCCATGTTCGTAAATATAGAAACATTTTTTTAGACTGGTAAGTTAAGCATTTAGTTTTTTTATAAAGGTTTTTTATTTTATAGAACCTGCTAATCTAATGTGTAATTTTGGCAGCCTAAATTATGATATATTACTATGGCAAATTTTAAAGAATTGTTACCCCAAATAAGCACTTTTATTTTCGATGTGGATGGGGTGCTTACAGATGGTTCTGTATTGTTGTTACCAAACGGAGAGCAAGTAAGGAAAATGAATAATAAAGATGGGTTTGCATTACAACATGCTGTTAAAAAAGGGTACAAAGTTGTAATTATTTCCGGAGGTAGGTCTGAAGCAGTTAAGTTAAGATTAAATGGCTTAGGTATAAACGATGTGTTTCTTAAAGTGGATAATAAAATTGAGGTTTTTAATAAGTATATTGCAGCACATCAGTTACAAAAAGAAAATATACTATACATGGGAGACGATATCCCAGACTTTGAAGTGATGCAACAATGTGGTGTGGCAACTTGTCCTAAAAATGCTGCCATAGAAATCAAAAATATTTCAGATTATATTTCAGATAGAAATGGAGGAGAAGGTTGTGTAAGAGATATAATAGAGCAAGTGTTAAGATGTAATGGAGATTGGGTTTAAATTAAATAACCAACTCACATTGTTAAAAACCTAATGGCATTCCACCAAAATTGACTTGTTTTCTTTGGTATTTTTGTTTTTAAATACGTTTAGTAGATGATTAATAAAATTTTAGGAACTTTTTTTAGCATTTTTTTATTTCAACAAATTGTTGTTGCTCAAGAAAATCCACACATATTGCCGCAACATGATTTCATACAATATGATTCTAATTATTTACATTTTTATCATGACGGTGCTAACTTAGATAATTTTTATGCAAAGTTAGATACGTTAATGTTTGAAGGAAAAGGAAAGGTGAACATCATGCAAATGGGTGGTTCTCATATTCAGGCGGATATTTGGTCAGACCAACTAAGAAAGAATTTTCATAGTATATCTCCTAATCTTAATGGTGGCAGAGGCTTTTTGTTTCCATTTAAATTAGCTAAAACCAATAACCCTTATTATTATGAAGTCAACTATACAGGAGAATGGGAAGGATTTAGAAATTCTGTAAGTAAACATTATGCTACTTGGGGTATTTCAGGAATTACGGCAACAACAGCTGATAGCTTGGCTTCTTTTACCATACAGTTTAGAGGAGATAATACTCCTGATTATGACTTTAAACGCATCAAAATTTTTCATAATCAAGATAGTTTGGGTTATTGTATAGAACTTACTAAGGACACTTGTGTTGCTATAACTGTAAACGATAGCATTGGTTATACCGAGTTTGTTTTTGCCGATTATAAAAAAGAGATTGACTTTACCATTTATAAAAACGACTCTGCTTCGCAACCTTTTGAGTTGTATGGAATAAGCTTAGATAATGATGATCCGGGAGTAGTTTACCACTCAATTGGAGTAAATGGAGCAAGCACATCAAGCTATTTAAGAGCAACACTTTTTAAACAACATTTGCAAACCATTAAACCCGATTTAGTAATTTTTTGTATCGGTATAAATGATGCTTACGATCCCGGTTTTTGTGGTAATTGTTATGAAAATAATTATGATACTTTAGTGGATTGGATTAAATCTGTATCACCAAGAACTAACTTTATTTTTGTAACCAATAACGATAGTTATTATAAAAGAAGGTATCCTAACAAAAGAGTGGAAGAAGCTCGTTTGGCTATGATTAGATTAGCAACAAAACATAATGCTGCCATGTGGGACATGTATCATGTTATGGGAGGGTTGGGCTCTATAAAAACCTGGCAAAAACACGGCTTGGCAAAAACAGATAAAATTCACTTAACTACCGATGGTTATAAACTGATGGGAGATTTAATGTTCTCAGCAATTATGAAAGCTTATGCCGATTATACAAAGCAAAATACTCCGGTAATGGTAGGAGATTAATTTAAAACCTTAAAAACAATTAAGACTATGGAATACAGAAGATTAGGAAAGTCAGGCTTACAATTGAGTGAACTATCATTAGGAAGTTGGTTAACTTTTGGAAAGCAAATAGGAAATAACATTGCTGAAGATTTAATGAAACTGGCTTACGATAATGGTGTTAACTTCTTTGATAATGCAGAAATTTATGCTCGTGGCGAATCTGAAAAAGTAATGGGAAAGATTCTTAAAAAAATGAAATGGGACAGAGATTCTTATGTGGTTTCCAGTAAAGTTTTTTTTGGATATAGAGGCACAGAAAACACTAAACCCAATCAAAACGGATTGAGTAGAAAACATGTATTTGAAGCTTGTCATCAGGCATTAGAAAGACTACAAGTAGATTATTTAGATTTGTTTTTCTGTCATCGTCCGGATAAAAATACACCTATTGAAGAAACCGTTTGGACAATGCATAATTTAATTACTCAAGGTAAGATTTTGTATTGGGGAACATCTGAATGGAGTGCTCAGGAAATTATGGAAGCACACATGGTGGCTAAACAGTATAATTTAATAGGACCTACTATGGAGCAACCTCAGTATAACATGTTGCACAGACAAAAAGTAGAAGTGGAGTATAGCCAAATTTACAAAACAGTTGGTTTAGGCACAACTATTTGGTCGCCATTGGCATCCGGTGTGTTGACAGGTAAATACAACCAAAAAGCCCAACCAAAAGATACCCGTTTAGTAATGGAAGGCATGGATTGGCTAAAAGATACTGTGGTTACTAAAGAAAATTTAGACAAAGTAGCTCAATTGGAGAAAATTGCTAAAAAATTAGGACTAAGTCTTCCGGTATTGGCAATTACATGGTGTTTAAAAAATGAAAATGTAAGTACGGTAATGTTGGGAGCAAGTAAGTTAAGTCAGTTAGAAGAAAACTTTAAAGCCATTGAAGCAAAAGCAAAACTAACCCCGGAAGTAATGGAAGAAATTGAAAAAGCATTGAATAATAAACCTATTCATCCTGTTTTTTAAGAACATTTAAGTTACTAAAAAGGATTTTAGTAGTTGTTTTGTTTAACTTTGTTATAAATAAATTAAACAAAATGGCTTTTTATCAATTTCAGCGAACACAAAAAATCAAAGCATCTATAGACGAAGTTTGGGATTTTATATCCTCACCTGCAAATTTAAAGGAGATTACTCCCGACTATATGGGTTTTGATATTACCTCAAAAGAAACTCCCGATAAAATGTATCAAGGCTTAATAATAAGCTATAAAGTAAGCCCATTACTAGGGATTAAAACTACTTGGGTAACTGAGATTTCTCAGGTAAAAGACAAAGAATATTTTGTTGATGAACAGCGTGTTGGTCCTTACAAGTTGTGGCATCATCAGCACATTATACTCCCTATAAATGGCGGTGTTTTAATGAAAGATATTGTCAGCTATGTTCCACCATTTGGATTTTTAGGGGTAATTGCCAATAAGTTAATAATCCGTAACAAACTCAATGAAATTTTTAACTTTAGAACAAAAGCCATTGAAAAAAGATTTGGCGTATATTTTTAACTGATTATTATTTTAATTTTTCAGAACTTCCTTGTCATATCGAACAATATTTTACGAGTTGAGGAACGAAACTCAGTAAAATGAAGTTGAGATATCTTGTTGGTTAGGAATTGTGATTCTTAATGGGAGTATTAGCTATAAAGAAAGAAGATTTCTCGACTTCGTTTTTTAGTACTGTTTTCAACAGCACAAAAAACATTGTTCGAAATGACGAAGTAAAGGAATCAAAAATTTTGCTCAATATGACATTACAACTAAAAAGAATAAAGGATGTTTCTTATTTTTACAACATAGACTAAAAATGCTTAATTTAGACTTTTAACAAACTAAAAAAACTAACAATTATGGAAAAGCCTACAATAGCTCAGAAATCACCTTATGTAAAAGAAGAGAAAGCAGGAAAATACGCTTGGTGTGCTTGCGGAAAAAGTACCAAACAACCTTATTGCGATGGCTCTCATAAAGGCTCTTCATTTGTCCCAACAATTGAAGTTTTTGATGAAGACAGAAAAGTAGCTTGGTGTGGATGTAAACAGTCTACCAAAGGAGCTTTTTGCGATGGAACACATAAAAATTTATAATTACTTACTTTTATTTTTTTAAACTTAAATCATTTGGAACAACAGCTAATTGATGTAGAAGGAATTATAGCTAATAAAAACCCGAAAGTACTAAAATGGCTTCCGGGTTTTGTTATTAGTTACTTAAAAAGAACCATTCATCAAGAGGATATTAATACTATTTTAATAGAGAATAAAGACAAATTCGATTACGATTTTGCTGAAGATATTATTCATCGATTCAACATTAAAGTAAAAATAAAAGGAATAGAAAATGTTCCTAAAAGCGGTGGATGTATTTTAGCCTCTAACCATCCCTTAGGTGGAGTAGATGCGTTGGCAATTGTTACTGCTTTAAAAGATTATCGTAAGGATGTTCAGTTTGTAGTAAATGATATTTTGTTGCACCTAAAAAACTTAAACGGACTTTTTGTTGGAGTAAATAAACATGGTAGCAACTCTAAACAATCGCTCAACAGTGTTAATGAACTTTTTTCTTCTGATAGAGCAGTTTTTGTTTTTCCTGCCGGATTGGTAAGTAGAAAAACCAACGGAAAAATTAGAGATTTAGAATGGAAAAAAACCTTTATTACCCAAGCCAAAAGACATCATAAAGATGTTGTTCCTATCCACGTAGATGGTAAGTTGTCTAACTTTTTTTACAGATTAGCTAATTTTAGAAAGTTTTTAGGCATAAAAGCTAATATAGAAATGCTATTTTTGGCAAAAGAAACGTTTAAACAAAAAAATAAAACGATTACCATAACTTTTGGAAAACCTATTTCTTACACCAAATTTCATAAAGATAAGCCTGATAAATATTGGGCAGAATGGGTAAAAAAGAAAGTGTATGAATTGAAGGATTAGAATTAGACCGAAGATTAGATTAATAACATAACCTCATAAACTTTAAACAAACTATGATGGCTCCTGTAGATAGAGATGTATTAGAAAAAGAACTTACTCCGGAAAGGTTTATAAAAAAAACCAATAAAGGAGATAATGACATTTACATTGTAAACTATCATAATGCTCCTAATGTGCTTAAGGAAATTGGTAGGTTAAGAGAGCTTTCTTTTTCGCAAGCGGGAGGAGGAACAGGTAAAGATATTGATTTAGATGATTTTGACACTTCAGAAAATTGCTACGAGCAACTGATTGTTTACGATAGAGAAGACAGAGAGATAGTAAGCGGCTATCGTTTTAAAGATTGCTCTACAGCCATATCTCCATCAGGAGAAATCTTACTTTCTACCAAGTATTATTTTAATTTTTCGGATAAGTTTATTAAAGAGTACTTGCCTTATACTATAGAGTTGGGAAGATCTTGGGTACAACCACTTTATCAAGCGGGAGGAGGAAGTGCCAGAAAAGGTATTTTTGCATTAGATAACATTTGGGATGGCTTGGGTTCTATTATTACCAACTATCCACACATCAAATATTTTTTTGGTAAAGTTACCATGTATTCAAGCTATAATAAGCAAGCACGAAATGCCTTACTTTATTTTATGAACTCTTATTTTCCTGATTTAGAGAATTTGGTAACACCTATTCATCCAATAGAAATTAATACAGATTTAAGGGAAATAAAGAGATTGATAAGGGATAAAAACTTTGATGAAGGATTAAAATCACTGTATCAGTATTTAAAAAGTTATGGAGAATCAGTTCCTCCGCTAATTAATACGTACATGAAAATATCCGATACTATGAAATCTTTTGGAACCGCTCTTAATCCTGATTTTGGTGGAGTAGAGGAAACCGCTATTTTGGTTACCATAGATGATATTTATCCGGAGAAAAAAGAAAGACACATCAGTTCGTAAACCATTGTAAATGGCTGTAACCATAAAATCATATACCACTGCCCAACTCGAGGAATTCATCCATTCGGAAGCCTTTAAACACCTGCCTGATTATCCTATTTCTAAGCAAAGAGCTATTTCTCATATTAACAACCCCAGAGCAGATAAAGATGATGTAATTCTTTACTTGGCGATGCTAGACAATAAAATTGTTGGGTACAGGCTGTTGTTGGTAGAAAACATTATCCATAAAGGAACAACTGAAAAAGTAGCTTGGTACAGTTGTGTGTGGGTAGATCCTAACCAAAGAGGATTGGGCATTGCCAAAAAAATGGTAGATGCTGCTTTAAAAGATTGGGAGTTGAAAATTGTTTTTCAAGGACCGGTAAAAGCATCTAAACAACTTTATACCAAAGATGGTTTTTTTAAACAGGTAGATTTAGCAGGCATTAGAATGTATGCCCGATTCGATTTTAAAACCATTATTAAAAACAAACAACCCGGCTGGAAAATGGCTTTGCCTTTGGTGGGAGCGGCAGATAAGTGGTTAAATGTGTTTGGAGATGTGTTGTTAAACCTAAGAACACCAAGATTTAAAGCTGAAAGTAAGGTATTGTATGTGAATGAAATTGATGAAGAACTGAACGCTTTTCTGCTGAAGCACCAACAAAATAGTCCGTTTAAGAGAGCCAAAGCAGAGTTGAACTGGATAATGAAATACCCTTGGGTACTTTCAGCACCAACTAATGATGCGTTGGGTAAGAACTATTATTTCTCTTCCCTTTCAACAGATTTTAGGTTGTTTATGGTAAAGCTTATGGATAACGAAAAGCAAGTAAAAGGCTTTATGTTATTGCAAATTAGAGAGAAGCAACTAAGCGTTTACCAAACCTATTTAGAAGATGAAAAAGTAGCCGAAGCCGCTCAATTAATTTATCAGTTTGTAAAAACCTATAAGTTAAATACCATTAGTGTATTTCAGCCGCAGTTGGTGAATTACTTTAATAAACATACTACGCCTTTCTTATACAAAAAACCATTGACCAGGGCTTATTTCTACTCCCATAAATTAGCCCATTATTTTGAGGAAGAACAACTCCTCTTCCAAGCCGGTGATGGAGATATGGTGTTTACTTAATTGGTTTTATCTATACATTAGCACTCGTAGGAGAGGATATGGTTTGACTAGACTTATTCATTTCATAGATAATTATAAATACGGTTAGGCTTATAATAGAAGCGAAAAAACACCAAACAGACACCACATAATCGGTATAAAATATAGTAGATATAATATACGAAATTAATATAGCTGTACCCAGCATCCACATTCGTTTAACACTCGAAAAATAAGAAGGGGCAATTGTTGCGATAATGTAAAAGATACTTCCATATTTGCTAAGGAAGACAGGAAAATCAAGTTCGTACGAAATATGATAATCCATTATTTTTGCTTCAACATGATAAGACAATAAACAAAAACCCAAATAAGCTGAAACCATTATTCCTATTCCAATTAATATTTTTTGAATTATTTTTCGTTTGCTTTTCTTTTCAAGTAAAAAAATTGACAAAGGCACCCAAGTTGGCCAAATAACTTGTGCAATAAATAAAAAAGTATAAGTGGAAATTTGTTGTGGGAAAGCATAAGTGGGGTTTGATAATGACAGCCATACAAATCCTTCTGTAAATTGCTGAAAAGAAAAAATTAATGGAATACTCGCAAAGAATGTTTCTGAGGGTGATTTGGCTTTTTTTATTGAGGCAACACCTATAACCGCAAGGATAGCACCTGCTCCGAAACTTGCACTTGTTGAAAAACACATTTGTCGTAAAATTAAAATTGTTTACAATCCTCTTTTTGCTTTATTACACAAGAGAATAAACAACTGCAAGCAGGTAATTGAATTTAGCTCAAAAATAACCTTTAGTTTGGTAAGTTTACCTTAAAAAGGAATATTAATGCTGATTGCTACATACCAATCGAATTTATACTTTTTTATTAAATACCATGAGTTACACTTCGCTAAACTTGCGGGAGTGGGGGGGAGTATGACTTTAGCGAGGGTAATTTATTTAAGTCTTGCTTCATGAAACTTCATTAAGTCATGAAATTTTTTCCAAAATTTTCGGCTTTGTCTTTTGACAAAATCGCCTCCGTTAATTGATTTCATTGAGTCGTTGGCTTTGTTAATATAACTCAGGTAATTTCCCCAATAATACTCATTGCTTTTTTCATAAACGGTCTTATCGGTTTTTGAAGGTCTGTAAATAAGTTTTCTTTTTGCTCCTCTGTGTGTAAATCGTTTATAAAGTTTTGATTTGAATAAACTTTTGTCAGGGTTTTTACTGTGTAAAGCCAACGAAGTTGATTTTTTAAATGAATTTTTCATTGATCTATAGAACTTGGAAAAACCCGAATTTTTTATTAAAACTCTTTGTCCGTCATATGAGAAGCCCAAATATTCCAAAGTCTTATTGAAATTTGGTTTTTTTGTTTTTTCATCTATTTCAAAACCTGTAAACTTTGCTTCCAAATCTTCAAAGCGAAAAATCTTTGTCTTATCTGGTTCTATTTTTAAGTTAACAAGTGTATCAATTTTTTCCCTGATTAGTTTAATGATTTCATCTTCATATTTTTGTTCGCATATGATAATTAGATCATCACTATATCGTTGATAAAAACCATCTATTGAAGAAACTTTATCAAATATTTCTTGGTCAAAATCTAGCATATAAATATTTGCCAATGTCGCACTGATTGGGCTTCCTTGAGGTATTCCAACTGAATTATTTTTTGAAATAATAAGGTTCAAATTATTTTTAAGGAATTCTTTTTTTTTGCAATAATGAGTGGCATTCTTTTCTTTGAAGAATCTATTGCTTTTAATTTTCTTTCTAATATGTTCAGTTTTAGTTGATGAATTTGGGATGCCTTTTTTAACATACATAGTATTATCGTAATTCTTAAATAGTTGTTCACCCTCAATGTATTTTATATTAGTTAGAGCCTTAAATAAATTGTAATGGTCTTTAGGAAGTGTAGTTTTTTTTAATACTCTTGACCACTGTTTTTTTAATGTTCTATGGTTAAGGTTGTCAAAAAAGGAAGTTACATCCGCAACAATAGCAGTTAGTTTTTTTTTTCTATTGTTTTGAATAAATTCAAAAGTTGTTTTAGCAAAGTCAATATTGCATTTATTCTTTTTTGATTCCTTTAATATTGGAATTTTACGATAGGCAACAATAGATTCATTGAAATTCTTGTCTTCTATATGTTTTTCATAAGCATCTGCTAATTCTTCATTGTACTTCGATAGAATTAATGAGTCTAAATGTGAAGCAAAGAAAATATCACGAACTTTTGGCTTTCCAATTTTTCTTTTCCGCTTTCCGCTTGGGTTTGTTTTTAAAATGGAATTGTCAGCTCTAAATTTTCTCTTAACTATGGATTTATGAATTAATGGAAGGAAACTGTGTATTCTAACCTTATCAAAATTCTCTACGTATGCTTTTACCCAATTATAATCTTTGATTGTAATAGGAGAACCTATGTGAGGATATTTTTTGGGTTTAAACCACTTTTCTAATTCCATGTTGTTTGGTTAAAAAGAGGGGGCAGATACTAATAGTAGCAGGCTTGAAATGTACATGCTCTGTCGAAGCTTTGACCCTCTTGCAAGGGAGGCAACGCTACTCTTCTCAGGTATAGAAATTGTTATCTTTGTATGTAAATTCATAAACTTAATAAATATGCTTAGAAAATTCATCCGTAGACCCAACTTCAGGGCTTCAACAGTTGTTACGCTGTTGATAACTCTTTCCTCATTAATTCCTTTGCAGGAAAATTTGGAAATTGGTATTGTCCTTCCCAGCTAGCGTATGTCCTAGACGTGGTACAATTTAGCAAAACGTATCATTCCGACCCTCTGCCCCCAAAATCTTTAATTATTAATTAGTTATTTCATTTTCTAGTTTTTTATTTATTTGATTCTTGTCTATTTATTTGTAATTACTTATAGCTATTGTTGGTAATAGTTATTTTATTTCAAGTGTGTCCGTTTTATTTGGTTTCACAAATTTATAAGTTGATTCTTTTATTATTTTAATTTCCTCCGAAACTGTCTCTTTTTTTTCTCCAAAAATCGACTGTCCACCATAAATTCCCAAAAATAGAAGTCCCAAAAGAAAGAAGAGAATTTGAAATACAGATGGTCTTTTTACATTTGCGCCATAGATACTTAAGTCAATCTTTTTTTCGCCTTCTTCTGTACACTTTTCTAAAGTTCCAGTCAAAGCCATTAAAGTCATTATTCCAAAAAGAACAGATACAAAAAAACAAATCCAACAGATTAATAAAAGAATTTCATTTCCTGCTTGGTTAAAATTACCTCGAAAGGTTATTGACAAGGCAATCAAAGCAGTTGATAATGTAATCAATTGCTTTACTGTAGCTGAAGCAAAGTCAAATGCTTTTTTTCTTAAATCTTCACTCATAATTAACAAATTGGCCATAAAGGACAAAGACTACTTTTTGATTCAGTAAAAGATTGATAACGAACAATATCTTTTTGTCCACTTCTCTTGTCTCGATAAGGATACATTTGATTTATAAAGGTAGTATAAGCTCTTTTCGCTGTTTCTATATCAGAAGTTGAAGTTTTCCTTTCTCTTTCCATTCTATTAACTGAAGCTTCAATTTGTTCATTAAAGCTGTTTTGTAAAACATCAGATAATTCAATGTTTAAACTATTAAAAACCGAATTTGAGTGATTTTTTAATTCTCGTAAAATTTGTTCGTTCATATTATTTCTTTGGGTTAGTTAAAAATTTTTAGTCGATTTTATTTTCGTTTTTGGAGTGTTATAGAATCTTATTTTAATTATTGTCATATACACCAAAGGTCTACATGTCTAACCAATATTAATATTGGGTGTATATATATGCACCTTTTACTTACTTTTATTTTTTGTAAATGTATAAAATAAATTAGAATTTACAAATGCAGGCCGCATTCGGTTTTGGGGTTGTTGTTCCACCTGCCGTTTCTGTCTTCACCGGGTACGGTACAGTGTTCGCACCCTATAGAAAAATACCCTTTAGAAATTAAAGGATGAAAAGGCAAATGATGCTCTCTAATGTAATTATCTCTATCCTCACGAGAAACATCTAACAAAGGGTAAAATTTAAGAATACCACCACGCTCTTCAAAAATATCTAAGCTTGCTCTGTGGTCGCTCTGCCATGCCATTAATCCGGAAACCCAAACGGTATGGTTTTCTTTTAAAGCTTCCAATGGTTCTACTTTGTTAATGGAGCAACATAAATCGGGGTCTTTTTTCCAGGTTTGGTCTTTGGTGGTAAAATCATGTTTCCACTTTTCGGCACCAACACTGGTTACTTTTAAGTTATATAATTGGGTAAGGTAATCTTTATAA
>DATCTM010000048.1:0-77593 GCA_036567945.1 Vicingaceae bacterium
AAATCTATAGGAGATATTTCTTTGTATTTTACCGCTAATATATTGGCAAATTCTCTGGTGTTTTCATCTGATCCTTGTAGGAAAACCCATTGTTCACTGTCCATTTGGTTTTCTATGGCAAAAGCTTTTAATCTTTCAGGAGTATCTGTTTCGGGATCTATACTTACTAAAATGTATTTAATAGGTTGATTTGCTTCTGACTTTACTTTAGCTTCTATATTTCTCATATCGGCAACTAACCTTGGGCATGCAGCTTTGCATGAGGTATAAATCATCACTACTACCAATACTTCTCCTTGAAAATCTTTAAATTCAACCGTTTCGTTGTTTTGGGTTTTCCAAGTGGAAGGCAGCTGAAAAATAGACATTTCATCAAATTCTTCGGTAGCTTCAACTGTGTTGTTTGTTGGGTTTGTTTCGTCTGTTGATGTATTGTTGCACGAAAATAAAACTAACAATAATATAAAAGGGAAATAGTTTTTCATTTGTTTAGTTAGTTGGTTTTAATCTTTTACGCATCTAAAACCTAAGTTTTTGATGCAAAAATTGGCTTTTAAACTTCCTCTAAAGGCGTAACGCATAAAAGCAGCATAATTCATTAAGTCTTTTGCACCTACAGCACCTCCGGCACAAAATAAATCTCTATCGGTATCTACATCTTTTCTAGACTCACCAGAAATTAGAACAGAGTTAAAATCCAATGTCCATTCCCAAACTAAACCGTGCAAATCGTAAACACCCCAAATATTTTTATTGGTTTTTCCTACTTGTTTAAGGTAAGTTTTTGGTGTTTCGTAACTGCTTAGTATTTTTTGATTGTAGAGGCTGTCCACACGAGCATCTTTTTTAGTTTCGTCAGCCATGGCTACATATTCCCATTCATCAATGGTTGGCAATCTTTTACCTACATATTCGCAGTAGGCTTTTGCAGCATACCAAGAAACGGTATTTACAGGAGCATTAGAAATGGTATTACTAAAAGTAGTATCGCTTGTCCAATCCATTAGGTAGCTTTTATCGGCAAACAAACGTGTTACTTTGGTTTTTTTCCATTTAGGATTGGCAATTACAAAATCTAAATATTGTTGGTGTGTTACCGGATGGATGTCCATGTGGAAATCTTCAACTGTAACAACAGAAGAATCTGTACCATAAAGGGGGATGTATGTTCCCCCTTTGATGGCTACAGTTTTTGTTGGTTGTTGAGCAATTGCAATATTGCTTAACAGTATGAATAATAATGGTAAGATGTTGAATTTCATTATTTTTTCTTGTTTCTAACAGCTTTTACCATTGATGGGGTAACTTCAGTTTTGTTGTTGTCCCAATTGTTGTAGATGTAAGTTAATACATTAGCAACTTCTTCATCAGTAATATTTTGAGCAGTCATCACACTATTGTATTTGTTTCCGTTAACAGTAATTTCTCCTGTTAAACCGTTTAATACGATGTCGATAGCTCTGTTTACATCTGCATTTAAGAAATCAGCTTTTGCCAAAGGAGGGAACGCATTCGGCAAACCTTCTCCGTTGGTTTGGTGACAAGCCACACAAGTTTGAGAATATACTTGTTTACCCATTTCAATTCTTTCGGCTACTGTAGTAGCTATTTTAGCAGTAGGAGCTTCACCCGCATTTGGCATTTCCTGAATCCCACCGCCTTCTGGTTTGTAAATTCCTTCCATTAACTCTCCAGAGTAAACTTTTTTGTTTTTTTCTCCACTTACTTTTAACATTCCTAAGGCTCCTTTGTTAAATGCTCTAAAAATAGAGTGGTCAACCAAAATAAAAGTACCGGGAACTTCAACTTTAAATTCTACAATGGCAGCACCACCGGCAGGAACTAAAGTAGTTTGAATGTTTTCGTTGATGGTAGTTCCACCTTCAGCATATACTTTATCGAAAATTTCGCCAATAACATGGAAAGAAGAAACTAAGTTTGGTCCACCGTTACCTACGAATAATCTAACTGTTTCGCCTACATTAGCAGTAATAGCATTATCTCCGGTTAATGCACCCACTTTTCCGTTAAAAACTACATAGTCTGCATGTTCGTCAACAGCTTTTTGCATATCGAAAGGTTGTAAACCAGGTTGTCCGTTTTTTCCTTTAGTATAGAAATCACCTTGCATTACGTAGTATTCTTTATCAACGGCAGGAAGACCACCTTCCGGTTCAACCAAAATTAAACCATACATTCCGTTAGCAACGTGCATCCCAACAGGAGCAGTAGCACAGTGGTAAACATATAGTCCCGGGTTCAATACTTTAAAAGAAAAAACTTTTTCATGTCCCGGAGCAATAAATGAAGACTCTGCTCCACCACCCGGACCAGTTACAGCATGTAAATCGATGTTGTGAGGTAATTTGTTGTCAGGATGATTTTTTAAGTGAAATTCTACTTCATCACCCACTCTTGTTCTGATAAAAGAACCTGGAACGGTACCTCCAAAAGTCCAATAAACATAACTAACTCCATCAGCCATTTCACCTTCTTCTTCCAAAATTTCCATGTGAACAATTAATTTTTTTGCAGCTCTATCGCCAATTGGTTTTGGCACTAATGGTGGTGATGTTAGTTCTGCTTCCATTTCTCCATCAATAGGAATTGTTGTTGCGTCAACATGTTTAGATGCATTATTGTTGCTTGGTTCTGAACAAGCTACAAAGCTTGCTACGACTGAGGTAAAAATGATAAATTTTAAGTTTTTCATGTCTTTTAATTAATTTTTTGTTTGTTGTAAAGTTAATTTTTTATGTTGTTACTTCAAAAGAATTTTTGAGAAAAAATATGATGACCATCATAAAATTTTAACGAATTTTATTTTGCATTGAATTCGTGTAGCCAAATTTGGTAAATTCTAAAGTATTCTAATATTGTGTATGCCTCTTTTTCAGAAAGCTTAACAATACAATTTTGATCATATTTTTGGTTGATTTTTATTGTGATACTATCTTTCTGCGACATTTCTTGATAGTTCATCAAGTAGTTCATTATCCATTCCGGTTGTCTTCTAGATAGTATATCGCTTAAATCAGGACCACTATTTTTATATTCCATAGTGTGGCAAGAACTGCACTTTTGCTTAAATGTTTCCATCCCGATTTTCATTATAGAATCATTGATGGGAGCAAGTTCTAATTTTTTAAATTGACCAATTCCATAAATAGATTGGGGGATTTCTTCAGCATTATTTTTACATGCCAAAAAGCTAACGGAAACAAAAAATACTAATAACAAACGCATATATAATTATAGTTTTTGAATTTCAAAAGTGGGGTAGCCTTTTTGTCCGTACTGATTATAAAAATCAATAAATCGAATTTTGTAAAATAAACCCGAAGTAGTTTTTATAATGTAGCTTTTTTTATTGTCGATGGTGAAAGAATTATCATTGCTGTTTCTGATTTTCCAATCGTGTCCTATTTCATTCCAGTAATTGGTAAAATTATAGTTGGTAGTATCTTGCAATTTAATATCAAAGAATTTACCATTATTGTCTTCTGCCACTAAAACTCCATTATGTTTGTTTGTTAAAACCTGGGTAAGCACAAAAGGAAGAGGAAGGTTATCAAATTTATGGTGATGATTAGTAAACAATAAATCCCAACTGTTTTTTTCGGGTTCTAATGCTTTGATTTCTCCACCATTATTAAAACTATAATGCAAAAAACTTAGGTTATTGTCTTTACTGATGTTAATAGTATTATCATTGTTTCCATTCAGTTGAGCAAACCTAAAAGTATAACTGTTAGCAGTAACTTGTTGCAATTGAAGTTTATAATATCCCTGATGATTGCCGTTGGCATCGTATTGCCTGTCGATAATGTAAACGCTGTTGGTGTTTTGCCAATTTCCAATGGCGGTAGAATCTAAGTTTCCACTAGGTGCATCCCACGTCCAAGTAACACCGGAAATGCTGTTTACGGATGTAAAATCGGCATTGCCCATATTGGCTACTAACATTCCTAATGCGTTGTTTACTAGTACATGATGACCATTTTGGCTACATTCAAAAGCAATGTCCCAATCGAATTTTGTATTGGTGCTAATTACTTTATTGCTCTCACAATCGTAATATACTTGGTTGGTATAAGGGTAACCAATTTCAATTTGAACGGTATTCATTTCTCCCGGTTTGGGGTAAGGAATTGGTTTTTCCTCTTTTAAACAAGAAGAGAACACCAAGCTGATGAATAAATAATATGTTAGGTTTTTTAAGGTCATTTTTTACAAATTAAAAGTAAGTGAAACGAAATAACTTCTTCCCCAAAGTACGTTAAGTACGTTGGCATTACTTTGATTCGATACCCCAAAAACATCTCCGGCCATTTCTACTTGAGTAACATTAAACAAGTTTTTTACTCCAGTTGTTAAATTGATTTTTCGTTGGTAAAAAGTTTTGTTAAACGTAACATCAAACGTATGAAAATCGCCAATAAAACTCTCATTAACTTGATTGTTATTGAGGTAAAGATTTCTGATTTTTCCGGTATACTTGTACAAGATGTTAAAGCTCATTTGTAGACTATCTAACTGATAGCCCAATCCGGCATTTATATCTGTTGTATAAAAGAATTGATTGTTGACATTAGCATCATCAAACATAGAGTTGTAATTACCAAAATAATTGAACCCGCCATTTAATTTAAGTTGGTTAATTTGGTAAACGGCATTTAGTGCAATTCCTTTAGTAGTAAGAAAGTTAATGTTTTGATATTGCCAATCAACTTCTGAAATTCTTACTAAGCTTATCAGGTTATTAATTTTAGAATAATACATTTTTGGTGAAAGCTGAAAAAGATGTTGGTTCATTTTTTTATTCCAATCTAATGAAATATTAATATGCTCTGAATTTTCTGCTTTTAAATCGGTATTTCCCCACAAGTTGATGCTGGAATTATAATGAAATTCTAAATACAACTCTTTTAAATCGGGAGCTCTAAAACCTTTTGCAATAGCTGCTCTAAGTTGGGTGTTTTTATTCAGCTCTACCAAAAAACTAAGCGAAGGAACAACAGGAGCTTTATAAACTGTATTATAGGCATAACGTACAGCTGGTTTAATGGTAATTCTATTAATGGGTTGATAATTTAAGGAAGCAAACAAGGCATAATCGCCAATGCTTTGTTCTTGATTAGTAATTCTAGAAGCTATAATTTTATCGTGTTTCAACTCACCCCCAATACTATAATTTACTTGATTTGAATCATTTTTTTTGGTGTAAACCGTTCTTGCTAAATAAGTGTGAAAAACGGTAGTGTCTTGGTCACTTTCTCCTTCGGTTAAAAATTGATTGAGTGTGGTTAGATCTTTAAAATAAATGTTTCTAGTTCTTTTAAAATAGGAGTGAGCTAAGGTTACATCCACAAAATGTGTGGGAGAAACTCTACCGTTTAGCAATAGCTTGTTGTTTATACGATGGGTGTTGTAATACGTATCAAAAGCGGTAATGTAATAAGGAGTTCTAGGCAAACCTCTATCTGTCATGGTTTCTGTAAAAACATCAGTAGCATAAGTTAATTTTAAATGCCGGATGGTTCGATTGTACATAAAACTTCCAAAATATTGCTCCCTTGGTTTCCATGTTTTAAATCGCGAAGTGTCCGGTTGGGCAAACCCTTGGAAAAAGTTGCGACCACCACTAATTTTATAAGTGTTTTTGTTGTGTTTAAACCCTAAGCTTCCGCTAAAATTATATTGCCCGATAGTTTCATAAAAACTTTTTGCTTGAACAGTAATTTTTTTATTTTGAGTTTTTTTTGTTATTAAGTTAATAGTGCCGCCCAAAGCATTTGTTCCGTAAGCTACCGATGTTGGACCATCAATCACTTCAATTTTTTCAATATTGTTCATGTTGATTTGAGAAATATCAATGTTACCGCTTAACCTGCCTTCAATAGGAATACCGTCTATCATAATTTTAACATGATTTCCAGAAAGTCCGTTGAGATTGATAGCCGTTTCGTTTACATGACCATTATTGGTTCTAAAATTCAATTCAGACGTTAGCACTTCTCGCAAATTACCTGCTCCTTTAGCATTAATTTTTTCCTCATCAATGGTTTCTACTTTTTGCACCGATTCTTTTAATTGAATAGGTATAAAGTTTCCCGTAATAACTAATTCTTCTAAGTTAGTGCTTGATGAAGTTAGGTAAATTACTGTTGGTTCTTCTTTTGTAAAAATGTTGGCTTTGAATTTTTCATATCCTACAAAACTAATTTCTACCAAGGTGGAATCGGAATAAGGGTTGATAGCAACACCATTTTCATCGGTAATGGTCCATTTAAAATTACCATTTTTATCGGTAAATTTAACGTGAGCTAAGTAAATAGGGGAGTTGTTGGCTTTATCTTTTACAATAATTTTTGCAGATTGAGCTGTAGCCCAAACCGAAGAAAGCCAAAAACTTCCCAAAAGCACTATTTTTAGCACTAGTTTCATTACTCAATGATTAATTTCTTGGTAATTTGTTCTTTATCTGTTAGTAATTGAAGCAAGTAAATTCCTGAAGGTAAATCGCCAACATAAAGTTCGTTAAGCGTATTTATCAATAAGCTTGTTTTTAAGGTTTTACCTGTAATATCCAATATGTTTGCTTGTAAATGATTTACATTATCAGAAACACGAATGTTAATGTTTTCATTTGCCGGATTAGGATAAAACTCGAAATTAATAAAACTCAATTTTTCATCAAGAGAGGTGGTGGTAATTTCTTCAATATCAAAATATGTATCGCCATTAGCCATCCCACCAAAACCTGTGAAAACAATTCTAAACAATTTGGTACTGTCCAAATTATTTACAAAATAGGCAATGGTATCATATACTTCCCATCCGTTTGCAGAACTATATTTTTTCCATTCTCTGCCTATGTTGTTAATGTTTTTTGTAAAGGCAGTTTGAGGTGAAGTAGCAGCATTTGCTGTAACAAAATCGGGGTAATTACCCTTAGCACTCCACACATTTACATTGCTAAAAACACTCGTAACACCTACATATTGGTTTGCATAGCTTATATAATCCGTATGTTTTACAAATGTTAGTTCCCAAGTGGTGTTGTCGGGTTCTCTGTCAATTAGTTGGTTATTTATGATAGAGAAGTAAACAAAATTTCTGTTAGGATAACTGTTTTTATTAAATGTGATGGTTTGCTCATTGGAACCATCCACATTAGCATATTTAAACTCCCATGTTCCTGTTTTTAAACTAACTATCCACAGTTTTTTAAAGGAGTTATCTGCTAGTTTGATAAGATAAAGCGAGTCTCCAAAAGTCCAATAATTGTTTTGGGGATTTAATATACCCCAACCCATATCAAACATTCCGTTAGCACCTCTGTAAACATTAAATGCTCCGTTTGTCCACGAAGTATCGGTATTCAACAATCTTTCCCAAGTTGAATAATTGGTGGTATCAAAAGTACTCCATTCGGAGGTGTCTCCTGGGTAAGCCCAAAGAGTTGCATTAGTTTCATTGAGCAAAATGGCACTTCCGGCAGCTCCATTGCCGCTAACTGCAAAAGCGATATCCCAATTGGTAACACTTTCTGATTTGATGATGCCATTTTCAAGATTATAAAAAACTTGTTGTTGATATTGTGCTTGCATCGAAACTGTTTCTGAAACAGGTTGAGCAAAAGAATTATTCAATAGAGCGAATAAAATAATGAATGATTTAGTTAGGGTTTTCATAATGTTAAATTTTAAATTTTTATGTTAGGTTTTATTAAATAAAGAGAGGAGGATTTTCCTCCTCTCTTCTTACTCACAATCAATAACCTAACTAATAAATATCGTGAGTAGTGTTGTAAATATTAAACTTGCCAGTTGGATTTTCTACCCAGTCGCCTTTAATAATTTGTTTTAATTCAAGAGTTTTATCATCGTAGATAAGGATTCCACTAACTTTACCCATGAATACGGATATCCAAACTTCATTACCAGCTTTGTTGTATTCCATATGAACCATTCTACCATCAATACCTTCTGGCATAGTAATGGTTTTCTTGTGTTCTAAGGTTTGAGTGTCAAACACATCAACAACAGCATGTAAAGCAGGGTCAGGGTTTAAAGTTCTATCTACCCATAAGTGTTTAGATTTTGGGTGAGATTTCACAAACAAAGCACCACCACCATTTCCGGGAGCTTTTACTTCTTTTACTACGGTCCACTGACCTTTACCAGGGTTAGTTTTAATGAATGATAGTTTGTTTTCTCCAAGGTGAGAAGTTACCCATAGTTCACCTAAATCGTTTTTGATATTAGCTCCTCTACCAGGGTGAGGTTTAATACCTGTTTCAATGATGGCTTCTAATTTTTTGTTAGGAACATCAATTACCACCATTTTGTTACTTGCATTTGCAGCAACTAAAAAGTATTTTTTAGAAGCATCCCAACCACCATCATGTAAGAAACGAGCAGTAGGAATTTCTGTTATGCCCGGATTTAGTGGGTCGGTATAATCAACAATACTAACAATACCTCTTTCTTTAATGTTGCAAATCCAAACCGGATCGGTATGAGAAGCAACAATAGCTGCTACACGAGCTTCTTCAATAAATTCTTTTTCACCATCACAAGCATTTCCTGCGGTAGGTGTAACACTTAAAGGTTCTAGTGTTTGAGCATCCATAATAACAATATGTGCAGGACTATAGCCACCAAATACCAAGTATTTATCTTCGTAGCCTTTGTACTTAGAAACTTCTACTGAACGAGAATCAAATGCACCTCTAACCTCTGCAACAATGTTTGGAGTTTCTGGATACGTGTCTATCATGGTTATTCTACCATCTCGTCCTACAGAGTAAATATATCTCCCTGAAGCGGAAGTTCTTAGGATGTGAACAGCAAACCCAGTAGGCAGTACTGCAATTTTCTCTTTAGTATCCCCATCAATAATGGCCACTTTACCTGCATCACGCATAATTACACCAAAATAATTATCGATGTTACGCTTATGCATAGGCTTTGTAGGACGATCAGCAACTGGAATTTTAACTTTCCAAGTTTCTTTCATTTCTTTTAACCCGAAAGGAGGAATGGTTGGAGGATCAATTTGAAGGAATTTTACCATTAAATCAATCTCACTGTCTTTTAAAATACCTTTCCATTCCGGCATACCTCCCGGTGTTCCGTTTTCTATGAAGGCTCTTAAGCCTGCATCGCCTAACACTTTTGTTCCTGGGGCTGGATTACCTTCAGGTGCTTCTGGCAATAAATGTGGTCCTGTTGCTCCCAATCGAGAAGAACCATGGCAACCGGCACATTTGTCAAAATACATCTCAGATGCCATTTGCATTTCGGTATCGCTAAGTCGGATACCCTCAACTTTTGTTTCTCCTGTATCGGTGGCTTCTTTTGGTTTTTCACCGCTTCCACAGCTGTACATTATCATTGAACCTGCAATTGATAAGTACACTAAGTGTCTCTTTTTCATAACTTTTGATTTTAATTTGTTTCAATTATTGATTGTTAAAAACATGCTTTTAAATTTAATATAAAGATATTTAGGTCTTTTATTTTATTAAATGATGCAACTCACTATGGAAACAAAGGTTTGGAAGTTTTTTTAATGATTTAAGTCATATTTTATGATGGCAGAAAACTATTATTTTTAGATTTTAAATTAATTTATTTAAAATCAGTTTGTTGAAAAAATAAATTGTCAGATTGAGCTTTGACTTTTATTTTTTAGCAAGAGATAGGTTTGTTTTAAAAACTCAGGATAATAATAAACTCTTAACTTAAAACAACAACTCCAATTAGAAAAGCAATAACAAATAGACTTACTAATATTTTCCAAAAGAAGTTAGCTTTTTTTGTTTCCATAAATTGAAAACTAACAGCTATGAATTTTACAGCTGTTAGGCTTGCTATAATAGTGAAAGAGGTGTGTGCTTCGTTCTCTGCTAATAGATAAATAGCAATAATAAGAACGAGTAAAATAGTAAGTATTACAGTATTTATTTTTATTTCTTTCAGCATAGTTGTTAGGTTTAAATAAGATAAAATATAGGAAAAATTAATATCCAGATTAAATCGCATAAATGCCAATAAGTGGCAGAAGATTCTACGTCAAAATAATTTTTTGAGTGATAGGTGTTTTTGTTAATTCCAATATACATGTAAGAAAGCAGTCCTATTCCAAAAAGTACATGAATAAAATGAAACCCCGTCATCATCCAATAAAAAGTAAAAAAAGTATTGTCGCTAAAACCAATACCTTGCTCCATTTTAGCATAGTATTCAGCAGATTTAATAATTAGGAAAGTTACTCCCAACAGTAGACTAATTAAAATGGAACAAGCAGCTTTTTTATTCTCACTGTTTTTAATAAAATGGATGCTGTTAGCAATAAAAAAACCACTAATAATTAATACAATAGTGTTAATTGTTCCGATTAAGGGATTGAGTTGTTGTTGAGCTTCTTGAAAAAAAGTAAGCTCTTCTGTGCGGTAGTTCAGAAAAACCATAATTCCTCCTAAAAAGGTAAAAATTTCTAAAATAATTAAAAACCATATGAGTATGCCACCTGGAGGGTAGTATATAGATTTATGTTGTTGATTCATTATAATAGTTTTGTTAGGTTAGCATTAATTGTTTGTAAAATTTAGCAAAAGCATAAGGTAGCTCTGTCGGATTGGGAAGTATAGCGTAGTTTTTATGTCCGAACATTTGAGGTAAATAGTATTTTGCTTGAGCTTCTATAGCCAACGAGAATGTTTTTATGTGTTTGTTTTTGAGTTCTTGTAATGCTTTTTTTACATCATGAATACCGTATTGTCCTTCGTAAGTATCATAATCATTAGGTTTACCATCAGAAAGTAAGATAATCCACTTTTTTTGAGTTGGTTCTTGTTCTATTAAATTTCCGGCATGACGAAGAGCAGTGCCAATTCTAGTAAAATCTTCAGCTTCTATAGCACCAATTTTATTTCGCGCTTTTATCCAGTTTTCACCAAAAGTTTTTATGCTTTTATAAGAGCAATTATTTCTCGTTCTGGATGAAAAAGTGTCTATCTGAAAATTAACATTAAACTCGTTGAGGGCTTCTCCAAAAAGTAATACAGCGGTTTTTTCTACATCTAATACTTTGTGGTTGTTGGCATAACCATCTGCCGAAAGGCTAGTATCCATCAATAATAAAACAGAAAGGTCTTTTTTTCTTTTTCTTGAAGTGTTGTAAATTTTTTCTGAAGGTGTTTTATTGCTAAAAATTTCTGTTAATGCATCAGTTGTAGCATCAATATTAATTTCCTCGCCAAAATTCACTCGGGTAACTTTTTCATATTCCTGATGAATGTTTGCAAATATTTTGAGCAGATGTTGCTTGGTTTTTTTGTTTTCACTAATTACCTGTTGAGCAAAGTCAGTATTGCTATTAGATGCTTTTTTAGGAAATACCCGACAAAAATCTTTTTTGTAAATTCTGTTTTTATAATCCCATTCATCGTAGTGCAAAAAATGACTTTCAGTATTATTTGTTTCGGCTAGAATGGAGTTAGTACTGTTTACAAATTCAGCCTGATATACAGAATGATTGGACTCATCAGTTCTAACAGTATGTTTTAAGCTTAGCTCTCTTAGTGCTTCTTCATCATCACTTAAGGTATCTTCGCCATCCATTTCTTTAAACGTACCATTGAACTCCGATAAGGTATCCACTTTTTCAAACTGATTATGAGCCACACTGTCTTCCGCTTGTTTTTGATCTACAGCAACTGTCTCTACTTCATCACTTGGATTAGCAGCTAATTCGGTAGTGATTTCATTCTCTTCCAATAGACTTTTTAAATCATTTAAAGCTTCTGTTTTTGCATTAAAAGCTTTTTGATTGATGCGCATCCACTTACCATAAAGCCAGCTGTAGTCTGGGGCTAATTCTTTATTGGCATAATAGTTTTCAAGATTTATTTTTTGATTTTCATAAATGGATTTGGTGGCAGGATATTCATTAAATAAAACCGTTAAAATAAGTTCTGCATTTTCTAACGCTTTATCTTTGGCTTCTAGAGCTGTAAATTCATCATCATCTTTCCAATTTAATTTTAATTGCTGTTGAACAGATAAATATAGTGTTCTGAAAAGGTAGAAATTAATATTTTCTTCAGTAGTAAGGTTAAAAGATACTTTTTCGGGCAAATAAAAATTTAAGCCCGACCAGCCACCTTCTCGCTCCGAAGTAATAATGTCGTTTTGTAAGCCAGATAAAGCTCTTGCCAGAAGCGTTAGTCTAGGTTTTAAAGGTTCTAAAATTACCGTTCTAGCTTGTTCATTTTCATCAACTTTGTCGGTGAATTTTTTATAGAATTTATAAAACCGTTTGAATAATATTTGATCAATTTCCATATCTGTTATTATACAAGTTTGTAGATTTCTTTAATTGATAAAAGAATTTTAGGAAAGTCAATTTTTAAGTCAATTATTTTTCCATTATTGATGTCAAATACCCAACCATGAACTGTTAATCCGGTTTTAGCTGAGGCTTTTTGGACAGAAGCTATTTTTGTGATGTTAACGCATTGTTCAAGTACATTTAATTCAACTAATCTGTTGTACCTTTCTTTTTCATTACTAATGTAATTGAGTTGATCTTTATGTAGTCTATAAACGTCTCTTATGTTTCTAAGCCATGGGTTTAAAATTCCAAAATCTTTTTGAGCCATAGCAGCTTTTATTCCTCCGCATTCATAATGTCCGCATACAACAATGTGCTTGACATTTAGGTAATTCACGGCATAATTAATAACAGTTGAAGCACTTTGATCGAGATTGCTAACCATATTTGCTATATTTCTGTGTACAAAAATTTCACCTGGTTGTGCGCCCATTATTTCTTCTGCTGTAACCCTGCTATCGCTACACCCAATATATAAAATTTCAGGAGTTTGTCCTTTTCCAAGTTTTGTGAAATAGTTTTTGTCAATCTCTTTTTTATCTTGTATCCATTTTTGATTATTTTCAAAAACGTTATCAATTAGTTGATTTTTCATAATAATTAATAGTTTGATTAATAGATGTCTTCAACATTTTTTACAATCCAATCTAAACACTCATTAAAATCTTCAAATATTTGTTCTTGAGGAACTAATTCGGGAATTAATTTAATTCTTTCTAATAAAGCTCTAGGTTGTTCTTGTATATGAACAAATACAACTTTTATATTTTTTTGTACTAGATCTGAAATTACATCTTTAAAAGCAAATAATCCTGATTGATCAATGTATCTCATCCTGTCGAGCCTTATTATTACAGCAGAAGCTGTATCGGGTATTTGTTTTGTGAAATTTTGAAAATCATTTGTTGATCCAAAAAATAATGGACCATTAATATGTTCAATGTAAACTTCTTCTTTTAGGTTTTGAGGGAAATTAGCTTCATCTGTCCAGCTAGTTTCTTCTGATAGTTTTTTTACTGTTGACTTGGTTGAGGTTAAATCGCCAATTTTCTTCATAAAAATTAATGAAGCTATGATTAAACCTATTCCTACAGCATAAACTAAATTCCAAAAGGTAGAAAGTACTAGTACCACAAGCATTATTACAACTTCATATTTAGGAGTATAAGGAATTGCTTTTAACCCTTTAAAATCCATAACACCAATACCTACAGTAACTAAAATACCAGCTAATACAGCTGAAGGAATTTTAGAGGCAATAGGACCTAATGCTAAAAGCACAATAAGTAAAAAAACTCCTGAGAGCATTCCGGAAAGTTTTGTTTTACCTCCCGAATTTATATTTACAATTGTACGAATTGTTGCACCAGCACCTGGAATTCCACCGAAAAGTGATGCTATACTATTCCCAATTCCCTGACCTATTAGTTCTTTATTGGCATTGTGTTTAGTTTTTGTTAAATTATCTGCTACTACAGAGGTAAGTAAAGAGTCTATAGAACCTAAAAATGCTAGTGTAATGGCAGTAAAAATATATGGTGAGATAATGTTGAAATCAAACCCTGTAAAAATCTCTAGATTTATTGAAGGAATTCCAGATGGTATTTGATTAATAGTTTTGTAATCTAAATTAAAACCAAACGCAATAGCTGTCATTACTATTAGTGCAACTAATGTACTTGGAATAGTGCTTGTGATTTTTTTAAAGCCATAAATAATAAAAATTGTTGATAAGGCCAAAATAAGTTCTAGGTAATTAATCTGTTTTAGGGCTCTTGGAAGAACTCGAATAGCGCCTATGACTCCTGAGGAGTAGTTTTTAGCAAGTGTCTCACTTTCTTTAATGATTTCTTCGTTTGTAATTTTTTTAGATTCATTAATAGTTCTTTCAAAATCTTCAAGAACTAATACCTTATCGCCAACTTCTTTTTCTAATATTTTTTCTAAAAGAATTTCTTCAGCTTGAGGTTTAAATTTATCAACATAAGCTTTATCATTTGCAATAGAGTAACCTAAAATGGGCAAAATTTGAGTAATTAAAATTATCACACCAATTGCAGTCATAAACCCAGAAACAACAGGGTAAGGAATGTATTTAATATATTTACCTAAACCAGCTATTCCCATTAAAATTTGAATAATACCTGAGATTAAGAAAACCATTAATATTGCAGGTAACGCTTTACTTAAATCTCCATTATGTATACCAATAAGACCAGAAATGACAACCATACTTACTGCGGTCATTGGTGCTGTAGGTCCTGATATTTGAGTGTTAGTACCACCGAAAAGAGCAGCAAAAAAACTAACAAAAATAGCTCCGTAAACTCCGGCACTAGCACCTAATCCTGAACTTACACCAAAAGCTAAAGCTAATGGTAAAGCGACAATTCCCGCAGTAAGACCTCCTAAAAAATCTCCTTTAAGGTTTGATATGTCGAAAAAAAATTTCAAGTTGTAGTTGTTTAGTTACTTAATCACAAACTTAGGCTAATCAAATCTTTAATAGCATTGGTGGTATCCTCATCATCGCTTAAAGGTTCAGCAATGGCAACATTGCATGAGAGACGATGAGGTAAACCGCTTTTAATTAATAAAGCAGCATCAACTAGTAAACGGGTAGAAACAGTTTCTGCTAAACCAAGCTCTGTTAGATTTCTGATTTTAGCCCCAAGTTTTACTAATTTATTAGCAGTATCATTATCAATACCAGTTTCGTTAATTAATATTTCAGATTCTATTTCTTTTTCTGGATAGTTGAATGATAAAGATATAAATCGTTGTCTGGTAGAAGGTTTTAGTTCTTTAAAACCTCTTTGGTAACCTGGGTTGTAGGTTGCAATTAACATAAAGTTTTCATCAGCAGTAATACTTTCGCCAGTTTTATCAATATATAAACTTCTACGGTGATCTGTAAGAGAGTGTAGTGCAACAATAATGTCCGGACGAGCTTCTGCAATTTCATCTAGATATAAAAAAGCGCCTTCTTTTACAGCTCTGGTCATAGGACCATCAATCCAAACAGTTTCTGCACCTTTTAAAATGTATCTGCCAATTAAATCGGTAGAGGAAGTTTCTTCATGACAAGCAATGGTGTATAATTTTTTGCCCATTTTTTGAGCCATAAATTCTACGAACCTTGATTTTCCTGTTCCGGTTGGTCCTTTGAGCAAAAGTGGCAACTTGTTTTTATAAGCGTGTTCAAAAATTTCTTGCTCTTTATCTATTGATTTATAAAATATTGTTTCCATAATTTTTTAGTTAGGGGGATTATAATAAAATAGTTTTTAGAAAAAACAGGGGGCTTAAAATTATGAGCTTTTTGCCCCCTGATTCCCATCAATCAATAACAAAATTTATTATGATGCAGCTACAAGAGCTTCATCGGTTGGTTTTCCAAATTTAAAAAAGTTGATTATATACAATGTTATACCTATTGTAAATCCTGAGGCACAAAGAACCAATACTAAGAAGTGAGGTTCAATTTCTTTTTGAGTTTCCATAAAGTCAACTCCCAAAATTCTTTCTAAATAAACCTGAGCAACACCAGCAACACCAAAAGCTACAGTCATACCTATCATTCCAATATTACTTAACCAAAAGGCGTATTGAGAAATTCCGTTGTTGAATAATTTTCTTCCTGTAAGATTAGGCATAGCGTAGGATATAATAGCCAACACTATCATTGCGTAAGCCCCCCAAAATGCCATATGTCCATGCATAGCTGTTACTAATGTTCCGTGAGTGTAAAGGTTTACATTAGGTAAAGTATGGGCAGCACCAAGTAACCCTGCACCAACAAATGAAGTAATTGCAGCACCTAACGTCCAGTTTAAAGCGGTTTTGTTTGGATGTTTTTTCTCTCCTTTTCTATACATATTAAGAGCAAATAACGCCATGGCTAAGAAGGCTAATGGTTCTAATGCGGAGAAGATACCTCCAATCCATAGCCAGTAAGATGGAGCTCCTATGTAGTAAAAATGGTGACCTGTTCCTAAAATACCTGATAAGAAGGTTAGTCCTACAATTACATACAACCATTTTTCAATTACTTCTCTATCAACCCCAGTAATTTTAATTAATAAGAAAGCTAAAATACCTCCCATAATTAATTCCCAAACGCCTTCAACCCATAGGTGAACTACATACCATCTGTAGAAAGAATCTAAGGTTTGGCTGTCAAACCAAATCATTCCAGGTAAGTAGAGTAGAGCAGAGAATAATAATCCCATAGCCAAAACTAAAGCTGTTGTGGTTTGTCTTTTTCCCTTAAATAAGGTCATTAATATATTAAATAAGAATGCTAACACATTAACTACTACTAAATAATCTAGCGGTCGAGGAATTTCTAAGAATTTACGTCCTTCCCACCAGTTAAAATGATAAGCAATAACAGCTGTAACACCAACTGCTAAAAAGCTAATAAGTTGTATGTAGGCAAGTTTTGGCGAGTACAATTCATTTTGCGATTCTTCAGGGATGATGTAGTATGCGGATCCCATAAATCCTAATAATAACCAACAAACTAGTAAGTTGGTATGAACTGCTCTTGCAGTGTTAAATGGAATGAAATCATGTAGACCGTCCATTCCCATATGAGCAAACCCCATGATAAAACCATAAACGATTTGCAGTGCTAACAGTCCTAATGCCGATAGGAAGAACCAATAAGCTACTTTTTGTGTTGTATATTTCATGACATTAAATTTTAGTTATTGTTTAATTATTTAGTTTTTTTAATTTCATATTTTGGTTTAGCAGGGAAACCATTTAGGTCAACATTTCCTATCCATTCAAAATATGCTATAAGATTATTGGCTTCTTCTTCGGAAAAACCATAAGCCACCATTTTTCTTCCACTGGTATGTTCACCCCAAGGAGTTGGTGACATTAATACACCTTTAACATAAGGCGCTCCTCTGCGTTCTATTACTTTGGTAAGCTCTGGTGCATAATAGGCACCTTCCCCATAAATTGTATGACACCCCATACAATTGTTGCTTTCCCACAAATGTTTTCCAGCAACAACTTCTGGAGTTATTTTATCTGCATTGGTTTGGTCGTCATGCTTGTTTACATGTGTATCGTACGATAAACCAAGAAATAATACTGAGAAAATAATTGTTCCTGCTAAGAAGAATATTTTCGCTTGACTTTTTGTTAGCATAGCTTTTTGTTTTTAGTTTATAATTATTTTAATAAATATTAAAAGACCTTTATATCTTTTATTTTCAAAAATACAAACAATCTCCTAATATAATTATTGATGTAAATCAAGTGAAATAGCTTTATTTGGAAGAAATGGTCATGATATAAATCATTATTAATCTACTAAATATTTACTATTTCTTTAAGACTGTTAAGGTTGATAATTTTTATTGTTTTATTGTCTGTTTCCAGGATATTGTCTTCTTTTAAATCGGCTAAAATTTTTGTTACTTGATTAGAGTTTAGTCCTACCAATTCTGCAATATCTTGCCTGCTTAGTTCGTGAGCGTGGTTGATTTCATTTTTTTTATTCAATCCATAAGCATTAATCATTATTAATAGTGCTTTGGCAACTTTTTCTCTAACATTAAAAATAGAAAGGTCTCTAAGCTTGTTTTCTTCATGATTAAGTTCGTTAGCAAAATAAAGCATGAGGTTAAAAGTAAGCTCTGGAGTGGTTTTTAATAATTTAAAGAAAAAAGCTTTGTCAAAACTACAAATCATACTATCGGTTATAGAAGTTGCCGAGATACTAAATTTTTCTGCATCAGATAAGCCTCTATGCCCAAGAATTTCTCCATCAGAAATTAGGCGAATAATTTGGTCTTTACCAAAAGCTCCTTTTTTAAAAACTTTTACCCTTCCGGACTGAATGAAATTAATGCTGTCAACAAAATTTCCTTCCATAAAAATTAATTGGTTTTTACTGTATCTATTAACAAATTTGTTTTCATGTATTGTAACCGATTGCTTAATATTATCTAAACAATGTTTTTTAATGAAACAATTGCTGTTTTCGCAATCTGTACAATTAATTTTATTGTTAAACCTCATGAATCTTTATGGAAGGAAATAAAAGTTTTATTTATTGCTTAACATATAATCAGTTAACGCTTCTAATTCTGCAGAAGGTAATGCTTTTGTTACAGCAAGTTGTGGTTGCATAACAGCAGCTTGAGCAGGATCTACAATAGCTTCACCTTCTTCTTTTAAGAATGCAATTAAGCCATCTTTATTACCATCATAAGCAGCAGCAATTTCTTTTAAAGAAGGTCCTACCGTTTTAGTTTCTAATTGGTGACAAGCTACACAGCCTTTAGATGTGAAAACTTCTTCACCAGAAATAGTGGCTTCAACTACTTCTTCTTTAACTTCTTCTACAATTTCAGTAGCTTCTTCAACAGCATCTTTTGCAGTTTCTGTAGCTTCTTCAGACGAACCACCACAAGCTACTAAAGTGGCCATACCAAACATTAGGGTTACTGTTAATACGTTTAATGTTACTTTTTTCATTTTTAAATTATTTTAATTGTTTTTATAATGTGTTTAATTTTTTGTATTTAAATTTTGGATAAAAGCATTACCATCTTCCACTTTTTTAACCAAATCGTTTATTGTTTTAGTAGAGAATATTTTATACAACCCTTCTCTAAAAACTATAAAGTCATCATGTAGTGGGCAAGGATGTGTGTCAGAACACTCATGCATACCTAGACCACATTTATGAAAGAACGAAAGGCCATCAACAACTTCAATTATCCTAAGTAGTTTGATTTGTCCAGATATTTCATTAATGTAAAAACCACCATGTGGACCTTTTGTTGACTGAAGAATGTTGTGTTTAACTAATGATTGAAGTATTTTGCTCAAAAAGTGTACAGGTAAATCTAGTTCTTCACCGATTTCTTTAATACCAATTTTATGGTTTTCAGAACCATTATGTCCGACATAAACAATGGCTCTTAAGGCATATACACAAGATTTTGATAACATAATTCAGGCTCCAAAATTATCAATTTAATTTAACATTTTAGCTTCTAAAGCAATGGCTTTTGGAAATAAAATGTTATTTTCTAAATGAATGTGTTGGAATAAATCATTTTGGAATTCTTCCAACTTTGCATATAAAGCTCTAAAAGTATTGCAAGCACCTGATGGAGGATTGAAATCGTTGGTTAAATCTTTAATCTTAAAAAGAATTTCTCCAGCTCCTGTATGTTCATCTTCCATCATATTTATAGGATTTTGTACGGTGCCAAAATGTGGTGTTGGAATTTTTTCTCCTTTCTTTTCTGCAGCAGCTAATTCTTTTATATAAGGAAATAAAATACCTTCTTCTTTTTGCATGTGGCTACTCAATTCATTGGCAATTTCAATAAACAATTTATAAATTTCAATTGTTTCGGTGTAATGATGGCCATGAACTTTAGCCACTTTTTCGGCATACTGAGCAATAATTAAGCTAGCCTCTTGCACATATTTGTGGTGTGTGTTAATGATGTAATCGCTTAGGAAGTCTAAACCCCAAGTGTTGAAATCATGACTACCTTGTTGTTGGGTTCCAATTTTTAGAATTTCTTCTTTTAAACTTGCATAATCAATGCCTTTTTTTGCACATACTTCTTGTACAGAAACATGCCCGCCACAGCAAAAGTCTATGCCGTTTTTCTTAAATACATCAGCTGTTTTAATGTTTTCTGTAACTATTTCGGCTACAGTTTTGTTATCTATGTTTTCCATAACTTTTTGGTTTTAGTTAGTGATTAATTTATAGGGCAAAGATACAACTTTTTTAATACAAAATATAAAAAGACCTAAATATCTTTTAATATTTTATAAATTATATAAATTATGTGTTTATAAATAGATTACATTACTGACTTTGAAAAAAGCTATATTTTTTACGGAGTAAGTAGTCAGAGCTTTCGTATTGTAATCATACTTTTTGGTAAGTATAATACAAACATAGAAAATAATAAAATGATGTTTGATTTAATTATTCAAATAAATTGACTAAGTGTTTATTGTAAAAATATTTCCACTCATAAATAAATCATCTAAAGATTTATATTTTGATAATTGTTCTTGGTTCTCCATTTGCTCAAAAAATGCATTGTCGTATACGTTGGCATCTGCATTTCTAATTACGCCCATTGCAATAGGGAATCCAGGTAATTTCATTTGAATTAATAGATTGTGTAAAACATTTGATTTTGCTGAGGCATCATGCACCAAAATGTCTTCTTCTGAAATACCGTTTTCACCTATGGTTACTACTTCCAAATTCAATCCGTTTAGTCGTAATCCTTTACTGTTGTTTTCACCAAAAAGCATTGGTTTACCGTGTTCAAGTAATATTTGATTGTTTAGTTTAGTTTCTTTCGAGGTAATGACAGCATGCGTTTTATCATTAAAAATCACACAGTTTTGTAGCACTTCCACTACTGAAAATCCTTCGTGTAAATAGGCTTGTTTCATTACCTCAGTCATTAATTTAACATCCGTATCTGGTACCCGAGCATAAAAGTGTCCTTTAGATCCTAATGTCAGTTCTCCTACATTAAAAGGGCTTTCTACGGTTCCGTAGGGAGATGATTTTGTGACCTTCCCTCTTTCAGAAGTGGGGGAGTATTGACCTTTAGTAAGACCATAAATTTCATTGTTAAACAAAATTAAATTGATGTTGATATTTCTACGAACAGCATGGATAAAATGATTGCCACCAATTGCTAATGAATCGCCATCACCAGACATCATCCAAACACTTAAATCAGGATTGGCTAATTTAACTCCGGTAGCTACAGCTGCTGCCCTACCATGTATAGTGTGAAACCCATAAGTATCCATATAATATGGAAAACGAGATGAACAGCCAATTCCTGAAACGATAGTAACATCTTCTTTTTTTAAATTTAATTCAGAAAATGTTTTTTGAACAGCACTGATAATAGCATAATCGCCACATCCCGGACACCATTTTACTTCTTGATCGCTGGCATAATCTCTGGGTTTATATAAACACTGTAAGGTAGTTGCTTCCATTTTATTTTTCCTCTAATAATTGGTTGAATTTATTTTTTAATTCTTTTACTGTAAAAGGTAAGCCTTGAATTTTATTGTACTGCTCATATTTAAACTGTGGTAGCAAAGCTCTTAAGTAATTAGCAAATTGTCCATCATTCAATTCACACACTATAATTTTATCGAATTTTGAAAAAATTTCAGCGGTATTTTTTGGCAGTGGATTGATGTAATTAAAGTGTGTAAAAGCAATGTCTTTGCCTTCTTTTTGAAGATCATTAACAGCTCCAAACAAAATACCAAACTGACCACCCCAACCAACAACCAATAGTTTTTTTGCATCTTTGCCTTTATAACGTTGCTCAGGTATAAAATTGGCTACTCTTTGAATTTTTTCTTTACGAATTTTAACCATTAACTCATGGTTTTGAGGATTGTGAGAAACACATCCAGTACACTCGTCTTTTTCTAATCCTCCAATACGGTGCTGCATTTCAGGTGTGCCTGGAACAACCCATTTACGAGTCAATTTTTCATTGTCTCTTTTGTATGGTTGCCAGTTTGCATCTTTAGTTTCTAATATAAGCGGTTTTATTTCAGGGAGTTCCTTTAATGATTTAATTTTCCATGGTTCTGCTCCATTTCCTAAATAACTCTCTGTTAAAAGAATTACAGGTGTCATGTGTTCTAATGCAATTCGGGTTGCTTCAAAAGCCCAATCAAAACAATCGGCTGGTGTACTGGCAGAAATTACCACCACAGGACTTTCACCATTTCTTCCCCAAACGGCTTGCATTAAATCACTTTGTTCAGTTTTGGTTGGCAATCCAGTACTTGGACCTCCACGTTGAACATTTACAATCACAATAGGTAATTCGGTCATTACCGCCAAACCAATGGCTTCCGTTTTTAATGCCATCCCAGGTCCTGAAGTTGTTGTTACGGCAACGTTTCCAGCAAAAGCAGCTCCAATGGTAGAACATATTCCGGCTATTTCATCTTCAGCCTGAAACACTCTTGTTTTTGTCCATTTATGCTTAGTTAGTTCTTGCATGATATCCGTTGCAGGAGTAATTGGGTAAGATCCTAAAAATAAAGGCTTTCCTGCTTTTTGAGCAGCTGCCATCAATCCCCAGGCAGTCGCTTGATTCCCTGTAATATTTCGGTAAGTTCCGGGAACTTTTTTTGCAGATAAAACCGTAAACGAAGATTTAATAGCTTCGATGGTTAACGCATAATTATAACCAGCTTTTATGGCTTTTATATTAGCTTCAGCAATGGTTGGGTTATTTTTAAACTTTTGTTTAAAAAAGTTAATGGTTTGTTCTAATGGTTCGCTAAACAACCAAAAAACTATTCCTAAAGTAAAAACATTTTTACATCTATCGGCAGTTTTATTATCTAAACCTAAATCAGTTAATGCACTTTTTGTTAAAGAAGTTATTGGGGCTTCAATTACTTTAAAATCAGAAAGTGTATCGTCTTCTAACGGATTGGTTTCAAATCCTGCTTTTTCAATGGTTTTTTTTGAGAAAGCATCACTGTCCAACAAGATGGTGCATGCAGGTTTAAGATTGTGTAGATTTGCTTTTAAAGCAGCGGGATTCATGGCTACCAATACATCTGGAGTATCTCCCGGACTATGAACACCGCTCGTTCCAAAATGAATTTGAAAACCTGAAACACCAGCAACTGTTCCTTGCGGTGCTCTAATTTCAGACGGAAAATCGGGAAATGTTGCTATTGCGTTCCCCATTACTGCTGTGGTATCGGTAAATAAAGTTCCTGCTAGTTGCATTCCATCTCCTGAATCACCAGCAAATTTTATTACTACACTTTCTAAGGTTGTTTTCATTTTATTCTCCTTTGTATTCTACCTTTTTACCAATAGATGTCAAGCCTAATAAAGCATCTTTTGTGGTGAAAATAGCTTCCAATTTATCTAATTCAGACGAAGGCCCTTTTGCTGCTTCTATCAATTCTTCCGCAAACTTCATGGCTATTGGTGCTTTGTAACTCATGGTTTTAGCCATTTTGTCTATGGCTTCTTTATCAATTTCGCTATTTTTATAAGTTCCTGACATAATTTTTTTATAGTTATTATTGGTATAAAAATCTGATACTGCTTGCCAGTTAGCACTCAAAACTTGTTTTTTTCTGTCAGGTGTTGGTTTTGTTCCTGAAATGTATTCGAAAATATCAGCAGGTTGAATTATTTCATCTATTAAACCTATTTCTTTTGCTGTTTTAGCATCTAACATTTGTCCCGTTAACACTAAGTATTTGGCTAAGCCTTTCCCTATTCTTAAAGCTGTACGTTGAGTTCCACCTAAACCTGGATAAATACCAATTCCTGTTTCTGGAAAAGCAATTTTGGTTTTTGGAACAGTTAACAATACATCACAACAAAGGGCTAATTCCATCCCTCCACCTAAGGTCAAACCGTTTAAAATACCGACCACTTTTTTTGATGATTTATCAATTTTAGCTAATACATCTTGTCCGTATTTGGTAAAGGTTACAATGTTGTTAATGGTATTGGATTTAATATTTTTTACAAAGAATTTAATATCAGCACCAGCTACAAAAGCTTTGCCCGAACCTGTTAAAATAATGGTTTTAACGTGAGGCATGGCATCTGCTTGAGAAAATTTACAATCTAACTGTCCTATTACCTCTTCGTTTAAAGCATTCATATCTTCCGGTCTATTCATAGTAATGGTAGCAATGCTTCCGTTAACATCTAATGTAACAAAATCCATCTTCCAATTATCTGATTTTATGTCGTTTGGAATAGGTTCGTTATACAAATTAGCATAACCTTCCACCAATTTTTTCACTTCTTTTTCACCATATTTATTCATTAAATCAATTGGACCAAAACGCCATCTCAAACCAATTTTTGCTCCCCTGTTTAAGTCGGATGCAGTACAAACTTTTTCTTCTAAAATTTGGGAACAAACAAATAATGTACAACCTAAAATTCGGTCGTTTACTGCTTTTTCTCTTTCAGGATTAATAGCTGTTTCACCAGTTCCACTTAAATCCCAATTTTGTTTACTTGCTACTTGTTCTTCCAGTTTTTTAGCAACTTTATATGATGGACCAAAATGTTCTAATGTTTTTTGAGCATGAAGAGCAATTGGTACACCTGTGGCGTTCATTAAAGCAAACGGTCCCATGCCAATTCCGAATGTTTTCATGCAAATGGTATCAATTTCGGCAATAGTACCAATTCCTTCATCTAACATTTTACACGATTCATTGAGCCAAGGCACAAAAAACCGGTTAACTGCAAAGCCATAAGCATCTGCAGTAAAAATAGGGTCTTTGCCTGAAAGCACAGAAAATTCGTAAACTGCTTTTGTAGTTTCAGGAGAAGTTTTTTCACCAGGAATAATTTCTACTAAACGATTTTTTGCTGCATGATAGAAGTAATGCAAACCTACAAACCGCTCGGGATGTGATATAGAAGCAGCCATTTCTGTTACTGAAAATGAAGAGGTATTAGTAGCTAAAATGGTGTCAGAAGAAACAATTTTATCTAATGTTTTGAATAATTCGCATTTCACATTAAAATCTTCAAAAATGGCTTCAACAATTAAATCACAAGTTTTTAAATCGTTTTGATTTATAGTACCTTTGATATTATCAAGTATGTTTTCTACTTTTTCCTGAGTGAAAATTTTACGTTCAACACCCTCTTCTAAGATAGTACGAATACCTGAAATTCCTTTCTCAATGTATTGTTGTTCTCTATCGTTAAGATAGACGGTAAAACCTTCTTGAGCAAATTTTTGAGCAATGGCAGCACCCATTGTACCTGCTCCTACAACACCTACTATTTTTATCTTTTTCATATTAATTAGTTTAATGTTTGTAAAGTTTTAAAGCTGAAAGGTTTTGATTGACTTTATAAACTTTCAACTTTTTACTTTCTACTGTGTTAACAATTCTCCCAAACGGGTTGTCTTTTTTCTAAAAATGCATTGATTCCTTCGTTAGCATCGTTGGTTTCCATCAGTTGTTTCACATACATGTATTCTAATTGTGGTAAAAAATTACCTAAAATATGGTTAAACTTCACTCTCGATGCTTTTATGGCATAACGCAATGATGAAGCACTTTTTGGAACAATGTTTTTTTTAATCCATTCTTCTACAGCAGTATTTAAAGCATCTTTATCATCAAATACTTGATTTACTAAACCTATTTGATATGCCTCTTCAACTCCCATAGTTCTACCTGAGATTAATAATTCTTCGGCACGAGCCAACCCTAATTTTTCGGGTAATATTACTGATGCCGGTGGAGGAAAAACTCCCAACACAATTTCGGGCTGCCCCATTTTAGTCGTTTTGTCGGCAAATAATAAGTTACACATGATGGCTAATTCCATTCCGCCTCCCAAACATTGTCCGGATATTTTTGCCATAGTTGGAATGCCTAAATCTATTATACCTAAAAACAACTGATGAAATGTTTTTATCATGGTTTCAGCTAACTCTTTGGTATGTTCAGGAACACTTGCTCCAAACGAAAAGTGTTTTCCTTCGCCTTGAAATGTAATGAGTTTTAGATCTTTATTTTGCTTAAATTGCTTGAAACAATCTAAGATATTTAACATCATTACATTGTCCAACACATTTCCTTTGCCATCATCCAATAAAATGTTGGCTACTGTGTTGTTGTGGGTATAGGTTAATTTAATTTTTTCCATTTCTTAGGCATTTGCTGTTTTAAATTGAGGAGAAATTTTTCTATGCATTTCATCATTCCACTCGTGACCTTCAGCTAATAATTGTCTTAGCTTAACAAAATCAATTTCTCTGTCGTTTTTTGGACCAAAATTGAAAGCTCTAAAGCCAGCTTTCGCTTCCGTCATCATGTTTAATGCTAACCATTCACGACTACTTTCTTTGTTAGCATCCCAATGTTCTAATTTTTTCTTACGAATTTCTGTAAGCGATTTAGCTATACAATTAGGGAAAGCATACAATAATTTGGCAACGGTTTTGTTTACTGTTTCATCTAATTTTGATAAATCAACCTCAGCCGATTTAAAAACATCTTTTGCTTTAGCCAATTCTTCACCAGTTTTCATTTGACCATAAACGATATTACCCATTTCATCTACAAACTTATCTGTTACTACCATTGGGTTGGTGATGAATTTTCCATTTACTTTAAGTGCAGGTGCTATATCAGTAATTAAACCGATGAATTTAGCATAATGAGCTGTCCATCTGTCGCATAATGTTAATGACTGCATGGCTCTTTCAATACCAACATACAAGTGTAAGAAGTCTGTTGAACCACCTATTGCTGCACTTCCGTGTTTTGGTCCTGCTTGACCAAATTGGGCTAAATCAGTAGAAATGGTTAAGTCACAAGCCATTCCTATCTCTTGACCTCCTGCGATACGCATGCCATTTACACGACAAATTACAGGTTTTTCACACTTTAAAATAGCTGAAACCATATCATTAAATAATCTCATATATTGAGAATATTCTTGGGGTTGACCTGAGTAATATTCTGCATATTCTTTGGTATTTCCACCTGTACAAAAGGCCTTGTCATCGACAGCTGTAAAGATTACAGCTACTACACTTCTGTCGTTAGAAGCTTCACCAAAAGCCAATATAATTTCTTTTACTGCCTTAGTGGTATAGGAGTTATACTGACTAGGATTGTTAAGCATAATCCAAGCGTTATACAATCCTTTCACTTCTGAACCGTCATTATCAGTAACAGGTCTTTTTTCAAAAATAATGTCGGTATATTGGTAGTTTTCTACAATGTTGTGATTCTTAAATTCCATATTATCTATATTTTTTAAGTTAATAATTATATTTAGTTGCATTCAGGTACTAAAACCGAACGTTTGGTGTATTTATGTGCTAATGTATTCTTGAATACTTCGTTAATCTGACTTAATGGAAAAGTTTCTACAAAGTCCTTAATTTCGAGCTTTCCAGTTGCAATTAAATCCACAACTTCGGGATACAATTCTGGTTTGCATCCCCACGTACCAATTAATTTTGCATCAAAAGCCATTAAGTTACTCAAACGAACTTCCAATTTATTCATGGTAAATCCCACAATGCTTAAAGTGGAAGTGAATGTAATCAGGTTAAATGCTAACTCTTGACCTGGAGCTGTTCCCGAAAATTCAAAAACTTTCCAGCCGTATTTAGGCGCTCCAATTTCTTTGGCAATTTCCTTTACTTTAGATTTAATTTCCTTGATGTCTAATCCTTTCGAATTGAGTGTAGCGTCAACCCCATTTTTCTTTGCTTGAGCTAGTTTTTCATCATTTATGTCGATTGCTAACACTTTTGCTCCCATAATTTTGGCAATTAAAGCTCCGTAAACACCAACTCCACCAACTCCAATGCAAATGGCTAAATCTCCTTTTTCAAGTTCTGATTTTTTCATTACTTGGTAAGGGGTAGAAATAGCATCGGCAATAACTGAAAGTTCTTCTAATTTATATTTAGTTAAAACTGAATCTGGTACAGGGCACAAGTATTTATGAGGAACTTTAATATGTGTTGCAAAACCACCATGAAAATCATTTCCCGGCATTAATTGATTTTGACACATATTACTTCTTCCTTTGTTGCACAATTCACAATTTCCACAAGGTAATACAGCAGGAATAATTACATTCTTACCTTTTAAATGGGCGGGACCTTCTATTACGGTACCGCTAATTTCGTGACCAAGGGTTAAGGGCATTTCTTTTTTGGTGCGAACACCATCGTGCCAAAAGCTTAAATCGGTATGACAAACACCACAACCTGCCACTTTAACTAAGGCTTCATTTTCATTTATTGTTGGCATGTCAACTTCAACCAAAGAGAAATCTTTGTTTAAATCAGTCATTTGCCATTGTTTTAATTTTTCCATTTTGTATTCTTTTTGTTCTCGATACGATTTTCGTTTCTTCAATCACTAGAACTGACAATCGTATTTGTAATTATTTTAAGCATTCATGTTTTCAAATAAAATAGCGGTGCCTTGTCCGCCACCAATACAAGCTGAAGCAATACCATATTTAACTCCTCTAGCTTGCATTTCTCTTGATAGTGTTAAAGATAATCGTGTTCCAGTAGCGGCTAGTGGATGTCCTAAAGCTATAGCACCACCGTTTACATTACAGATATCTCTGTTTAAGCCTAATTCTTTTTCGCAACCAATAAACTGAGCAGCAAAAGCTTCGTTAATTTCAACTAATCCGATATCTGCTAAGGTTAAACCTGCTAATTCTAATACTAATTTTATTGCCGGTACGGGACCTAAGCCCATTACTCGTGGGTCTAATGCACTTGTTGCTGAAGCTACAACTCTGGTTAATGGTTTTAGTCCTTTTTCTTTTATAAAGTCTCCACTAGCAACAACTACAGAGGCAGCTCCATCTACAATACCACTTGAATTGGCGGCAGTTTGAACGCCATCGCGAGCAAAAACAGAAGGTAGCTTTGACATTGCTTCTAAATCAGAAGGTCTAACATTTTCATCAACATTAAAATCAACCGCATTTCTAGGTAATTTCACTTTTCTGGTATTTAGTCCTTCAACAGCAAATTCGGCTGAATTCATTTTTACAATTTCTCCATCAAAAAAGCCTCTTTCTTTTGCAGCCAAGTATCTATCTACAGAAAGTTTAGCAAATTCGTTGGCATCGTTTTTTGTTATGCCATGTTTGGCTGCAACGTTTTCGGCTGTGCATCCCATAGGAACAGCAGCAGTATCATTTAATGCCTCCCAAAGCATGTCTTTAAAATCAATTTTCCCTAACGGATATCCCATTCTGTTTCCAAAACTTACAGTAGGAGATAAGGTCATATTTTCTGTTCCTCCACATAAAGCTGTTTGGGCTTTTCCTAAAGAAATTTGTTCGGCACCGGCAATAATGGTTTCAAAACCTGAACCGCAAATACGTTGTAACATTACCGCTGGAACACTTTCCGGAATACCTGAAAACAAACCAATATGGCGTGGCAAAAAGTAAGAATCGGCAGAACTTTGTCCAATGTTAGCGTACATTACTTGGTCGATATCATCCCCTGAAATTCCTGATTTTTCTATAGCAGATTTTGTAGCATAAATTCCTAAATCGGTTGGAGAAACTTGTCCTAATGTTCCGCACAATTTTCCAAATGGAGTTCTAGCTCCATTAACTAAGTAAATGTTGTCGTAAGTTATTCCAATCCCTTTCTTCTTGTCGTAAAATCCTTTCATAATTAATTGTTTAAAGTTTGAGTTTCTAAGCTTGATATTTTTTCTTTGCTAAAACTGTTTTTAGCTATCACAGCAGCACCATAAGACACCACAAATTGAGGAGTATCTATTATTTTTATGTCTTTATTGAATTTTTCGTTAAGTAAATCTTTCAAAAATGGATGGTGAGCGATAACACCACCAATCATATATGTTGGGATGCCCGGATCGAGTCGCATTTTTGCTACTTTGTTGGCTATTGAGTTGTATATTCCTCTAGAAATGTCTTCGAGCTTCATTCCGTCAAAAATCCAATTCATGATTTCGGTTTTGGCGAAAACTGTACAAAAACTATTTAACTCTTTATCGTACGTAGAAAGTGATGCTAAACTGCTCATATCAGCAATATTGATTCCTGCTCGTTCAGCAATTTCAGCCAAAAAAGAACCTGTTCCGGCAGCACATTTATCGTTCATGTAGAAATTTTCTACGTTGTTGTCTTTATCGCAGCGAATAATTTTTATGTCTTCGCCACCTATATCAATGATGTTTTTTTCGCCTTTAAAATGTTGTGAAACACCTACTGCACCACAATTTATTTCAGTTTTAACAATATCTGTTTCGGTAAAATGTTTTCGTCCATAACCTGTTGCACAACTGTATTTTATATTAAAGTTTGAAGTTATTGCAGACATCACATTTTTAAATGCTTGTTTGTCGTTGGTCATGGTAGGCAAAAAGTATCGGAATAATGGATTGTATTTATTATCAATTACAGTAAACTTAGCATAAGAAGAACCCAAATCTATTCCTAAAAAACAATCAACATTTTTATAAGTAACTGAGGTTGCTCCTTTATTTATTAATCCTTTTTCAAATATCTTTCTGGTTATATCACCACTTGCTCCCGGAATTCTGGAAATAATGTTTTTATTCGTCATGGCTTTCACCATATTGGCAAAAGCTAAGTTTAAAGATGTTCGTATGTAATGTTTACGACCATATTCTACAATTTTGCCATTGAAATAGTCAATTTCTGTTGGTCTATTGTTTATTAAATCAACAGCTAAAGAAGGAAAATGGTCGCCACCTTTTTTGAGGTAACGCATACATTGTCGAAGAAAATCATCCGGAAATTTAATTTTTTCGGCTTCGGCCACTTCAATTCCTTCAGCAATAACTTGTTCAATAAGTTCTACCGTATCTTTATCGGCCATTGCTTCTGCCATAGTTAATCGGCTAACACCACATAGTGCACTTAATGAGGAGTTTAGCAAAGTCTTTTCCCAAGTTCTTTTTAACAATTCAAAAGAGTCTATAGCTTTTGTATCTAAGTTTACTGAGGTAAGTAAATCAGCTAATTGTTTTGCTTTAGCTGTTCGAGCATCATTAACACTTCCTAAATAATTTGGTGGGGTAAAAAAAGTTACCTTGGTAATGTTTGGAGCAATAGTATTTCCTGCAAAATTAACCACTAAACGTAAGGTTTTACTTTCTCCAAAACCATCTGCTAATAACTGTTCGGTATCAATTCCGTTTTGAGCTGAGATTACGGTTAGTTTTTCGGTATTTAATTCAAGTGCTTGATTAACTGCAGCAGGAGTATGTGTGGTTTTTAGTGAAAATATTAAGTAATCGGCATCAAATGGAGCTAAATCAGCAATGCTGGTATAAACCTGACTGAACTGGGCTTTTTGTTCGATGACATTTTCTAAAATTAAGCCTTCGTTTTTAATTTTTTCGGCTTTGGTTTCGTTTACTTCACATAGGGCTACTTCGTAGCCGGCTTCTTGTAGTTTTACAGCTAATATCATCCCCACCGGACCAAGTCCGATAACACCAATCTTTATTTTGTCTTTTTTTGTCATCTAGTCTTCTATTAAAACACTTTACTATCTTCTAGCTGTTCTAAAAAGGTTTCTATCTTGGTCATGCTTTGTCCTTCGGAAAAAAATCTTAAATCACACAAATCGCCTTCTACAACTAATGCCGGAACTCCGGTTTTTTCTTTTAATCGTTGAGGCATTCCAAATTTTGCGTTAGAATTGTTGAAGCATGTTTTAGAATCGTGATAAACTATACCATCAATTTTGTATTCATTAAACCAATCTGAAAGCATCTTCATTTTGGCTTTTTCGCTTCTATTGATAAAAATTTCGGTATAGGCTCTAGCAGTGGAGTTCCATGGGTCGTTTTCGTCAAACTTGTCAAATACCCAACTGCTGCAATAGGTAGATGCTACAACTGCAGCATCGTTAGAAGTAAACAAATCGCTTAACATTCTTAGTTTTCCCCAAATGGGCATTCCTTCCCAAAAGATTCTAGTTTTAGCTTGTGGTAAAAACCCTAAATTGTTTTTTACGTTATCTTCTAATTCGGCTAATAATTCGGTGTAATAATCTTTGGCTATTTGAGTTCCACGGAGCACTACTATTGGTCCCATGTGTATGGTTCCATCAAAGAAACTTAATGGAGCATTCATTGCTGTTGAAGTTTTTAGTACTTTTTGCCACAATAAAGTTGCTTCTTTGCTTAAGCGAACGGTTTCTTTAAATTTATTTTCATCAAATTGTTGTCCGCTTATCTTTTCGCAAACAGGAATCATGTTTTTGAATTGCTTCACTACTAAATTCACTTCATCTTGTGTAACTTCATCAACATGGCGTGGAGGCATAATTCCAACAATAGGACAGTTGAATTCATCAGCAAAAAATTGAAACCAATCTTGTACTTCTCTACATTGATTGGTGTTGTAAGCAATCAAGTCTGGTTTGGGTTGTCCTTGTAATCCGTAATGTGTTTTTAAAGGGGAATCGTGTTTAAGATAAGAACCTATATCGGCTGTGGTGTAAGAGCAAACATGACCGGAATAACCACACTTTACTGCTTCTGGTATATAATCCATAGCTGTTCTTGTAGCTCCCATTAATGCTCCATGATTTTCGGGGAAATATACTTCAAAACCAAAAGAACGAAGTAACTCGGCAGGACCTACACTAGTACACCAAGCAATTTTCTTTTTGCCGGATTCTAATGAGCTAAAATATTCGCCCATTATTTTTTTCATGGTATCTGTAGCTTTTATTTTGTACATCTTGCGTTCAGTTTATCTGGTTCTAATTCTATTACATAAACTTCTTCCTCCACAGGAACTTTCTCACCATATAAGTTAAGTAAATGGTTTCTATATCGTTCTACTACATTTTTTGGAGCTACTTTCATGGAGGGAGTAAGTGTATTATTGTCTAATGATAGTTCATCCAAAATAATGGCAGCTGATTTTACTTTAGCAAATTTTTGTTTTAAACTGTCGTTAGCCATTGCTAAGCAACCGGTTAAGCATCTTCCTAATTCGTTTAAGCTTCTTGGACAAAAACAACCTTCTTCTGGAGAAAGTTCATAATCTGGTCTTTCTAGTAATTTTTTATTTGGAAAAATAAGAGCTACAGGGTGTTCTTCACCACTACCGGAAACTACAGCGTATTGAACGTAGTGGCATTTTAATTCGATGGCTTTTTCTAAATCGGTTGGAATTACTTTTTCACCATTAGACAATTTAAAAATTCTATCTTTTCGAGAAATTAGTTTTAAACCATTTTCAGTAATTTCACCCACATCTCCTGTTCTGTACCAGCCATCTTCGGTAAAAATAGATGCATTGGCTTCATCATTATGATAATACTCTACCATAATATTTGGACCTTTTACTTGTATCTCGTCATCATCGGCAACACGAATACTTACTCCGGGAATGGGTTTTCCAACTACTCCTGTTTCTCTTTTTAATGATGGATCGGTTAACGTGCAGCAAGGTGAAGTTTCAGTTAATCCCCAACCTTCAACTACTTTTATTCCACGTTTTTCAAACTCATTTGAAAGTTTTTCAGGTAGAGCTGCTGCTGCTGTAAAGATGAATTTTAACCCTGAGTTGAAAAAAATATTTTCAGTTTCTTTACTTTCTTTAGTTAAATCGTAAAGCGATTGATATACTTTTGGAACGCTAAAGAAAATGGTTGGTTTAATCAGTTTCCAATTTTCAAAAATTTGGTTGGCATCTCTTCCATAACTGCTTTCGAGCGAAAAAGTTGCTCCATTATACAATGCAGTAAACAATTCGAATATACCTCCAAAACTATGGTGCCAAGGTAAATAAGCTAAAAATCTATCTTCGGAAGTTACATCCCAAACAATTGATAATGCTGCTTGTTGCGATAAAATGTTTTTGTGCATTAATTGCACACATTTTGGAATTCCCATGGTTCCGGAGGTGTACATGTTTAAACAAATGGTGTCCGGTGATATTTCGGTATCAAATACCGAAGTGTTTTCTGGTCGTTGTTTTAGTAAAAAGTCAATATATTTTAAATCAGGAAAACGACTATCTATTATATCTGTAAAAGAAAAAATTTGTTTTAAATTCAACTCTGAACTGATATTTGCCAATTGTTGCTCACCTGCCAAAGCTAACCAAGTAGCACCTGAGTGATTAATAAGTAGTTCAGCAGTTTCTTTTTTGAAATTTGCAAAAATTGGAACAATAACACCTCCATAAGCCATAATTGCTAATTCTAATTGGAGCATATCCAAACAATTGCGTGAGAAAATGACCATTTTTTCTCCTTTTGTAAACCCTATTTGTTGAAGGTTGTAAGCAATGTTTTGGATATTATTGTAAAAGTTGTTCCAAGTAATTCCTTCATAAACGCCTTTGCTGTTTTTTTCTTGATAAACAATTTTATTACCATAACGCAAAACGTTTTGATTAAGCATAGTAGCAATGTTTGGAATTACATCACCTAATTTATGTTCGGCATCGAGTTGTTTCATTTTAAAGGTTTAAAGATCAGAGCTTGAGGTTGATTTCTTAAACATTGAACATCAACCCTTAAACTTTGAATGAGCTTAAGCCACTACTGCAGCTTCCTTTTCTTTTAATTTATAGTACCTAAATCCGCCCCAAAGAGCGGCTCCAATTGCACCAGAATAAATAGCATCTGGGTGAGCAATGAATTCAAAAACTTGTTTTTTATTTTCAGCGGCCATTTCTTCAATGGCTTGTACCATTCCAACATTCATTCCCATACCACCTACTAATGTAATTGGAGATTCTGCTTTTAGAGCTCCTAATAATTTAACTACACGCTGTGCAATAGAAATATTAATTCCTTTAACGATGTTTGGGGTTGATAATCCTTTAGAAACTAGGTTAATAACATCTGTTTCGGCTAGCACGGCACAAATACCTGAAGGTACTTCAGGGTTGTCAGCTTGTAAAGAAATTTCACCAACTTCTTCAATTGCCAAACCTAGGTAGCGAGAAATATTTTCGATAAATTGACCTGAACCGGAAGCACATTGACCTGTCATCTTATAATCCAACACTTTTCCTCTGCTATCTACTTTTATGGCTCTCACATACAACCCACCCATATCAACAACAGTTTTTGCATTTGAGTTAAAATAGATTCCTCCTCGAGCGTGAGAAGTCATGCTGTAAAAGTGACCGGTTTTCTTTTCAACCATTTCTCCTTCTCCAGTAGAAGCTAAGTAAGCAATATCGTTATCGTAATTTAGGTTATTTCTTTTTAATATTAAATCAACGGCATCAATCACCACATCTTTAGGATTACGTTTTCTGATTTTCTCGGTTTGTTTATCAATTAGTTTGTGATCTCCGGTTTCGTGGTTATATTTCATTAAAACGGCTTTAACGTAGCTTCCACCTACATCAACACCCATTGTGTGAATTGCATTTTTCATAATTCTATATTTTTGACAATAGGGGCATACCCCATTGCGGTTATTAGTTTTCTTGTTTTTCTTTTTCTTTTGCAGTTGGTAAATCGGCACTGATGTTTCTTCTAGCAAACATGGCACCCCCTAAAGCTCCCATAAAAATAGAATCGGTGTGGATGTTCATGGTTACCTCACCATAAGAATCGGTTACCATTTGTTTTACATATTTTAAAACAGCTTCATTACGAGCAACACCACCAGTAAAGGTAAATTCTTCTCGTACACCACCAGAACGTGCAATTAGTGACATAGCTCTTTGTACAATGGCTTTATGCAATCCTGCTAATATGTTTGGGCGCTCTTCTCCATTGTGTAACAATTCTTTTACTTCTGCTCCTGCAAACACAGTACAAGTAGAACAGATGGTAGTTTCTTTAGTAGCTTTGTTGGCTTCCGGTCCTAATTCATTTAGGGATAAACCAAACTCGTCAGCAATATATCCTAAATAACGACCGCAACCTGCAGCACATCTGTCATTCATATGGAAACTGGTTACTAACCCATGTTTATCTACTTGAATAGCTTTTGTATCTTGACCACCAATATCTAATACTGTTCTTGTATTTGGAAAAACTGCGTGGGCTCCAAAAGCATGACAAAGAATTTCAGATTTAATACAATCTTCGGGGAATGGCAATAATGCTCTACCATAGCCTGTACCTGTCATTTTTGCAATGTGAATTTCTTCACTGGCAATATCTTGAATGTGCTCTCTTAGGGTGTATTCTATATTTTTGTAGTTATTCTTTACGGCATTTAATTCGGCATAATACCAATCTTCATCGCTTCCGTCTTCTTGTTGATCAGCTAATCCTTGGTATTTTTCCTCTAAAATATTCATAGCTTCCATTACCAACTCTTTAAAGTTGTAGGTAACCATTTCATTTTCTACGGGAGTAATACTTTTGTCAAACGCCAACATAACTGGTTCATAAAATTCAACATCTCTTTCCTCTACTTCTAAATTATATCTTTCACTTACAATATCTCTAAAAAATTGATTTTTAGAACCTAAATCTTCTTCTACAAAGCCTTTTCTTATTTGGGGACGAATGGTTTCAATTATTTCGTTTAAAATGTTTAGAATTTGGTCTTTGTTATCATAGGTAAATTCATTTACCGTTTGTCTTAGCATTTTCTCCAAACTATCCATACGTTTTTTAAACTGTAAATATTGGAATACGCTTCTAAGATCTTTCATGTATTTTTTAAACTCCGGTTTTTCGGCATCTTCACCAATTTTTCTTTCCAACAAGTTAAATCTTGCATCATAAATAGCTTCTTCTCGAGCAATATCTGCTGCTACCTTATAATTGGCTCTGGTGTTGGTAATACCCCTTCCAACAATTTCATCTTTTTCATTAATAATTACTGCTTTTGAAGTGGTGGAGCCTAAGTCTATTCCTAAATAATATTTTTTCATAATTTTAATTTTAAAGGTTATTCTTATGCTTCCTGCTTCTCAAGCATTTTTCGTTGAGCCAACATTTGGAAGTAAGATTCTAAACGATTTTTAATATTTGAATAAGAGAAGTAACGAGGGTCAACCAAATCAGATTCGATAAAACCTACAGGGACTTCCAAGCGGTCTTCAATTTCACGCATCATTCCTAGCTGTCCGGCTGAGAATGAATTACAACTTTTTATTGAATTTGTTACATAACCATCTGCTTGATAATCTTTAATACATTTAGATAACAAATCAATTCGTTGAGGAATATTAAGGTTAGTGTAGCAGTTCATGCAATATTCACCTAAAGATTCTAGTGGTCTTTCGGGATCGTGTCTCCAACCCATATCGTAAACTCCTCCAACTTTAGTGTATGATGAAGCTACAATGACAGCTCCCATGTCGTAGAAAATTTTCCAAAATTCACGAAAACTTGTCCAGTTAGGAGGTCCTTCAACAACCAGTCGATATTTTTCTTCTTTCATTTCTCCTTCGGGAGTAACAGGACCTAAGCCTAAACGAATACGTTCTTGAATTTCGCTATATAATTCTTTGTAATATTCAACAGCTTCGGGTGTACCTCTAAAACCAATATTTATTGGTCCGATGTAATAAACTCCTGCAAAATAGGCATCAATAGGAGATGGTTTATGTTTGGTTGTATCAAAAATTTTGGTAATCCAGTCTTCTGCTTCAGCAGAAAGTTTTAAGAAACCTTTCAATTTATTTTCATCGAATTTAACTCCCGATACTTTTTCCATTTTAGGAATAACCTCTTCTTTTAATTGGTTAACCATGTATTGAGTCATTTCAGGAGTAATTTCAGCATTCTCTTGGTAAGGAGTATGTATCATTACCACTTCGGCATTTGGATATTCTCTTTTAAGGGTTTCAAACCATTTCATAAAAGTAAAACAACCCGTATAACTTAAAAGTAACACGTCTGGTTCTGGAATTTTTGTTCCGGTAGGTCCAATGTTACCTTTCATCATCATGCCTACATCACACTTTACATAAGTACATACATCTTCAGAGTGAGCATTACGTTCGGCTTCTTTAATGTATCCGCCTGATTTTTTGCGCATAGCACTTTGTAGGGCATTAATTTCAGGATATACAGGTAGCATATCGAAGGTTCTAATTAGTTCGGATAAATTCCCCGGAACAAAGGTGTAGCACACTTTTTTGCCTGTTTTTTCAACGTTGGCAAGATCGTTAAACAATCCTTCTACCATCTCCTTTTGGAGAATCATACTTTTTTCTTTTATAGCTTCTTTTGACATGTTATTAAATTTGAGGTTTAACTTCATTGAACTCGTAAGTTCGTTTGAGATTTAAGGTTTGAGGTTAAAAAGATATCGAACTTCAAACTTTTTATTTTGTAACTAAAACTGGTTCATCTTCCCATAGTTTAATTGAATCAGAAAAAGCACCTACTTGTTCTTTTATTACTTTAAATTGATTAATGTTTTCACTAAATTGAAAAGCAATGTATCTAATGCCCATTTTATTGAAAGCATTTTGAAAAATTGGAGCATCTAATAAGCTTGGGTCGCAAAAACTTGCCGAAGCGAATATTACTCCGTTTGCACCTCTTTTCTCTACAATTTTTGCCAGTCGATATTCTTTAGGATTATCCACATCGTATATAGAAGATGAATATTGACTTTGTTTAATGTATGCGTTAGAAATTGCTTCTAAAGGATTATTAGTGGTTGCATCAATATCTCCAAGTATCATTCTTGAGCCTAACATATAATCATCATCAACAACATAACACCCAGCTTCTTCGATAGCTCTAATTAAGCCAACAGCCGGTTGCTCACAAAAGGCACCAGAAATTACTACTTTAATTTTATCTTGTGGTTCACCAATACTTTCCTTAATATGTATACATACTTGTTCTAAAATTTCATTATGCTCTTCTACTGGTATTACTGTTCCTGCTCTTACAATGTGATATACATCTTCAATAGACAAACGCCATGGGAATTCTTGACGAATATCATAAATAAACTCAATCATTTGTCGATTTTTATTGTATAAACCAATAGAATGATTGAGTTCTTCTACTGTTGGAGTTTTACCGTTAATTTCTTTGATGTATTTCATTACATGTTCCATTTCTTGTTGGTAAAACACTCCTCCAATTTGAGGTAAGAAATTTTGTGGAAAGTCCATATATTTTACAAACTTTCCGAATTTATGTTGTTTAAAAATTCCTGATAGATTTCTTAATACATCACAGATAGAAGGGAATATAAATCCATCAAAATCATCCAAATGTTTATCTAAAGCCAATTCCATAATACTTCTTGGAATATGACAGATGTAGGATTGATAATATGCATCACCTTTAATGATTTGTTTGCGATCCCCACCACCAAAAACACCTACGGGCAAACCACCTGCAGCATGTATTACTTCTCTTGGGAAATAAATAGGTGTGTACCCCACAATAACTCGCCCGTCTTTTTCAGCTTTCCACTTTTTTGCCCTAGTAAAATTTAAATCGAAAGCAAGTTCCTTACAATCATTTATAATTTGTTTTAAGTTTTTCATGTCTTAATTATTTTAACATTAAAAAAAATTAACCTTTATAGTTATTTTTTCTTTTTACTTGAAGCTGATGAAATATAAAACTATACCTTGCTGTCAAGCAAAAAGAAAAATTGAATTTGGTATAGTTACAATTGTGTCATAAATCGAGTCTAAAATTATAGAACTGAAATCCATCTATTTATGACCACTATCATATTCAAACAATGATTGTTATCATTTGACATGAAATAATCTATAAATAATTTGGAAGATTGATAAATTATCAATAATCCGATGCAAAACAAAAACGTTTCTCTTATTTTATTGTCAGGTGGAAAGTCTACTCGTATGGGGTTTCCTAAAGCATGGGTTAAGCTTTATAACGAAAGAAGTTTTGCTGAACAAATTTTGTCTTGTTATAAAATATTCGGTTTACAAAATCAAATATTAGTGTTAAATAAAGCACATCAAAATAAGGATGAGGAACATAATTTAATTAAGCTTTTTAGTTCACTACAAATTATTTATAACCCATTTACAGAAAAAGGTAGGTTGTATTCCATAAAAATAGGATTAGAAAAAATTAATACCGATTACTGTTTTATTCAAAATATTGACCAACCATTTATTTCGAAAGAAACACTTTGTGCACTTATAAACCAACTACCTTTTGGTGATGTTATAATTCCTAAGTATAAAGATAAAAGTGGACACCCTATATTAATTGGTAAAGCAATAGTAAATGAAATAAAAGCAAATTATCACAATTACACTACTTTAAAAGATGTACTAAATCAATTTAAAAAAAATTATGTAAATGTAGATTCTGAAGATGTTTTAATCAACTTAAACACTCCCAACGAATTAGCAAAACACCTTAATTCTACTATTTTAATTAGATGAATCTTTTTACTGAAATATTACAATTACAAAAGGAAGGTACTGTTTGTGCTCTTTGCACCATAGTTTATACAAAAGGTTCGACCCCTAGAAAAATGGGAGCTAAAATGTTGGTTAAACCCAATAGAGAAATAATTGGAACAATTGGCGGAGGAGACCTTGAAAAGAAAGTGATTGAAAACGCACTTCACCAAATAGATTTAAAAGAAGCAAAATTATTTAAACACGATTTACTTCACCAGCATAATATGTGTTGTGGAGGTACAGTAGAAATATATATAGAACCAATATTTCCTATGAAAAAACTTTACATTTTTGGAGCCGGACATACAGGAAAAGCTTTAGCACATTTTGCAAATCAATTAAATTTTGAAATTTATGTAATTGATGATAGGAAAGATTATTTAGGCGAATTACCTCAACTCAATAACGTCAATAAGCTTCATGCCGATTATAAAAAAGTATTACCAACATTGCCTTTTGATAAAAACACCTACGTTGTTATCTTAACTTATGAACATGAAATTGATAGGGATATACTTTCTTATTGTATCAATCAGCCGCATGCTTATATAGGAATGATTGGTAGTCAGCGAAAAATTGAAATAACAAAAAAAATGTTTTTGAATGCATCAATATGCAATCAAGAAAAATTAGATACCATAAATATGCCGATAGGAATTGATATTTCTGCTGAAAGTCCTGAAGAAATAGCTATAAGCATATTAGCTAAATTAATAGAGTTAAAAAATGGATAAAAGAGTAGCAATAATAACTGGTGCAGCCAAAGGAATTGGAAAAGCCATATCAGAAAGAATGGTAAAAGAGAATTACGTCACCATTTTAGTAGATGTTGATAATGAAAACGGAATAACATTAGCAAAAAAACTAGGAGATTCCGCAAAATATATTTTTTGTGACATTAGTAATCATCAAGAAGTAGAAAATCTTTTTAAAACCGTTGTTGATGAATATGGAGGAATAGATGTTTTAGTCAATAATGCCGGTATAATTCGGGATAATGTGATTTGGAAAATGCCCGAAGAGGATTTCGATAAAGTAATGGATGTTAATTTGAAGGGAACCTGGTTAATGTGTAAGGTTGCCGGAACTCTAATGCGTGAACAAAAAAAAGGGAGAATAGTAAATATTGCTTCACGAGCTTGGTTGGGAAATAGAGGACAATCCAATTATTCGGCATCTAAAGCTGGAGTAGTAGGTTTAACTAGGGTTTTAGCATTAGAATTAGGTAAATATGGTGTTTTGGTAAATGCCATTGCTCCAGGATTAATTGATACTCCTCTTACTCAGAAATTACCTCAAGATGTACAAGATAAATTAATTGAAGCACAACCAACTAAGACCATGGGAAAGCCTGAAGATATTGCCAATGCGGTTTCTTTTTTATGTGATGATAAAACACAATTTATTACCGGCCAAATTATTTATGTAGATGGTGGGAAAAGTATAGGAGCGGGTTTATAATAGACATCTAGTTAATAAAATGAGAATGAAAAAATATAAGATATTATGCAAATTTTAAAAATTATCGTTAACCATCAAGAACATCAGGTTTTAGTTGAGCCACACGAAACTTTAGCTCATGTCCTTCGAGAAAAAATTAACCTTACAGGAACTAAATTGGGCTGCGAACAAGCAAGCTGCGGAGCATGTACCGTATTTGTAAATGGAAAAGCTGTTCAAAGCTGTATTTTTCCTGCACTAAGAGCAGAGGGGGCAATTATAACTACCATTGAAGGAGTTGCTGACAAAAACAAACTTCATCAACTTCAAGAGAAATTTGTAGAGAAAGGAGCTATTCAGTGTGGATATTGTACGCCTGGTATGATTATGACTACACTCGATTTTTTAAAAGAGAATCCAACGCCAACTACTGAGGAAATTAGAGAAGCTATATCTGGTAACTTGTGCCGTTGTACGGGGTATGTGAAAATTGTAGATGCAATAGAAAGTTATGTAAAAGATGAAATCACTCAAGTGAGTGATAAGTATAAAATGGTTGGTGAAAATAGACCTTATATTGAAGCAACAAAGAAAGTTCAGGGAACAGCTGATTATGCCGATGATATTAAAATAAAAAATACTCTTTATTGTAAATTTTTACGGAGTACCCATGCTCATGCTAAAATTAGTAACATCGATACTTTAAAGGCTAAAAAAATTAAGGGTGTTCGATTAATTATAACAGGAGAGGAACTACCTGTAAAATTTGGTGTATTACCCATATCGCAAGACGAAACAGCTATGGCTGTTGAAAAAACACGCTATATTGGTGAAATTGTAGCTGCAGTTATAGCAGATACGGAAGCCATTGCTCAATTTGCTTGTGAACAAATAAAAATTGACTACGCTCCATTAAAACCATTTTTTGATATGGAGGAATCGTGTGAAGATATTGGTGAAAATGAAAAAATTCATTCTCATGTAAAATTCAACAACAACATTCATAAGAAAGCCGAATTACGTTTTGGAAATCAACAAGAAGGTCTTGAGAAGGCTTATTTTAAAATAAAAGAAAAATTCGATTTTCAAGGAATAAATCATGGTTTTACAGAGCCTCATGCTGCTACTGCTTATTGGGATGAAAATGGGTTGACTATTATTACAGCTACCCAAGTTCCTCATTATTTACATCGGTATTTGGCAAAAGTAATGGAAATTCCTATGAATCGTGTTAGAGTGATTAAACCTTATGTTGGTGGCGGATTTGGTGGAAAATCAGATCCGTTTCCTCACGAAATGATTATCGCTTATGCTTCGCGTGTTTTAGGAAAACCTGTGCGCGTTCGTTTTAACAGAGAAGAAGTCTTTTTGACCAATCATGGACGACATCCAACTAAAATAAGTATGGAAATGGGAGTTAGTGCTAGTGGAAAGTTTGAAGTTTTAGATGCAGATATAATTATTGATGGAGGAGCTTATGGCAGTTTTGGCGTTGTTACATCTTACTACAATGGTGTGCTTTTACAAGCTCCATACAAAATCGATAATTTCGGGTTTAGAACTCGTAGGGTGTACACCAATAAACCACAATGTGGAGCCATGCGTGGTCATGGTGCTGTTAATTCTCGATATGCAGTTGAGACTATTATTGATAGGCTTGCAGAAGAAATTAATATGGATCCTTGTGAAATGCGTTTAAAAAATTTTTTGAATGAAAAAACATTAACTGTTGGCCAATATAGAATTACTTCTAACGGAAGTGTAGAATCACTTAAGAAAGTAATGGAACTGTCTAAATGGAAAGAAAAGTTTAGAAAATTACCCGAAGGCCATGGTATTGGAGTCGCATGCGGATTTTTTATCAGTGGAAGTGCTTTGCCAATTCATTGGAACGAATACCCACAATCAGTAGTACATTTAAAAGTAGATTTAGACGGACGAGTTTTAATTACTTCTGGAGCAAGCGATATTGGGCAAGGTAGCGATACCATGTTAGCCATTATTGTAGCAGAAGTTCTTGGACTTAGTTTAGACAATATATTTGTAGTTGCTGCCGATACCACATTAACACCAATTGATTTAGGGAGTTATTCGAGTAGGGTAACTTTTATGGCTGGTAATGCTGCAAAAATGGCTGCCGAAAACTTAAAAGAACAAATTTTAAATGCTGTTTCTTTACTTCATAATATCGATAAAGCAGAAATTAATTTTGAACACGAAAAGGTCTTTACCAATGATGGGAAACTAAGTTTAACATGGATAGAAGCTATTGAAAATGCTACTAGAAAAGTAGGTGCTTTAAATAGCACAGGAGCCTATAATTCACCAAAATTGGGTGGTGATTTTAAAGGAGCTGGAGCAGGGTTAAGTCCTTCGTATAGCTTTGGTGCAGTAATTACTGAGGTAAAAGTTGATGTAGCAACCGGTCATGTAAAAGTAGTTGACATTTGGGGAGCTCATGATGCAGGAAAAGCATTAAATCCTTTAGCTGTAGAAGGACAATTAGAAGGCTCTTGGCACATGGGATTAGGACAAGCGGTAAGTGAACAAATGAAGTTTAGGGATGGATTATTAGTAAATGGCAATTTGGTAGATTATAAAATTCCAACAGCAAAAGACATTCCTTCTATTCATACTAACATTGTTGAAACTATCGACCCGGAAGGACCTTTTGGAGCAAAAGAATGTGGAGAAGGAGCTATTCACCCTATTATTCCTGCAGTAGCTAATGCTATTTATGATGCTGTAGGAGTTCGAGTTACTTCGTTGCCAATTACTTCGGAGGAAGTATTAAAAGCAATTAATAAAAAAAATAAAAATTTAGAAACCGTTAATCAATAGAATTATGATTGCTGAAAAAACATATTTACTACCTACTTCTATTAATGAAGCAATGGCGTTTGCAAAAAAACATAAAGGAAATTTTAAATATTTGGCAGGAGGAACCGATGTTATGGTGAATAAATTTCAAGGCAACAATACATCGGGTTGTTTAATAGATATTACTCAAATAAGCGAATTGAAAGGCATTTCAAAACAAGGGAATTTTTTACGCATAGGTGCTTTAGAAATCTTAGAAGAGTTAAAACTTAATAGCAATATTAAAACTGAGTTTCCAATGTTGATTGAGGCTGCATTGGCTGTTGGTTCACCATTAATTAGAAAAACAGCTACCATTGGAGGGAATGTTTTGTGCGAAAACAGATGTTTATTTTATAATCAAAGTGAGTGGTGGAGGGAAGCAATTGGCTATTGCTTAAAATGTGATGGAGATATTTGTATCGCAACAGGTGGTAAAAATGCTTGTTTTTCTGAATTAGTTTCAGATACTGCTCCTGCCTTAATTGCAATGGATGCCGAAATTGAAATCGTTGATGTTGACAGAATAAAAAGAATAAAACTCGAAGAAATTTATACCGGTGATGGAGTGTATCCAAGAAACCTATCAGAAACAGCTATTTTAGCAGCTATATTCTTGCCATTAAATCGTGGTTTTAAAACAGTTTTTCATAAACTAAGAGAAAGAGAAAGTTTAGAATTTACCTCTTTAACTACTGCTGTAGCCTTAGATGCTACTGGAAAATTAAAAGTTGCTTTAGCCGGGGTAGATCCAAAAGCTGTAGTTGTTGAAGGTACATTCAATGATAACAAAGCAGATTTAATTAAAAAAGCAATCAAAGGCTCTCGAGCCGTTGATAACGATATGTATTCTAGAAAGTATAGAAGAGAAATGATAAGCGTTTATTTAAACAAAAGCTTTGAATTACTTAGTAAAAAATAGATTGTATAATTTATTATATATCAATAAGCTTAATGAAAGCTAATCAATATCATATTTTTTCTAATTTTCTACCTTTAAGTTTGTTTCATTATTTATAATTAAACTAAATAAAAATGGAACACAACCCCTTAACAGTAATGTACAATGAGCATGATGTTATTGTTAAAGCTGAAAACATCATTAAAAGTTTGGAAAACACTTGGGAAGATACCCCTGAAACATACGTTGAAAAAGTTAAATTATTAATTGAATTTTTCCGGGAATACGCAGACGGTTATCATCACAGAAAAGAGGAGGATGTTTTATTCCCTGCTGTTCATAATCATCCAGATTTTGTTTTGCAAGAAATCATTGAAGAATTTAATACTCATCATGAAGATTTTAGAGAATATGCTGCCGAAATTATAGAAGCGGTTGATGAGGAAGATTATGTCCGATCTTACAAAGTTTTAAAACAATATATTGGTGATTTACTCGATCATATAGCTGCTGAAAACGATGAACTTTTTGTTTTAGCTGAAAGTTTAATGGATGAGCAAGACTTAGAAACTATCTATTTTAAATTTAAAGATATAGACATGGAACTGGGAGAAGAAAGAAAACAAGAATTTGAAGAAATGATAGGGAATTGGGGTGAAAAGTGAACGTGAATAGAAAGAGGTGTAGAAATTGCCTTTTTCATCTATTAAAAAATAAAAAAACAATGAATACATTTTTACCAGTAGTTGAGGAGTTATCAGCAGGTCATCCTGTAAAAGTTTATTACGAGGAAGCTGAATTAATACAAAACTTAATTAAAGAGTTAAAAGCAACTAACCTCGAAGAAGATTTTCAGAAATACTTTAATATTTTTAACGAGTTATCTACCATAGAAAAAAGGTTCGCAAGAAAAGAGAATCAACTATTTCCTTATTTAGAAAAACATGGTTGGGATGGTCCAAGTCAAGGAATGTGGTCATTTCACGATAATTTGAGAGAAATTATTCGATTAATTAATAAACAAAACGAAGAAAAAGACATCGAAAAAATTAAACTTAATTTACCTTTTTTACTGGATGGTATAGAACGTTTAATGGGAGTAGAAGATATGCGATTGTTCCCAAATGCAATGCAGTTACTTACCAAAGAAGATTGGGAAGAATTTTACGAAGGTGATGAAGAAATTGGCTGGATGCTAAAAGAAAAACCTACTCCATATCCTGAACGTGAAGAGGTGTATGTTCATCCAAGCCAAGATAAAAAAGAGCGTAAATTATCATTTTCATTAGAGGATACTTTTCATTACGATGAAGGCTATATGACTCCCGAGCAAGTAAATTTATTACTACGTTTTTTGCCTGTTGATATTACTTATGTAGATGAAAACGATAAAGTAATATTTTATAACCGTGGTGAAGACCGAGTTTTTCCACGTAGTAAAGGGATAATTGGAAGAGAAGTAAAATTTTGTCATCCACCTAAAAGTGTTCACATGGTTTTGAGAATTGTTGAAGAATTTAGAGCTGGAACAAAAGATGTAGCTGAGTTTTGGATTAATTTTAAAGGCAGAATGATTCACATTCGTTATTTTGCCATAAGGGATAAAGAAAAAAAATACCGTGGAGTGATAGAAATGTCGCAAGATGTAACCGATATTCAAAAATTAGAAGGTCAAAAAAGATTGTTGGATTGGGATTAAGAAATAATGATAACAAAGCCATACAACAGTTACAGTACTTACATAAAACAAAAGTTTGGTAAACGTGTTCAAAAAGTTTCGTTGGATACCGGTTTTACTTGTCCGAACAGAGATGGTACTAAAGGAATTGGTGGTTGTACTTATTGTAACAACAACACATTTAATCCCTATTATTGTAAGCCTCAAAAAAGTATAACACAACAATTAAACGATGGGATTGCTTTTTTTGCTAAAAAATATAAAACACAGGAATACTTAGCTTATTTTCAGGCATACAGTAATACTTATGCTGATATTGAATTGGTGAAATCCTTATATTTAGAAGCTCTTAATCACCCTAAAATTGTTGGTTTGGTTATCGGTACTCGTCCCGATTGTATTAATGAAGATTTAATTCAATTTCTATCTGATTTAGCAAAACGCAATTACATTTCTTTAGAATTTGGTGTAGAAAGCACACTCAATAAAACCTTAGATTTTATTAATCGCTGTCATAGTTTTGAAGAAACTATTGCTGCTTACGAGTTGTCAAAGAACAAAGGCATTGAGCTTGGAGCTCATGTAATAATAGGACTTCCGGGCGAAACTAGAGAAGAAATGCTCCATCACGCTAATGAACTCTCAAAATTACCCATCAACACCTTAAAAATTCATCAGTTACAAATTGTAAAACATACCATGATGGCGAGACAATATGAAACAAATCCTGAGTTTTTTCAATTATTCTCACTAAATGAATACATCCAATTTATGGGCAAATTTGTGAGTAAATTACGTCCGGACATCATTATAGAACGATTTACCAGTGAGTCTCCTGCACATTTGTTGGTTGCCCCTAAATGGAATGGTATCAAAAACTTTGAAATAACATCTAAAATTGAAAAATACCTATTAGAAAATAATTTTTGGCAGGGGAAAAATTTCTAAAAAACATGAGGTAGAACTCAATAAAATGTTGAATAGATTATTTATCAACACATGTACATCCATCAGAAATCATAACATCAACTTCGTCATCAAAGTTTGATTTTTTCTCAAAGTCATCTTCACAAAGCGTTGTGTTGGCTTTTGTTTTACAATTTGTACATTCTCTACAGTTATCATTTCCACATGAAATAAATACAAAAGTAGACAGAAAAATAGTTGTTAAAAAAGCGATTTTTTTCATAGCGAATAAAATTTAGTAAAAATTGGACTTATTAAGTAACAATGTAAATGTATATGTTTTTTTATTTGTTTATGTTATGCTTATGTTATGCTTATGTTATGATATAATTTAGGTTAAAACAACATAATTCGGTTCAAGATAATTTTTGTCCAACAATTTCTTTAAATTCGTGGGCTTAAATTTTAACTAAATAAGATGAAATTATTTAAATTAGTGTTGTTGTTATTGGTAGTGACTACAGTTGGTGCACAAACAAAACAGGATATTACCTTAGAAGACATTTGGAAAAACTATAAATTTTATGCCCAGTCGGTTTATGGTATTCGTTCTATGAATAATGGGATAAATTTTACAACACAAGAAAGAGGTGAAGAGGGAGTGAATTTAGTAAAACAATCGTATGTAGATGTGGAAAATACTTCTATACTAGTTAATGCAGCTGACTTGGTTTTTGATGGAAATAAAATTACACTAGAAAATTATGAGTTTAGTGCAGATGAAAAAAAGATTTTAATAGCAACTGAAGTAGAGGCTATTTACAGATACTCGTCAAAAGCATATAACTATATATATGATGTTGCAACAAAAAAACTTACACCTTTAAATACTAAAGAAAAAGTAATGCACGCTACTTTTTCTCCTCAGGCAAGTAAGATAGCTTATGTTAAAAATAATAATTTATATTATACAGATTTATCTAACGGACAAGAAACTCAGATTACTTTTGATGGAAAGAAAAATGAAATTATTAATGGAGCTTCCGATTGGGTTTACGAAGAAGAATTGGAATTAGTAAGAGCTTTTGAATGGTCTCCTGATGGAAATAAAATTGCTTTTTTTCGTTTTGATGAAACCAATGTAAAAGAGTGGAACATGAAAATGTATAATGATTTGTACCCTGAAGAAGTACGTTTTAAATATCCAAAAGCTGGTGAGGAAAATTCAAAAGTAAGCATTCAGGTTTATCATTTAGAAGATAATAGTATTGTAGATATGAGTATTGAAAATGCTTATGAATACATTTCTAGAATTAACTGGACAAACGATTCTAAGCAATTGGCAATTCAAACTTTTAATAGACATCAAAATGATTTAAATATTCAACTTACTGAGGTTTTTTCTGGTAAAGGAAAAGTAATTTTTAATGAAAAAAATGAAAAGTATGTTGAAGTTCCAACAACAGAATTTTTAACTACTAAAAATCAATTCATTATTACTAGCGAAAAAGATGGTTTTAACCATTTGTATTTATATGATATTAATGGAAATTTAATTACCCAACTTACCAAAGGAAGTTGGGATGTTACCGATTATTATGGTGTTGATGAGAATAAAGGTTTGGTTTATTATCAGTCGGCAGAAAAATCTCCATTAGAAAGACATGTTTATAGTGTAAAACTAAATGGAAGTGGCAAAAAGCAATTAACTGAGAAAAGTGGTGAGAATGAAGCTGACTTCAGTGCAACATTTGATTATTTTATAAATAAACATTCGGATGCAAATACACCTTATTATATTACGGTTAACGATAGAAATGGAAAAGTAAAAACTGTTCTTCAGGATAATGCTAGTTTAAAGGAAAGAATGAAGGCTACTAAATTGGCTAAAAAAGAATTTTTTACGGTAGAGGTAAATGATGAAAAATTAAATGCGTGGAGCATTAAACCAACTGATTTTGATGAAACTATAAAATATCCTGTATTAATGTTTGTGTATGGAGGACCAGGTTCTCAAACAGTAGAAGATAGTTGGGGGAGTTCCAACTATTTTTGGTTTCAAATGTTAGCCAACAAAGGATATGTTGTGATTTCTGTAGATAACAGAGGGACAGGTGCCAGAGGAGCAGATTTTAAAAAAGTTACCTATAAACAACTGGGGAAATATGAATTGGAAGATCAACTAGCAGCAGCAAAATATTTAGCGACACTACCTTATGTTGATGGAAGTAGAATAGGGATTTTTGGATGGAGTTATGGAGGGTATATGTCGTCTTTATGTATTACTAAAGGAGCAGATATCTTTAAAACAGCAATAGCTGTTGCGCCAGTAACTAATTGGCGTTTTTACGATAGCATTTATACCGAAAGATACATGCAAACACCACAGGAAAATGAAGATGGTTATGATGACAACTCTCCTATTAACCATGTAGAGAAATTAAAAGGTAACTACTTGTTGGTGCATGGAATAGCAGATGATAATGTACACTACCAAAATACTACTGAAATGACTATTTCTTTGGTAAATGCCAACAAACAATTTACACAAATGGCTTATCCTAACAAAAATCATGGTATTTTTGGGGGCAATACTCGATTACATTTATATACATTAATGACTAACTTTATTTTAGAAAATCTTTAAACTAAGCATATGAATAATAAATCAATTGAAATTATAGGACATCCAGCAGGATTATTTACATTGTTTTTCACAGAAATGTGGGAGCGTTTTAGTTATTATGGAATGAGGGCATTATTAGTTCTCTTTTTAGTTAGTGATATAGCAAGCGGTGGTTGGGAATGGACGAATGAGAAGGCAGCTACTTTATATGCTATTTATACTGGTTTGGTGTACGTAACACCAATCTTTGGTGGCTTGTTAGCAGATAAGTTATTAGGATATAGAAAAGCGGTAATTTTGGGTGCCATTCTAATGACGGCCGGACATGCATCTATGGCAATTGAGACGCCTTTTTTCTTTTATGCAGGACTTTCTTTATTGATATTGGGAAATGGAGCATTCAAACCAAATATTTCTACTATTGTAGGTGGGTTGTATCCTAATGGTAGTGATAAAAAAGATGCGGGTTATACTATTTTTTATATGGGAATAAACGCAGGAGCATTTTTAGGTATTTTATTGTGTGGATATATAGGTGAGAAAGTAGGCTGGAGTTATGGTTTTGGATTAGCAGGGATTTTTATGTTTGTTGGAATGATACAGTTTTGGTTTGGTCAAGGAATTTTTGGAGACGTTGGGTTAAGTCCGAAGAAAAAAATTGCTAATGCAAAAGTACATGAAGGTATTGCTGTGGCAGAAGAAAAAACAGATGAAATAATTAATAAGGGAGTTGCTGAAGAAGAAGACCCGGTAATTATAAAAGATAGGTTAGTTGTTATAGGAATATTAGCATTTTTCACTATTTTCTTTTGGTGGGCATTTGAACAAGCAGGAAGTAGTATGACTATTTTTGCAAAAGACTTTACAACAAGAACTTTAACTGGAGAAGGAAGTTTGATATTTAAATGGGTAAATACCTTATTAACTATTGTTCCATTAGCTGTAATAACTTTAGTTTTAGGATTGTTGTTTTATAAGACTGTAAAGAAATATCCAATTTCAGTATTTTCTTTAGGATTAAGTTTTGTTTTTATATGGTATATAGCCATTTGGATGCTTATGAAAGAATTTGATTCTGAAAGTGCTGAAATACCCGCCTCTTGGTTTGGAATTTTAAATTCTCTCTTTATAATAATTTTCGCTCCATTGTTTTCTAAATTATGGGAAACAAAGTTTAATCCACCAGCACCAATAAAGTTTGCTTTTGGATTGATTTTATTAGGAATAGGTTTTGGAATATTAGCTTTTGGAGCATCTGCAATTCCTCAAGGAGCCGAAGCTGGAGCAGTAAGAGTAAGTTTAATGTGGTTAGTCTTAGCTTATTTGTTCCATACTTTAGGAGAGTTAGTGTTGTCTCCGGTAGGATTATCTTATGTAAGTAAACTAGCTCCTGCAAAATTAGTAGGAATGATGTTTGGTTTATGGTTTACAGCAACAGCAATTGCAAATTTCTTAGGGGGAGTAACTGCTAGTTTTATTGATAAGATAAGTGAAGCTTATTCTTTATCTATATTCTTTTTAATATTCTTTTTTATACCTATTGTAGCTGGAGTTGTGCTTATATTACTTACTCCAATGATTAAAAAGAAGATGCATGGAATAAAATAATTATGTTTAACTTTGAGTTAAATAAAATGGTATCACTTTTGTAATGAGTTTTCCAGAATTATAAAAAACTATAATATGAAAATGAAAAAAACATTCAGCAAAATAATTATTACATCCTCAATTTTAGTTGGTGGTTTTGTTGCTATGTCGTTTGTAAATAAAACCGACAATAATAATAAACAGGATAATACACAAGCTGAAACAGAATATAAAGCCACTATGGAAGGTTGGGAAGTGGATGTAAATGTAGCTTATGAGTTATCTAAAAAATCAGGAAAACCTATTATGGCAAATTTTACCGGTAGCGATTGGTGTGGATGGTGTATTAAACTAAAGAATGAAGTATTCGTTAAACCGGAATTTAAAGCTTGGGCTAAGAAAAATGTAATATTATTAGAATTAGATTTTCCGAGAAAAAAACAAATTCCTGAAGAAATAAAGCAACAAAACTATGGCATGCAAAAAGCTTTTGCTGTAACAGGTTACCCAACCATTTGGGTGTTTAACTTAACCAAATCAGATTCAGGTCAGTTTAATATTGATGCTATTGGTAAAACAGGTTATGTTGCCGGTGGACCTGCAAAATTTCAAGAAGGAGTTGATGCAATGATTAAACAACATAAAGAAAAAGAATAATTGATATTTTATCAACAAAAAAAGCAGCTAGATTATCTAGCTGCTTTTTTTGTCAAAATAAACCTGTCAGGTTTATTAATTAATTATGCAAATCTTTTTGCTACCTCATCCCAATTAATCACATTAAAAAATGCGTTAATGTAATCAGGTCTTCTGTTTTGGTAGTTTAAGTAATAAGCATGTTCCCAAACATCGATTCCTAAAAGAGGAGTTCCTCCACAGCCAATACCCGGCATTAAAGGATTATCTTGGTTGGCAGTAGAGCAAATTTCTAATTTACCATCTTTTTTGCATAACCAAGCCCATCCTGAACCAAATCTGGTTGCAGCAGCTTTAGCAAAAGCATCTTTAAATCCTTCGTAAGAACCAAAAGCAGCGTTAATAGCTTCAGCTAAAGCACCTGTTGGTTGCCCGCCTCCATTTGGAGACATTACTTTCCAGAATAAATCGTGGTTATAATACCCACCACCGTTATTTCTAACAGCAGTATTATTCATGTCTAAGTTTTTTAGGATATCTTCAATAGATTTTTCTGCCAAATCGGTGCCTTCAATAGCAGCGTTTAAGTTGTTAGTATAACCAGCATGGTGTTTTCCATGGTGGATTTCCATTGTTCTCGCATCTATATGCGGTTCTAATGCATTGTGTGCATAAGGTAATTGTGGTAATTCAAAAGCCATAATAAGTTGTTTTTAAATGTTAATAATATAGTTGAAGGGTTGAAGTTAAATCAAATTCAAACCTGTAACCATTTTTAATTCATTGATAAATATTCGGCAATTCCTTCGTGAGTTGCTTTTAATCCTTGTTTTTCTTTACTCCAGTTTGCCGGACAAGCTTCTCCGTGTTGTTCGTTAAATTGTAGTGCATCCACCATTCTAATCGCTTCGTCAACATTTCTCCCTAAAGGTAAATCGTTTACTAATTGATGTTTTACAATTCCTTCTTTATCAATTAAAAATAATCCTCTGTAAGCAATTAATTCACCCGTAGCAATCATTTCGCCTTCTTCATTCCAATCAAAATCGCCAGCTAATACATCGTAATTCATAGAAATAGTTTTATTGGTATCTGCTACCAATGGATATTTTACTCCTTGAATACCTCCTGCACTTTTTGGCATTTGTAACCATCCCCAGTGAGATTGCTCAGTATCTGTTGATACAGCAACTACTTCTACATTTCTACTTTTAAAATCTTCCAATTTTTCTTGGAAAGCAAACAATTCTGTTGGACAAACAAAAGTGAAATCTTTTGGATAAAAGAATAACACTACATATTTTCCTTTAAATTGTTCTAATGTGAAATTTTCTACAATTTCTCCTCCGTTAATTACAGCTTGTGCTGAAAATCCTGGAGCTTTTTTTCCGACTAATACGCCCATTTTTTTAATTTTTATTAGTTAAACATTGATTACATTTTCCTTTTACATGAACTTGGGTTTCTTTTACTTCAAACCCTTTTAATTCGTTCATGGCTACATCCTTAAAATCATACTTAATATCATATATTGCTCCACATGAGGTACATTTAAAATGTCCATGAGCATCCATAATGGCATCATACCTTACTTCATTATCTTCAATAGTTACAGTTGAGGTAATACCTTTATCAATAAATAATTTTAAGGTATTATAAACTGTAGTTTTAGATAGAGTGGGGATTTCGCCTACCAAGTTTTTGTAAATAATATCTACAGTAGGATGGTTCATTTTTTCATACAAATACTCATAAATTTTAATCCTTTGATAAGAAGGCTTAATGTCATACGTAGATAAATGTTGAGCAATATTCAATTGGAATGAATTTATATTTGTAATGATTACAAATATAGACTTATAAGCAGATTATAAAAAATAGAAAAACATTATTTTGTTAAGATTTGTTAAGAATATTAAGATTGGTACTATAAAGATTGTCAAAGATTTAAAATCATTGTTAAAAAACATAATTGAACATGATTTTAATCATTTAGAATAAATCAAAATAGTTAGAGCTTTGAGGAATAGAATTTTAGTATAAAAAAATTAATTATTTAAAATTTACCCATGAAACAACTTCAACTAATCTTAGTATTGGCTTTTTTAACAATTAAATTAGCTGTAACTGCTCAAACAAAATTACCTGAATGTAATACAGGAGTTCCTCATTTTAACATTGATTTATCTACTAACCCTGATAGTATGTACATCACCCCTAATGTGGTCAGAACAGAACAATGTTGTGGAAGTCCTAATTCAAATGATAACTATGTATCGTTTTATGTGAAAGCACATCCTGATGTAGCTATGATTGAGGTAGATATTTATTCGGGAGCAAATCCTCCTGGTGATGCTGCAAAGTATAATGTAATTACCGGTGGTGATGCATTTACTCCCGGAATTTGTGGACCTGATATTAATGCAGGTTCTCCAACTTGTGTAACGTTGGATCCATCAGGGTATTTAAAGGTAACTTATTATAAACCTGGGAGTAATAAAAACCAATATTATTTTAAGCAAATTCCTAAACCAATTTATCCTAATGATGATACTACAAGAGTTGGCTGTTCTTTGCCTTTAAATATTTATGGGTTAGATAATATTAGTATTACGTCTATTAATTCATCTACAGGAAACACTACTTTAGGTGCATATAATTCTTTATTAAGTTGCACTAATTGTGCTGAAACAATGTTTAGTCCTGGGTTATCAACTCCTGCTTGGATAGATTATCAAATTTGTGGTTCCCCTCAAGCTGCAGCTTGTGGAACCTATGCTTCTTGTGATACGGTAAGACTTTATACTTTTGGAGAGTTAGCATTAAGCGTGAATCCAAATCCAGCTTCATTTTGTTCTGGAGGTGGTGGGGTAACTTTAACTGCAACCGCTACAGGTGGAGATGGGAATTACACTTTTAAATGGAAAGATAGTTTTGGTGTTGTTGTTTCTACCTCAAATGTTTACAACGCTAATTCAGCGGGTACTTTTACGGCAGAGGTTACTGATGGATTAACAACTGTGTTATGTCCAGCAGAATATGTTTCCGTTCCGGTAACAATAGGAAACCCTCCAGTTGTTAACGCAGGTTTAGACCAAACATTATGTGCAACAAATCCTGCGGCATTGTTAAGTGGCTCCATTCAGTATGCCACAGGTGGAATTTGGACAGGTGGTAATGGAACTTTTAGTCCTGCTGCTGATTCGTTATTAACTGTTTATACACCAACCGCTGCAGAAATTAGCTCTGGTTCAGTAACCTTAACCTTAACAAGTACAGGAGCTGGTGGTGGTTGTGTTAATGATAGCGATAAAGTTATAATAACTTTTTCTGATACTATTTTTGTTAACCCATCTGCTGCTCCAATTGTTTGTAATGGAGATGTTACAACCATTTCTGCAAATGCAACAGGTGGTACAGCTCCTTTAACTTATGTATGGAGTAGTGGAGCGACAAGTTCTTCTATCTCTGCTTCTGCCGGAACATATAGTGTTATGGTTCGAGATGCTGTTGGATGTGTTTCTTCTTCGTCAATAACTGTTATTGACCCTGCTCCAATGACATTGACACTTTCTAGTACAAATGTTTCTACTGATCCATCATGCGATGGAAGTGCTTCTGTTGTAATTTCAGGTGGAGTAGCTCCATATTCAGTACTTTGGAGTAATTCAGAAACAACACTTACCACTTCTAATACATTATGTTACGGTATTACAACTGTAACTGTTACTGATACTAACGGTTGCGTAGTTACTGGTAGTGTTGTTGTTAACAATCCTTCTTGTTCGGGTTTTAATGTTACAGCATCATCAAGCGATGTGGATTGTTATGGCGGAACTAATGGAACAGCAACAGTTTTTCCAGTAGGAGGAACACCTACATATACTTATTTATGGAATTCAACTCCTAATCAAACAACACAAAGTGCTTCTAATTTACCCGCAGGGAACTATACGGTAACAGTTACTGATGATTTAGGTTGTGTTGATGTTGCAGGAGTTACTATATCTCAACCAACAGTTATTACTAACACCATTACGCATACAGATGTAACTACTATAGGTGGTTCGGATGGTTCTGCTACTGCAAACCCTCAAGGAGGAACTCCAAACTATAGTTATTTATGGACACCTGGAGGACAAACCACACAAACTGCTTCAAATCTTTCTTCTGCAGTTGGCGGATTAACATATTATTTAACCATCACTGATGATAATTCTTGTACATATAATGATAGTGTATTAGTTAATCAACCTCCATGTAATAACTTTATTTTATCTGTAAATACAACTGATGTTACTTGTAATGGATTATCAAATGGTAGTGCATATATAGTTATTGCTCATGGAACTCCTCCTTATAATATTGTATGGTCTCATGGTCCTACAAATGTTACAAGTGTAACAGGTCTTTCTTCAGGAATTTATTCCGTTACGGTTACCGATGCTTCCAACTGTACTACATTCCAAAACTTTACTATTACTGAACCAGCACCATTATCTTTATCATTAGTACCTACAAATGTTGTTTGTAATGGTGATAAAAATGGAACAATAGATTTGTCTGTTGCAGGTGGTACTTTTCCTTATAAATATACTTGGAAGCTAGGGACTACAACAATTGCTAACCATGAAGATTTGGTGAATTTAGCTCCAGGTACTTATTCTGTTACTGTTACAGATGATAATAAATGTACAGCAACAGGTAGTGTTGGTATTACTCAACCAAATAAATTAGATGCTACAGCTATTGTTGTTGATAATATCTGCTATGGAACTACAAATGCTTCTATTGATATGACTCCAACAGGAGGAATGTTACCTTATAATTACACATGGACAGGTCCTTCAGGTTTTACGAGTTCTTCAGAAGACATTTCTAATCTAAATGTTGGATTATATGAATTTAGTTTTACTGATGGAAATGGTTGTCAATCTCAAATTTACCAATCTTATGTTAATCAACCTGACACTGTTCTTATAGCAAATATTGATGTTCCTTGTCCAACTCCAGGAGCTTCAACAGTAACTGTAAATGTAGATTCAATTATTGGTGGTAATGGTGGTCCTTATCAAATTTCTTTTGACAATCAAGTAACTTATCAACCAACAGGAGTTTATACTTACAGCTTAAATGTTGGAGCAACTTATCAAGTTTGGGCAAGAGATACAAATGGATGTACTTCTATATCTCCTTATACTTTATCTATTGATACGAATGTTGCAGTTGCATCAGTAAATTTTAACACTTGTATTCCTTTTGGATCAACTACTATACCTGTTACTATAAACCCAACAGGTGGTAATGGTGGTCCATACCAAGTTTCTACTGATGGTGGAACAACTTGGACATCAGTAGGTACTTATCTAGTGAATTTAGCTGTTGATGCTACTCATAATGTTATAGTTAGAGATACTAATAATTGTGTTTCTACAAATTATTCATTTTATATTCCTGCAGAAATCAGTTCAAACATTACCATGATTTCAGAAGTGAGTTGTTTAGGTTTTAATGACGGAGCCTTAGACTTAACAGTAAGCGGAGGAGTACCGAATTATAATTTTGCATGGACTGGTCCATCAAGTTATACTTCATCAAGTGAAGATTTAGCAGGATTATTTGCAGGTATGTATTATGTTACCATTACTGATGATGAAGGATGTACTAAATTAGATTCTATAGAAATTACTACTGTTATAGATACCATTAACCCTACCATTACTTGTATTGGCAATCAAATAGTAAATACCTCTTCTATCTCTTGTGATTATACTGTCTCTGGAATTGCTTGGGATGCTGTCGCTACAGATAATTGCGTAGTAAGCAACCTTTCTTATTCACTTTCCGGAGCAACAATAGGAACAGGTTCCACATTAAATAATGTAGCTTTTAATCTAGGAACAACAACTGTTACTTGGACTGCAACAGATAGTTTACGAAATACAGCACAATGTACCTATACCATTACTGTTATTGACAACATTAATCCAAGCATAGTAGCATGTGGAGCAGGCAATCAAACAGTAAATGTAGATGCAGGACAATGTACATACACACAAACAGCCAATGTATGGGATGCCACAGCAACAGACAACTGTACTGTAAGCACCATCACAGCAGATTTAAGTGGAGCAACAACAGCAACAGGCTTAAGCACTTTAAACGGAGTAAGCTTCAATACTGGTGTAACCACTGTATTATGGACAGTAACCGATACAGTAGGCAACAGCACAACATGTACCTACACTATTACTGTTATTGACAACATTAATCCAAGCATAGTAGCATGTGGAGCAGGCAATCAAACCGTAAATGTAGATGCAGGACAATGTACATACACACAAACAGCCAATGTGTGGGATGCCACAGCAACAGACAACTGTACGGTAAGCACCATCACAGCAGATTTAAGTGGAGCAACAACAGCAACAAGCTTAAGCACTTTAAATGGCGTAAGCTTCAACACAGGTGTAACCACTGTATTATGGACAGTAACCGATACAGTAGGCAACAGCACAACATGTACCTATACTATTACTGTTATTGACAACATTAATCCAAGCATAGTAGCATGTGGAGCAGGCAATCAAGTAATGGCAGCAGATTCAGGCGTGTGTACATATACCCATTTAGATAACACTTGGGATGCCACAGCAACTGATAATTGTACGGTAGATTCAATATATTACACTTTATCAGGAGCAACTTTTGGAACAGGAACTACCTTGAATGGTGTTACTTTTAACAATGGTATTACCATGGTATTATGGACAGTAACCGATACGGTTGGTAATACAGTAACGTGTTCTTTTTCTGTAGATGTATTAGACACAGAAGCTCCTATAATTTCTAATTGTCCTACTGATATTACTGTTAGTAACGATAGTAGCGTATGTGGTGCTGTTGTAACATGGACACCTCCAACATTTACTGATAATTGTGGTGCAACCATGACAAGTACTCACAACCCGGGCGATTCTTTTATAGTAGGAACTACAGTAGTAACCTATACAGTAACTGATTCTGCCGGAAATGTATCTACTTGTACTTTTAATGTAATTGTAAATGATACGGAACTTCCAATCATTACTTGTTCGCCTCAAATCGCTTCTTGTGATTCGTTGGTAAACTTTAATGCACCAACTGCAACAGACAACTGTGGAATACTTTCAATTACCCAAATAGCAGGATTGCCTAGTGGATCAATCTTCCCGGTTGGAACTACTACCAATACTTTTGAAGTAATAGATATACATAACAATATTGCTCAATGTTCTTTTGATGTCGTTATCCATCCAACACCAATCATTTCTTCTGTATCAACAGATGTGAGTTGTTTCGGATTAAATGATGGAAGCATTGATATTACAGTAACTAACGGAACAACACCTTATACTTTCGCATGGAGTAATTCAGCCAATACTGAAGATATAGCTAACTTAGCTCCAGGTATTTATTCAGTAACTGTAACCGATTCTAACTCGTGTACGGCTACAGCTCAAGATACCATTTCAGAGCCGGCTTTATTAACGATAGTTGCAACTGATACCAACGTTACTTGTTTTGGAGGAAGCAATGGTGCTATTGATGTAACTGTTTCAGGTGGTATTGCTCCTTACACTTACTTATGGAATACCAATGATACTATAGCAGATTTAAGTAATCTTTCTGTAGGATATTATGAAGTAACCGTTACTGATTCAAATGGATGTACAGTTAGTTATTCAACAACCATTACCTCTCCTGATTCTATAGCAATACAAACCACAGCTAATAACGCTACTTGTTTAGGTGCTAATGGAAGTGTTCAAACACAAGTTACTGGTGGGGTAATGCCTTACAGTTATGCTTGGTCTAATGGTGACACTACTTTAAACTTAAGCAGTGTTACAGCAGGAGTTTATACGTTAGTTGTAACAGATGCAAATGGTTGCACTGCTCAAATTACAGACACGGTTAATTCTGTTTCTAACTTGGTAGTTGAGTTGGCTACCGAAGATGTATCTTGTTATGGAAAAGCAGATGGTGAGATTAGAGTAATTACTACTAACGGAAATCCTCCTTATGCTTATAATTGGTCAACAGGAGATAGTACTTCTGTAGCGTCAGGATTAGATGTTGGTGGATACTATGTAATCGTAACCGATTCATTTGGTTGTCAAGACAGCTTGTATGCTACTATTTACCAACCGGATTCTTTAGTAGTTGAGTTAGATGCTTATGAATATCCTTCAGGAACAAACATTAGTTTGTATGGAGGTGAAGATGGGTCTATCGTTTCTATGGTATTTGGTGGAACTTCTCCTTATGAATACTTATGGTCAACAGGAGATACAACTGCTGATATTAATGATTTGAAAGCAGGTGAATACTCAGTTATTGTTACAGATGAAAATGGCTGTACTGGTTTCGCAAAAATTGTATTAACACAACCTAATGTTCTTGAGATGCCAAATGGATATTCTCCAAATGGTGATGGAAGTAACGATTTCTTTGTGATTAAAGGAGTGGAAGCTTATCCGGATAATGAGATTGTAGTATTTAACCGTTGGGGAAATATAGTTTATGAAGGTAAAAATTATAATAATGAATGGAATGGAGGTAATAAATCCGGAGAGGATTTACCTGACGGAACCTACTTTGTAATATTTAAAGTATTGTCTCCAGAAGAAATCACTTTACAAGGATATGTTGATTTAAGAAGAAAATAAAAAATCCCATTCACATTAAAACGATTTACAATGAAACCAATTATAGATATACAAACAAAAAGAGAAGTGAAGAAATACAGTATTTATACTTCTTTTAAAACCTTTAATAAAATGAATAAATTCATAATAATAGCTACGGTTGCATTATTTTGCTCCATAAACGCTAAAGCACAACAAGACCCACTGTTAACTCAATATATGTTTAACGGATTGTTTTTAAACCCGGCTTATGCAGGTACTCGTCCATATATTTCTTCTACACTTACCTACAGAAATCAATGGGTAGGATTAGAAGGTGCTCCAGAAACAGCTATTGCAGCTATTGATGGTTCACTTCCTAATGAAAAAATGGGCTTAGGAGCTATTCTCTATCACGATAGAATAGGGGTTACCAAACAAAATACCTTAATTCTTAATTATGCTTACAGCATTAAAACTTCTGAAACAGCAAAATTGTCCTTTGGTATTAATGCCGGATTTTCTCAATACAGTGCAAAACTTACAGATTTAACTGTTTGGGATGATGATGTAGTTTTTGAAAGTAATTTATCGAGCAAAATTTTACCAAAATTTGGAGCCGGGGCATATTATTATGCAGAACGCTATTATGTTGGTTTTTCTGTTCCTACCTTATTTGCTTATCAGGATGATATGGACTTTAATTTTAACTTAACACAATCCTCTTTTTTAAGACGCCATTATTTGCTTACTGCAGGTTATGTGTTTGATATCAATGAGAATTTTAAACTAAAACCATCTTTCTTAGGAAAATACGTACACCACGCACCTTTTGAGTTAGATTTCAACTTAAGTGTGTTGTATAAAGACACGTATTGGTTTGGCGTTTCTTATCGTTCAAACGATGCGTTGGCTTTAATTGTTGAATACCAAACTAACTTGAATTTCAGATTAGGTTATTCTTATGATATCACTCTAACGGAGCTTAACAATCATTCTCACGGCTCACATGAAATAATGTTGGGAATAGACTTTGGAAAAGATTTAGCCAAAGTAAAAACACCTCGTTTCTTTTAAAAAGTCATTATTAAAAAAATAAATACACTACAATGAGAAAAAAATTATCTATAGCCACATTAGCTTTCATCTTTATAGCTATTCTTTGGAGCTGCTCAAGTAACTACCACATAAAAAAAGGTAATTTGTATTACGATAACTTGGCGTATTCCTCTGCTATTACCCATTACCAAAAAGCCTATGCTAAAACTAACGATGCAACTGTGGAAGAAAGATTGGCAGCATCTTATTATAAAACAAACAATATCCCTGCTGCGGAAGACACCTATAAAAAAGCCATCAGCAGAGAAGGACACTCTCCAAAATTATATTTTAATTATGCTAAAATATTAATGGAGATGAACAAGCATAACGAAGCTATTCCTTATTTTAAAAAGTACTTAGCTGCTTATGAGGATGATTTAATTGCTGAAATGTTGTTGGCATCTTGTGTATCAATAAACGACAGATACAGAGATACTACCTTGTATGAATTACAATCTGTTAAAGCGGATGAATTTGTAAATGCTTTTAGTGTAATTGAATACCAAGAAGGGGCTGTTTTTGTTGCTGACAAAGAAGTTTTTAGAGGGAGTAAAACTAGTCAGTGGACAGGAAACTCGTATTTAGATTTGTACGAAATTCAAAAAGATGAAGATGGGTATTGGATGGATCCTAAAGTACTAAAAGGAGACATTAACGGACGTTTTCATGAAGGTCCGGCATCATTCTCTAAAGATGGAAATACCGTTTACTTTACCAGAAGTAATTACTATAAAAGAAAAATGAAAGTAAATGAAGCCAATGAGAATAACCTGAAAATTTTTAAAGCAACGTTGGTGGATGGTAAATGGAAGAATTTAGAGGAATTCTCTTACAATAGCGATGATTATTCTGTTGGACACCCTACGCTTTCTGACGATGAAAAAACATTATACTTTGTATCTGATATGCCAGGAGGACAAGGAGGTACAGATTTGTACAAATCTGAATTAGTTGATGGAGCTTGGAGCAAGCCTGAAAACTTAGGAACTATCGTAAACACTAAAGGCAACGAAATGTTTCCTTACATCCATACCGATGATGCGTTGTATTTTTCATCTGATGCACATAACTCTATGGGTGGTTTAGATGTATTTATTACTTACTTTAATGGAGAAGTGTGGGCTCAACCCGAAAACTTAAACTACCCGCTAAACTCTACCAAAGATGATTTTGGTTACAACGTAAGCAAAAAGAATAGCAGTGTGGGTTTTGTTTCTTCATCGAGAACTGATGCCGATAAAATGTACACTTACAAAAAGAACCCTCCTAAATTTAATTTATATGGTACAGCACGAGAAAAAGGTACGCAAAGAAGAGTGCAAGGCGTTACGGTAGAAATTACCAATGCTAAAACAGGCAAGGTAATTAGCATGGAAAGTGATGCTAAAGGTGAGTTTAAGTTAAAGTTAGAACCTGAAGCTGAATACGATTTGTATTGTACTAAAAAAGGCTGTTTTACCCGTACAGATAAAATTTCTACCTTGGGATTAAAATATTCTCAAAATTTTTATGCTGATTTTGAAGTAGAGCCTATTGTTATTGATAAACCTATTGTGTTAGAAAATATTTATTATGATTTTGATAAATGGGACATCAGACCGGATGCTGCTCAAGAGCTAGACAAATTGGTTAAATTATTAAAAGACAATCCAAGTATAGAAATAGAAATGAGTTCTCATACCGACTCTCGTGGCAACGACCAATACAATTTAGTATTGTCTAATAAGAGAGCAATGGCAGCTGTAAAATACTTAATTGCCAATGGAATTGATGCTAGTAGATTAACTTACAAAGGTTATGGAGAGAAAAAATTGGTAAACCAGTGTGCTAACGATGTAAAATGTACTAGAGCAGAACATCAGTTAAACAGAAGAACTGAATTTAAAGTAACTAAAATAAGAAAGTAAATAGTAAATAGTTAGGTTAGAAAAGTCTGTAATGTTTATCGTTACAGGCTTTTTTTATGGATTCTAAATCATTTTTATGAGTTGTAGCAAGAAACTTATTAGCCTTCAATTCAGAAGTGTCAATATTTAACTTATTTATTCCTTCAAGAATAATTAACCTGATATCTTTAATATTTTTCGTTAATAAGTTTAGTTCTACTTATATGAAAAGGATTGGTTTTAGTTCTATATTTTCTTCCTTCCAAACATACAAAAAAAATCCCAAATCAAACTACCTCTTCAAACTGGTAGCTATAGAGTTTTTTGTAGTAGCCATCCTTTTGTAACAGCTCATGGTGAGTACCTTCTTCTACTACCATACCTTTGTCAATTACTAAAATTTTATCGGCATTTTGTATGGTAGATAAACGGTGGGCTACAATAATAGAAGTAGTGTTTTGCGTAAGTACTTCGGTAGCGTGTTTTATCAATGCTTCAGATTCACTATCTATAGAAGAAGTAGCCTCATCTAAAATTAATATTTGCGGCTCGTGTACATACGCTCGTATAAACGAAATTAATTGTCGTTGTCCGGAAGAGAGTAAGGCACCACGCTCTTTTACATTGTAATGGTAACCACCCGGAAGCCTGGAAATAAAATCGTGTGCTCCAATTTTTTTGGCAGCATCAATTACTCGTTCCTCGCTAATATCATCACTATAAAGCGTAATGTTGTTTAAAATAGAATCTGAAAATAAGAAAACATCTTGCAACACCACCGCCATAGATTTTCTGAGGTGATTGAGTTCTATATCATTTATATTAATATCATCAATGTAAATGTTGCCTTTGTTTATTTCGTAATACCTGCCCAATAAATTAATAATAGACGATTTTCCTGCTCCTGTTGCTCCAACCAATGCCAACGATTGTCCTTTGTTGATGGTGAAAGAAATGTCTTTTAGTACCCATTCTTCGTTGTTGTAGGCAAACCACACATTTTCAAAACGGATGTTGCCTTTTAGCTCACTAAAGGTTTGTGTTCCTTTGTTGCTTATAGCGTCTTCTGTATCTAACACTTTAAAAACCCTTTCGGAGCTTACCATACCCATTTGTAAAGAATTAAAACGGTCAGCTAACTGACGAATAGGGCGGTACAACATATAAATAAAAAAAGTAAAGGCGAAAATTTCTCCCGGTTCGGCAACTTCTAAAGAAACTTCTTTAAAACCATACCACACCAATAACGCAACAGAAAGAGCAGATAAAATCTCTACCAACGGAAAGAAAATGGAATACGCCCAAACACTTTTAATGTGTGCATTTCGATGTTTTTTATTGATGTCGGCAAAAAGCTCGCTTTCAATTTTTTCTCGGTTAAAAATTTGCACAATAGACATGCCTGTAATATGCTCCTGCACAAAAGTGTTTAGTATAGAAACTTGGTTTCTCACTTCCTGAAAAGCATCTTTAATGGCACGTTTAAACATGTTGGTTCCAATTAGTAAAATAGGGATGGGAACAAGCGTAATGAGTGCTAAATCCCAATTGATATAGAACATACAAATAACCGCAGAGATGATTTTAAGTAAATCGCCAAGAATTACTAAAATTCCTGCAGAAAACATTTCGGCAACAGTTTCAATATCAGAAACGGTACGGGTTACTAATCTACCTATCGGGGTTTGATCGAAATACTTGGATTTAAAATCAACAACATGTTTAAAAACTTCATTTCTAATGTCTTTAATAATGTTCTGACCAACCAAATTGCCATAATAAGTAAATACATATTGCAAAATGGTTTCTAAAATTAAGATACCAATTAACCACATGGTAATATGGAATAAGCCTAACTCATCTTTGGTTTCAATGTTTTTATTTACAGCAACCTGTATTAATAATGGACGAGCAACAGAAACTACAGCCAACACAATACTTAAAAAAGCAGTAAGGTAAAATATGCCCTTATAAGGAGCAACATATCGCATTACCCGATTAAAAAGTTTGAAATCAAATGCTTTTCCTGATACGCTTTCCATGCTTGTTTTAGTAGTTTAGTAGTTTAAAGTTTATAAGGTTAAAGTTAGTAGTTATTTGTTAATAGTTATTAGTTGTTGGTTTACAGTTAAAATTTCTAATTTTCAATTAAGATAAGAAAGGATATCCAATTTTAGTTAAAAATAAGCCGTGGGCGGGAACAGATTTTCCGGCATTACTTCTATTTTTTGAAGCAATGATTTCGTTAAGTTCCTCCACTTTAATTTTTTGCTGACCAACATCTAGCAATGTTCCTACAATTGCTCGCACCATATTTCTTAAAAACCTGTTGGCAGTTATGGTAAATATAAGTTGTTCGTTATGGCTTTTCCAATACGCTTCAGTAATATGGCACATATTGGTAAACGTATCGGTTTTACTTTTGCTGAAACAAGAAAAATCGGTTTCCTGAATAAGCAGTTGAGCTGCCTCATTCATTTTTTTAATATCCAACTTATAAGGGAAATAATGAGCCAACTCAGTTGTAAAAGGATTTTTAGTGGTTGAAATTCGGTATTTGTAAGTTCGGTAGGTGGCACTAAATCGAGCATGATCATCTTCTTTCACCTCAAAAATTTGCTTACAAGCAATGTCTGTAGGTAAAAAACTGTTTAACTTAAAAAGCAGTTGAGCAGCATCAATAGATTGAAGACTATCGAAATGAGAAAAAAGTTGTTCTGCATGTACGCCTGTATCTGTTCTTCCTGCTCCGGTAATCATAATTTCTTCTTGCAATAATGTACTTAGTGCTTTGTTCACTTCTTCCTGTACACTATGGGCATTTTGCTGAATTTGCCAACCGTGATAGTTGGTGCCTTTGTAAGCGAGTTCAACAAAATATCTTGCCATGGTACCTTGGTTTTTTGTGTGAAAAATTTGCTGCAAAAATAAGCAATAGTTAGATAAATAGTTGAGGTGGTTGAGGTATTCAGTTTGTTAATAATTCTGAAATGACATTAGAAGGAATGTACTACTAATTGAATGCTTCTCGAACTATTTAAAATTAACAGGCTTCATATCTAAATTATAAAAAGTAAAGGTCCAGATATCTGTCCATTCTTGTATCAATTTAGCTTTAGATTTTCCAGCACCATGTCCGCCTTGGGTATCAATTCTAATAAGTGTTGGGTTTTTTCCGGCATTTACTTGCTGAAGAGTAGCACCAAACTTAAAAGAATGAGCAGGAACAACCCTGTCATCATGGTCGCCAGTAATAATCATAGTAGCCGGATATTCTGCTTTTTTAAGGTTGTGTAATGGCGAGTATTTGTACAAATAGTTAAATTGTTCTTCGTCTTTACTACTACCATATTCCACCGCCCATGCCCAACCGATGGTGAACTCGTGGTAGCGAAGCATGTCTAACACCCCCACCATAGGGATAGCTACCTTTGCGATGTCAGGTTGTTGAGTCATTACAGCACCAATTAGCAATCCGCCATTGGAACGTCCGTGTATGGCTAATTTTTCTGTTGAGGTATATTCTTTATTCTTTAAAAAGTTGGCAGCAGCAATAAAATCATCGAAAACATTTTGTTTATTTTCTAGCATGCCTGCTTTGTGCCATTCTTCGCCATACTCGCTACCACCTCTAATATTGGCAACTGCGTAAATGCCTCCGTTTTGCATAAATACTGCTTTGCTTACATCAAAAGTTGGTTTTACACTAATATTAAATCCACCATAAGCATAAAGCATACAAGGATTTTCACCATTTAATTCAATATCTTTTTTATGCGAAATAAACATAGGGATTTTTGTGCCGTCCTTACTTTCGTAAAAAACTTGTTTGGTAACATATTCTTCGGTTTTAAAATCTACTTTAGGTTCAAAATAGAGGTCTGTTTGTACTTCATCTAAATTTATTTGATAGATTTTTGTAGGAGAAATGTAACTGCTAAAAGTAAAGTAGGCAGTAGGTTGAGTTCTCTTTCCGCTCACTCTTCCTGCAATACCAATTCCCGGTAATTTCAACTCTGTTAATAGTTCGCCATCAAAAGAATAGGCTTCTACTTTCGATTGAACATCTTTAAGGTAGTTTACAAATAGTTTGTCACCGGCAATACTCACATTTTCAATAACATATTCTTTTTCGGGAATAAGTTCTTCCCATTGTTCCGGTGAGGATTGTTCTATAGTAGCAAATACAATTTTTTTATTGGGAGCATTGTAATTGGTAATAAAAAATAGTTTATCCTCTTCATTCCCAATAAAGCTTGTTTCGTTATCAAAATTCTCGATAAACTGAATAAAATTACTTGAAGGGTCTTCTAAGCTTTTAACAAATAAAATATTACCACTTGTGCCTTCTGAAGCGCTAATAATTAGAAATTTTTCATCTTCGGAAACCCTAGCTCCAAAGTTTCGGGTAGGATGTTCTTTACTTTCAAAAATAATTTTATCTTTTTTTTGTTGGGTACCCAATTCATGGTAATACACCTTATGAAATTCATTTTTGGCAGCCAATTCTTCCCCTGCCTTTGGAGGGGCATAACCACTGTAATAAAAACCGTTTTTATGCCAAGAAACACCTGAGAATTTCACCCATTGAATATGGTCGCTAAGCAACTTTTTAGTAGCAATTTCCATTACCTTAATGGCTGTCCAATCTGAACCCGACTCAGAAATACCATAAGCTAAATATTTTTCGTCTTTAGAAACACTAGTAAATTTAACCGCCACAGAACCGTCTTCTGATAAGGTGTTGGGGTCGAGTAAAACTTCTTCAACATCAGATTCAGTTTTTAAAATATAATATACACTATGGTTTTGTTTACCATCGTTTTTGGTGAAAATAGTAAAGTTGTTGTAATGGCTAGGAATTCCTTTGGTTTCATAATCCCACAAGTTAGTTAGTTGTTTGTGAATGTATTTTCTGTAAGGGATCTCTGCTAAATAAAGTTCAGTAGTTTTATTTTGAAGGTTAACCCAATTCATAGTTTCTTCACTATTGTCATCTTCTAGCCATCTGTAAGGGTCTTTTACTATGGTGCCAAAATATTCTTCTTCAACTTCATCAGTTCTGGTTTCAGGATAAGTAATTTTTTGCTGAGCGAATAGGTTGAACAAACATAATTCGACTATAAGTAGTATAAATAAATGTTTCATGTGCTTATAAATTTTAAGAGGTAAAGTTACTTAAAAATGCATTTGTTTCTTGATGTGATAGGATATCTTCACAAATAAATGTAATGATTGAATTATCATTTGAATGAATAAATGTTACTATTATTAGAAAATATTAGGAACACTTCTTCGGGTCATTTTTAAATCTTGTAAAATGGCAGATTTAATTTTTATGGTAAACAAATAACTTTGTCTTACGCCAAAAGGAATCCAGTTAAAACTCATTTCCCAACAATGTAAATCCCTGTAAATGTCTACTGTAGTATAGGTTAATTCTTTGGATTCAAAATCATATCCGGAAGTAAAACCAACTTTCCATTTTTGAGTTAAGCTAAAATCTCCCGAAAAATTAAGAGTTTGTACTGTGGTGGCTTCAAATTGTGGTTTAGAATAACGGATGTTGTAGCTTACATTTAATGTCCAAGGTATATTAAAATCTATGTATGCCTGCGGATTGGATCTAATGTACGCCAATTCCTCTTCCGTTCCGTAACTACTGGTTTTTTCTTCTTTATTGGCAGTATTGGTTTTACTTCTTAACGAAAATCCAACAGCTAAATTGGAGCTAATTAATCTACCCATTTTTCCGTTTTTGTTGTATTCAAATAAGTTGATTTTTCTACCTAAACTATCCAACTGGTAAGGATCGAGCTGAGCGTTATAGTTCAAAGTAATTACTCTAAAAATGTTGGTACGAGCATCAATGTTAATGTTACTCCAATTTAAAGAATCAGCAATCATGTTGTAACTGCTTCGGAAACCTAAGTTTTCTAGTAGTTTTATTTTTTTGTCTTCGCCTAAACTATCTTTTCGATTTCTCACTTTCATCTCAAAGTTGTTGAGCAAACCTAGGTTAATATTTCCTGCCTCTTGTCGGTTATTATTGCCATAAATACCATTTTGAAAGATGGAGTATTCAAATTCGTTGTTTAAAGAATCTCTATACGTTTCTATACCTTGTGTATTTTCAGGAATATAGGAAAACCCAACTGATGGCGTTGCTACGTGTCTGATAGCTTTAATTAACTTGCTTTTATATTGATACATTCCATATACTTTAGTGGTAACATTCACATTTAAATCGTAAGTACCTGTTCTTACAAAACCGTTTACGGTATCTACAATTAATTCATTGGTGTTGTTATTCCATTTTTTTTCTAAGGACTCTATGTACCAAGTTTCACTGAAGTTGGCAGCAGGATTTACTGTAAAATGCTTGAACATTTTCATAGAAGTACTAATAGGAATACTGTGTCTCATTCCAGTTCGGAATTGCTTATTTAACGCATCCATGTTATCAAAAGTAAAAAGAGAATCGCCTGCAGTAATTTCGTTTTTCATGTTCATGGAGTAGCTAAGTCCGAAGTTATCTAAAAAGTCGTTTCTTTTTCCCGGTTTATTGGTTTTTAAAGGTTGAAGCCGGCTAACATTAAAAGCTACCTCAGGTAGACGAACGGTTACTGATTTGGTTTGTACGTTTTGACTATGAAATCCATTTAAGGCTAAGTTGAAAGGTTTTCCATCCCAAGATTTTTTATATGAAATAGTAGAATTAAAAGAGGCACTCAAAAAATCTTGCCCGCTACTATTAAAGTTATTGGTAAAGTTTTGACTGGTTCCAATATTTACATTTGCTGAGAAGTTGCTGGTTGGACGAGCTTTTGGGTCTTGAGCATGATTCCACCTAAAAAAGAAATCTTGTTTTTCAGAATAATTGGATAAACCTTCAATGCCATTTTTAAAGGTAGAAAACCTAACATCTAAATTACCACTGTAGCGATACCTGTTTTTGTAATTAGAAATGAAATTTCCTGCCCAACTTCCTTTGGAATAAATATCTCCGGTAAGTTGTAGGTTAAGTTTGTCACTAACTCCCCAATAATAACCACCATTTAGCAAGAAAAATCCGTACTGACCGCTTTCTCCGGGAGTAGGAATTAAAATGCCTGATTGTTGTTTGTCGGTATTCGGAAAAAAGCCAAAAGGAATGCCAATTGGCGTAGGAACATCTTCAATAACTAAGTTTGCCGGACCAGTTACAATTTTGTCTTTTGGTATAATTTTCAATTTAGAGGCACTAAAATAATAATGTGGATGTTTTTTGTTGCAAGTGGTATATTTCCCGTGTCTAATATACATTACGTTATCAGGGGTTTTATACACTTTTTTGCCATGAATATAGCTTTCTCCTTCATGTGTCATCACTTCGGTAATAATGCCTTTTTTGGTTTTAAAATTGTATTTTATTTCATGGGCATTAAAAACTTTTCCGGCTTCTTTCATTACAGGTTCGCCATAAAAATTTCCTAAAGAATCTTGTTTTCCTCTGGCAATTACAATGTTGGAATCTATGTTTATTTCAACTTCTTCGGCTTTTAATTCGATATCATCGTAATAAACTTCAACGTTTCCATATAAATAGACCATCTTATTTTTCATGTCAAACCTAATGGAGTCAGTTGATTTGTAATGGAGTTTTGATGATAAGGCATCTTTAGAAATAGAGCTGTCGGGTACTAAATGTGTAGTAGAATCCGTTGTTGTTTCTTGTGCAACTAAAAAAGAGCTTCTACCAAATAGTACTATCGTTAGTAATAACAATAAAACTGTCAATCTTTTGTTGGTATGAAACTTGGTTGCTTGCACAAAAAAATAGATTTCTTAAAGAGGTGTTTTTTAGTGAATTAATTCTTGATAATTATTAACATTAAGGTTGTGATAAAACAAAACTTTTTTAATGAGGCTTCAAAGCTAAAAAAAATAAATTTGACATTAATAAAACCTAGGTTTTTAACATTTTTATAAATGCATGATATAGTGAGTAATAAGATTTTATGTTTTTTTGCAATTGTTGTTTTTTTTATAACGACATCATTTTCTATAAATTTTGATGAAGATTCCTTCTACGGCATAAAAACAGTGGTTATAGATGCCGGGCATGGAGGTCATGATGGTGGTTGTCAAGGTTCTTTCTCCAATGAAAAGGATGTTGCTTTAGCGATTTCCTTGAAATTGGGAAAATATATTGAAGAAAATTTTAAAGATGTAAAAGTAATTTATACTCGAACCACAGATGTTTTTGTGAAATTAGATGAAAGAGCTAAAATTGCCAATAAAGCTCAAGCAGATTTGTTTATTTGTATTCATGTAAATTCGGGCCCATCAACTGCTATGGGGACAGAAACTTACGTAATGGGGTTGCACAAAACAGAATCGAACCTTAATGTTGCTAAAAGAGAAAACTCTTCAATTCTTTTAGAAGATGATTATGAAACTCGATATGAAAATTTCGATCCTAATTTACCTGAGTCTTACATTGTTTTAAATTTAAGACAAAGTGCCTTTCTTGATCAAAGTTTAAATTTTGCAGCTAAGGTTCAATCTCAGTTTAAAGATAGAGTTGGTAGAATTGATAGGGGAGTGAAACAAGCCGGATTTTTGGTATTACATCAAACCAATATGCCAAGTGTTTTAATAGAAACAGGTTTTTTAACAAACAAAGAAGAAGAGAAATTTTTAAATTCAGCTGTTAATCAGGATTATATGGCATCTGCTATTTACAGAGCTTTTAAAGAATTCAAGCAAGAGTTTGATGAAAAAGAAGTTAAACCTGAACAATCAAAACCGGAAAAAGAACAAATTGTAGAAGAAAAAACTCCTGAAAAAGAAGTATCATCTACTAAAAAAGATAAAAAAAATAAAGAAGAAACAGGCTTGGTTTTTAAAGTGCAAATAGCCACTTCATCGCAAAAAAAAGAATTGATTCCGGAAAATTTTAATGGTATTGAAGCTGTTAGTTATTATGAAGCAGGTGGAATTTATCGTTATACAGTTGGAAATGAAAAAAGTATTGAAGCAGCAAATATTTTGCAATTAAAGCTTAAAGAAAAAGGATTTACAGATGCATTTATAGTTGCTTTCAATAACGGAAAAAGAATCTCTCTTAGTGAGGCGTTGAACATGAAATAAATAAGATGATTTATACCACTAATAATGTTTGGTATATAAAATCACTTTCACGATATTTGCACAGATAAATAACTAAAATGAAACGAGTCATGGTTATGCTTTTAATACGAAACAATTTGATTATTGGCGAGTTACATCTGACCTATTGAAAAAAATAAGAAAAAACAGATGAAAATTTCAAAAGAAGTTAAGGTTGGATTTGTGTCAATAGTAGCAATAGCTATATTGGTTTGGGGCTACAATTATTTGAAAGGCACTAATCTATTCAATTCTAATAAAACAATTTACACAGAATATCCATTTATTGGAGGGTTAGCAAAATCATCTCCGGTTATTGTAAATGGTTTCCAAGTAGGTTTGGTAAGTGATGTTTATTTTAAAGAAGACCAATCCGGAAACTTAATGGTAGAGTTAGTAATTACAGATAGAAATTTAAAAATTCCAAGTAATTCTGTGGCTAACCTTATAAGCTTAGATTTACTAAGTTCTAAAGGTATTGGGTTAACGTTGGGAGATTCTAATGTGGAATTAGTTGATGGAGATACGATTCCATCTCATTTTGAAAAATCGATGTTGGACGATGTTTCTGAGCAATTGTTGCCAATGAAACAAAAAGCAGAGAAATTGATGGTTTCGTTAGATTCTACAGTCATTGTCTCGAAAACTACTCTAGAAAATTTAAATAAACTTTTTGATGAACAAAATCAACGAAATTTAAAGCTATCACTGATTAATTTAAGAGTTACACTTGAAAAATTTGAAATGTTTGCAGATAATGCTAACGCTACCATGAATACCTTAAAACCTATGGTGAAAAAATATGGTGATTTAGCAGATACTTTAAAACAAGTGGACATTAAAACTACCTTGGAAAAAGCTAATAAAACCTTTGAAGAAATTACTGCGGTAATGCAGAAAATGAACAATGGAGAAGGCACTATGGGACAATTAATGACCAACGATTCCTTATACAAAAACTTAGAAAGCGTAACACGAGATTTAGATAAGTTGTTGATAGACATGGAAGCTAATCCGAAAAGATATGTTCATTTTTCTCTTTTTGGAAGAAAGGATAAACGGGATTGAAAATTAGAGATTAGTATTTTTTATGACAAACAACATCGAACATTAAACAACGAATTTTAAAGTACTAACATGGGAATATCAAGTATCATTTTTATAGTATTATTAATTGTTGCAGGTGGTTTATTTGCGAAAAACCTTAAAACAATTATAAGAAACATTAAGTTAGGTAAAGATACCGATAGAAACGATAGAAAAAACGAACGTTTCAGCTTAATGGCTCGTGTAGCATTGGGACAATCTAAAATGGTAGTTCGTCCGTTTGCAGGATTTCTACATATTATTGTTTATGTTGGTTTTATTATCATTAATATAGAAGTGTTAGAAATTGTTCTTGATGGAATGTTGGGAACACACCGTCTGTTTGCATTTATGGGAGGTTTTTACCATTTCCTTATCGCTGCTTTTGAAGGTTTAGCTTTGTTGGTGTTAGTGGCTTGTGTTATCTTTTTAGTTAGAAGAAATGTATTGAGAATTAAACGTTTTTTCGGAAAAGAAATGACCACTTGGCCAAAAACGGATGCTAACCTAATTTTGATTACCGAAATATTGTTGATGAGTGCTTTCTTAATAATGAATGCAGCTGATGCTCAACTTCAAGTGTTGGGTAGCGAACATTACACTAACGTGGGCTCATTTCCAATAAGTAGACAACTTATGGGTGCTTTTGCTGGGATGAGTGAGTCTTCATTAATTATGTTAGAAAGAGGAGCTTGGTGGTTTCATATTATCGGAATTTTTGCTTTCTTAAATTACTTGCCTTACTCTAAGCACTTCCATATTTTATTGGCTTTCCCAAATGTGTTTTACGCTAAATTAACTCCAAAAGGTCAGTTAGATAATTTAGCTTCAGTTAAAAAAGAAGTAGAAATGATGTTCGACCCAAGTTCCGACCCTTATGCTGCTCCTGCTGAGCCAGAAGGAGAGCCACAACGTTTTGGAGCTAAAGATGTAACCGATTTAACGTGGAAACAATTGATGGATGCTTACACTTGTACGGAATGTGGACGTTGCACAGATGTTTGTCCGGCCAATATTACAGGAAAAGTACTTTCTCCACGAAAAATAATGATGGATACCAGAGATAGATTAGAGGAAGTAGGCAAAGGAATTGATAAAAACGGTAAAGATTTTAATGATAATAAATCCTTGTTAAGAGATTATATTTCAGAGGAAGAATTATTGGCTTGTACAAGTTGTAATGCTTGTGTACAAGCTTGTCCGGTAAATATCGATCAACTTTCTATTATTGTAGATTTAAGAAGATTTTTAATTATGGAAGAATCGAAAGCACCTGCAGAATGGACAGGTATCTTTACCAATATAGAAAATAACGGAGCTCCATGGCAATTTGCCCAAGCTGACCGTTTAAATTGGAAAAACGAAAATTAAAAATAGGTTGAATGTTTCAAGTTCGATGTTGGAAGTTACTAAACATTGAACCTCAAACCTCAAACCTCAAACTTATAGTTTATGAGCGAATTAAAAGTACCAACAATGGCAGAAATGATGGCTTCTGGTCAGCAACCAGATGTGTTGTTTTGGGTAGGATGTGCCGGAAGTTTTGATGATAGAGCTAAAAAAATAACACGTGCCTTTGTGAAAATATTAAACAATGTTGGGGTGAATTTTGCTGTGTTGGGAACAGAAGAAAGTTGTACAGGAGACCCTGCTAAGCGTGCCGGAAATGAATTTTTGTTCCAAATGCAAGCCATGGGAAATATTCAGGTGTTAAATGCATATGAAGTTAAAAGTATTGTTACTACCTGTCCGCATTGTTTCAATACCTTAAAAAATGAATATCCTGAATTAGGTGGAAATTATGAAGTGAAACATCATTCACAGTTTTTGCAAGAATTAATAAATGAAGGAAAATTAACCGTTGAGGGAGGCGTTTTTAAAGGTAAAAAAATTACTTTCCACGACCCATGTTATTTGGGTAGAGCCAATGATGTTTATGAAGCACCACGAAATTTAATTGAGAAATTAGATGCTGAGTTGGTGGAAATGAAAAGATGTAAGTCTAACGGCTTATGTTGTGGAGCAGGAGGTGCTCAAATGTTTAAAGAAGCTGAAAAAGGAAACAAGGAAGTTAACATTGAACGTACTGAAGAAGCATTAGAAATACAACCCAACATTATTGCCACAGGCTGTCCGTTTTGCATGACTATGATGACAGATGGTGTAAAACTCAAAGAAAAAAGTACCGAAGTACAAGTTTTCGATTTAGCAGAGTTAATCGCTCAAGCTAAAGATTTATAAGTTTACGTTCACAAATGTTTTTACTCAGTCTATAATGCTTTTATTCGTGTATTAGTGGCTATATACTAAGAATTAGCTTAATTTTGTAGTTCTAAACCTTAAGAAAATGAACAACGACTATATTCAATATCCCGATAATGCTAAAGTATGGATTTACCAAAGCGACCGTCACTTTAATGAAGACGAAAAAAAACACATTCAAATTCGTATAGATGATTTTATTGATACTTGGGAATCGCATGGAAACATGGTAAAAGGGACGTTTACTATTTTATATGATGCTTTTGTTGTGTTGTTTGTAGATGAACAAGGTGATACCATGTGCGGTAGAGCTCAAGATGCTTCTGTAAAACTAATGAAAGAATTAGAGCAAGAGTTAGAATTGAGTTTGTTAGACAGAATGAATCAGTCTTATAAAGAAGGTGAGAAAGCTGTTTTAGTAAAGTTAAACGACTTTGAAACACTTTATA
>DATCTM010000049.1:0-71908 GCA_036567945.1 Vicingaceae bacterium
TTGTCATTAAACATAGCTATTAATGCCTGATTAATTTCACTTTGCAACCAATGTTTTACCTGTTCTTTTCGCTGCGTATCAAAAAAACCGTTGCTCACTACTAAATGCTGAAAATCTTCCATTATTTTCCATATTTCAGGAATATTGGTATGCTCTAATGCTGAGCAAGTTTCAACCTTTGGTGTCCATGCATTTTTATTGGGCGGAAATAAGTGTAAGGCGTTTTGATAAGCTCTTTTGGCAGTTTTAGCTTTATCAATATTATCTCCTTCGGCTTTATTAATTACAATAGCATCAGCCATTTCCATAATGCCTCTTTTAATACCTTGCAATTCATCTCCTGCACCGGCCAACATTAATAACAAAAAGAAATCTACCATTAATTTCACTTCCGTTTCCGACTGACCAACACCAACGGTTTCTACCAATATTATTTCGTAACCGGCAGCTTCACATAAAATAATACTTTCTCTTGTCGCCCTAGCCACACCGCCCAAGGTTCCTGAAGAAGGGGAAGGTCTAATAAAAGCATTTTCCTGAGCAGAGAGTTCATTCATTCTGGTTTTATCACCTAAAATACTCCCACTACTTTTGTTGCTACTTGGATCTATGGCTAAAACAGCTACTTTTTTATGTTGCTGCTGTATTAAAAACATACCCAACGCTTCTATAAAAGTACTTTTTCCAACTCCTGGTACTCCTGTAATACCTATTCTAAATGATTTTCCTGATAAAGGCAAACATTTTTCAATAATTTGTTCAGCAATAACTTGGTGCGATTTATTGTTACTTTCAACAAGTGTAATCGCTTTACTCAATGCATTTCTATCTCCTTTAGTTATAGCACTAACATATTCATCTACAGAAAGTAGCTTTTTTTTGTTTAATTTATTAATATTTATTTGCTTTTTCATCAGTTTATACTCATTGTTTTTTATCGGTCAGATGTAACTCCCAAATAATCATTTTCCTATCTGATTAATTTTTATTTATGGTCGTTTCATAAAATAATAAAGTATAAAAGTAACAATTTAAAAAAACTTACGTTATATGTTTCATAGTACAGATTTAAGGATTGGTCGAAATTTTTATTTCATTTATCTAAAAACTGTGTTTTAATGTTGAGTTGACTACCTATCGCTTCACTTAAAACCTAACGTTATGGACTCAAATTTAATCTTGTTCCTAGTTACTGCACTGTTCCTTGGAGCTATTTTCGGAGTACTTTACATCATGAGTAAAAACTACAAACCGAAAAAAAAAAGAAAAGAACATTTAGAGGCTTTAAGAAGACTAAGAGCACTGAAGAATAAACAAAGAGTGAAAGCCTAAGCTGATTGATTTTTTAATTTAATTTACCGCAAATAAAATTTGCGATAATGATTTCTATTGCCAACTTTGCAGGTATCTAAACCTTTAAAAAAGTTGAAAAATAAAGAAAGTTATTTAACACTAAACAACTCTTCTACAGGAGAGTACAAGGAAAAAGGCAGTAAGTTTCTAGCGTACGCTTTTCCTGTTCTTTCCGAAAATTCCTTTAAAGAACAATTATCCATTATTAAAACTGAACATCCTAACGGGCGACATTTTTGCTATGCATTTCGCTTTGGAATTAATGGCGAACAATACAGGTATAATGATGATGGAGAGCCTAAAAACTCTGCAGGCTCACCCATTTACGGTCAATTACTATCTAAAGAATTAACCAATATTGCTATTGTGGTAGTACGTTATTTTGGAGGTACAAAATTAGGTGTTGGCGGATTAGTAAATGCCTATAAAACTGCTGCAAAAGAAGCATTAGAAAATGGTGAAATCATCACAAAAAAGCTTACTGAAACATATAAAATTGAATTTAATTATGATAAGATGTCGGCAATAATGGCTTTTATCAATCAGCATCAATTAACGGTTACCAAACAACACTTCGAGCTAACTTGCTTTGTTGAAATTGAACTAGAAAAAGCTAATGCTATAGACATTATCGAACGGTTTAGTGAAATACAAGATATCAACATAAAAAAAGCACCTAATAATTAGGTGCTTTTTTGTTATTAAATTTTCTTATTGTTTGTTTTTCAGTTCTTCATTTTTTTTAGCTCGTTGCATAGGGTTTTCACCATACCCTCCCCAATTATAAGCTTTTCTTTCATAGAGTTCAAACTTACTAGGTTGCATTTTTGGAGGCCAATTGTTGTTGCTTAAATCAACATCTGCTGTTTCTAAAAATGGGTCTAATTCTATTCCTGCTAATTCTTTTTCAAAGAAAAATACTTTAGAAACATTTTTGTGATTCATTTTCCAAATTTCTGCAGGAATTCTAACCACTTCTTTGGAACCATCGGTAAAAGTAAACTGAAGAATAAGCGGCATTACTAAGCCTCCAACACTTTCAAAACTTACCGTATAATAATTGTATGTTGAATTTAAAATTGCAATATCTTTTTCATTAAGATTAGATAAGTATTTTTGATACTCTACTTTGTCTATTAAATTCACTTCAAAAGGGTCATATTTATCATAAAAATCCATTATAGAAGGATCTTTTTCTTCGTACGTTTCTTTTACTTCTTTAGGGTTTCTTATTTCACCAATTCCTTTCTGTTCATTAGCTTTCATTTCTTTCTGAATGGCTTTCTCCACTTCCGGATTTTTAGAATCTATTTTAAACCATTCTACATTTTTAATGGCAATATCTACATGGTCGGTAGTGTAAAACCAACCTCTCCAAAACCAATCTAAATCAACCGCAGAAGCATCTTCCATTGTTCTGAAAAAATCTTCAGGTGTTGGGTGTTTAAATTTCCATCTTTCTGCATAGGTTTTAAAAGCAAAATCAAATAATTCTCTTCCCATTACGGTTTCTCTTAAAATATTAAGAGCCGTAGCCGGTTTACCATAAGCATTATTACCAAATTGAAAAATAGATTCTGAATTAGTCATAATAGGAGAAATGTATTCTTTATCTCCTTTCATGTAATCAACAATTTTATGTGCCGGTCCTCTACGAGAAGGATAATCTCTTTCCCATTCTTGTTCACACAGATATTGTGTAAAGGTGTTCAATCCTTCATCCATCCAAGTCCATTGCCTTTCATCAGAGTTAATAATCATAGGGAAAAAATTATGTCCTACTTCATGTATAATTACGCCAATCATCGCATATTTGGTTCTTTCAGAATATGTACCATCCGGTTCAGGTCTTCCTCCATTAAAACATATCATTGGGTATTCCATTCCAATTCTTTTAGAGTGAACCGAAATGGCTACTGGATAAGGGTATGTAATGGTATGATTTGAATAACTTTTTAACGTATGTGCAACCACTTTAGTACTGTATTGCTCCCAAAGCGGATTTCCTTCTTTAGGATAATAGCTCATTGCCAAACTTTTTTTATCTCCTAAATCAACAGCCATAGCATCCCAAATAAATTTTCTTGATGAAGCAAAAGCAAAATCTCTAACATTAGTAGCGCTAAAACTCCATGTTTTAGTGTCGTTAGATCTAGATTTTTCATTCTTTTCAGCTTCTTCCTGAGTAATAATAATTATTGGTTGCTTGTATTCATTTTGAGCCGCTGCAAATCTCTTTCTTTGTTCCGAAGTAAGTACATTATTTGCATTGGTTAATGTTCCTGTTGATGCAATAACATGGTCAGCAGGAGCTGTAATGTTTACTTTAAAATCCCCAAAAGGCAAAGTAAATTCTCCTCTACCTAAAAATTGTTTGTGTTGCCAGCCTTCTACTTCGTTATAAACTGCCATTCTAGGGTAAAACTGAGCAATGGTGTATAAATAATTGCTGTCTTCTTCAAAATATTCATAACCAGAACGACCGCCAATTTCGTCTCTATCATTAATATTATACCACCATTTTATTTTGAAAGTATAACTTGCCCCAGGCATTAATGGTTTGGGCATATCTATTCTCATCATCGTTTTATTAATGGTTACAGGTAAATCATTCCCTGACACATCTTTAACATAATCTAATTTAAAACCACCATCAAAATTGTTGTGCAAATCAGCAATTTCCTTAAACGACATTTTGTTGTTAATACTCCCTGTTTCAATTAGTTTAGTATCAGAATCCTGAGCTCTCATGTTTTGATCAAGCTGAACCCAAAGGTATTCCAATTTATCTGGTGAATTATTTTTGTAGGTTACCGTTTCTTTACCGTAGATTTTTTGCTCTTTATCATCTAAGGTAATATCAATAATATAATCTGCTTTTTGCTGATAATATCCGTGACCTGGAGCACCAGAAGCTGTTCTGTAAATATTAGGAGTAGCAAATTCTTCTTTTAACTGTCTGAATTTGTTTTTATTGGTATTTTCTTGTGCGTTAATAATTCCAAATGTACTTACTAATAGTAAGGCTAAAGTAATTCGTTTCATTCCTGTTTTATTTGATGTTTTTCTGATTTTTTATAGTCGTTTAATCTAAAATTAAAACGTTGCTCGCCTACTGTAAGGTAGATGATGTTTACATGTTCTTCAAAATAATTATTTAAGATAGTTGATTTTACTTCCACGGAACTTATTGAATCTATTGGTGATGAAGTAAAGTAAACCAACATATCATCATCTGCTCTAACTTCTTTTCCGAAAAAGTGGATGTCAACAGTTTTTTCATTTACAATAATTTCAACATGTTTTTTGATAAAATTGAAAATGATTTCGTTGGCTTTTTCATGTTCTTTTTCTGTGCCAAGATGTAATTCTGGATGACCTTCTTTTTCTAGGGCATATTCTAAATCATGACCAATAAACTTAATAGAAGCTTCAAACAATTGTTCTTTTTCGTTGAAGTTAATTTCTGTAATAGACACATAATACTTATGTGGTACAAAGCTGACCAAAAGTACTACTAGTGCTATATAAATGAAATTCCTCATGAAAAAATGAAGTGCTAAATTAAGCATTAATTTAAAACTGCTAATGCTTTTTCCATAGCTGCATCTAAACCGTTTAGGTTAGCACCACCTGCTGTTGCAAAAAATGGCTGACCACCACCTCCACCTTGCATTTCTTTAGCCGCTTCTCTAATAATATTACCTGCATGTAATTTTCTTTCGGTAGCTAAATTATCAGAAATGGCAATGGTTAAATTAGGTTTGCCATTAATTTCTGCACCCAAGACCAAATACAGATTATCTATCTGGGCTTTTAACTGAAAAGCCAAATCTTTAATGGTTGCTGCATCAACAGCAGTTAGTTTTTTGGTGATAACATTAACGCCATTAATATTTTTTACTTCGTTTAATAATTCTTCTTTAATGGCTTTTGCTTGTTCTTTACCTTTCTGTTCTTCTTCTTTAAGCATCGCTTTTTTGATATTATTCAATTCATCAATAATAACCGCATCCAACTTAATTTTTGTAAAATCTGCAATAGCATTGCTCAATACTTCTATTTGTAGAGAACCATTTGAAGGAGAAATTATATTTAAAGTAGGCATATCACTCACTTTAGCGTACTGTTGTAATAAATTATGTTGAGCAATATTTATTTTACTAATAATTTCATCAGTCACCAATCCTGATAATGGATGTTTCGTAATAATATCAATTTTTTCTTTTAAATAGTTAGCTGCACCTTTTGACGTAACTGCTTCAATCCTCCTAATTCCTGCTGCAACAGACCCTTCAGAAGTAATTTTAAACAACTCAATAGCTTTAGTATTGTTTACATGAATTCCTCCACACAATTCTTTAGAATCTCCAAACTGAATCATACGAACCTTGTCTCCATATTTTTCGCCAAATAACATCATGGCCCCTTGTTTTTCAGCTTCTTCAATAGGAATTTCTCTGTGTTCGTTTAAGTTGATAGCAGTTTGAATTTTTTCATTTACAAAGTCTTCTATTTGTTGCAATTCTTCCTCACTTACTTTTTGGAAATGAGAAAAATCAAAACGCAAATAATCGGTATTTACCAACGAGCCTTTTTGTTCTACATGTGTACCTAAAATTGTTCTAAGTGCCTGATGTAATAAGTGTGTTGCTGAGTGATTAGCAGCTGTTAGTTTTCTATCATTACTAACAACAGCTTTAACCGATGCAGTAACATCTTCAGGCAATTCTTTGGTAAAATGAACAATTAGATTGTTCTCTTTTTTAGTGTCTAAAACAGCAATTTTCTTTCTGTTAACTTCTAAATAACCTTTGTCACCCACTTGACCTCCACCTTCCGGATAAAATGGTGTTTTTTCTAAAACAATTTGATATTGTTCTTTATCCTTGGCTTTAATTTTTCTATAACTTACAATTTTTGTTTCACTTTCTAAATTATCATAACCAATAAATTCCGTCCCCGAAGCATTTTGAACAGTAATCCAATCTCCGGTTTCAATTTTAGTGGCAGCTCTAGAACGATTTTTTTGTTCTTCTAGCTCTTTGTTAAAAGCATCCATATCCACTTTAAAACCATTTTCAGTTGCCATCAATTGAGTTAAATCTATAGGGAAACCAAAAGTATCATACAATTCAAAAGCAAACTTACCATCAATGGTTTTTGAAGCTGCTGTTGCTATATAATTTTCAAATCGAGAAATTCCCTTATCAAGCGTACGCAAAAAGCTATCTTCTTCTTCTTTAATTACTTTGGTAATAATTTCTTGTTGATTAACCAATTCTGGGAAAAATGTACCCATTTGTTGAGCTAAAATTTCTACCAACTCATAAATAAAAGCCTCTTTAAGGTTTAGGAAACTGTAACCATATCTGATAGCTCTTCTTAAAATTCTACGAATAACGTATCCGGCTCCGTTGTTAGAAGGTAATTGTCCGTCTGCAATAGAAAAAGCAACTGCTCTTACATGGTCGGCAATTACACGAATAGCCACATCTGTTTTATACTTCGTATCTAATGAGTTTTTATAAGGAATGTCTGAAATCTGAGCTATTTTGTCGGTTAATGGAGAAAAAACATCAGTATCATAGTTCGATTTTTTACCTTGTAATACCATTGCCAATCGTTCAAATCCCATTCCTGTATCCACATGTTTGGCTGGAAGTGCTTTTAATTTCCCATCAGCCATACGGTTAAACTCCATAAACACTAAATTCCAAATTTCAATAACTTGCGGATGGTCATTATTTACCAACTCTTTCCCAGGAATTTTAGCAATTTCTTCATCACTTCTAATATCCACATGAATTTCAGAACAAGGACCACATGGACCTGTATCACCCATTTCCCAAAAGTTATCTTTTTTATTGGCTTTTAAAATTTTATCTGTTGTCAATCCGTTTTTTTCTAAGAGCTCTTTCCAAAGCTCAAAAGCTTCGGTATCTTCAGGAGTTCCATCTTCTGCATCGCCTTCAAAAACGGTAAAATACAACCTGTTTTTATCAATTTTATAAACATCAACTAATAATTCCCATGCCCACTCTATCGCTTCTTTTTTAAAATAATCTCCAAAACTCCAGTTACCCAACATCTCAAACATAGTATGATGATAAGTATCAACACCCACTTCCTCTAAATCGTTGTGCTTACCCGAAACACGCAAACATTTTTGAGTATCAGCAATTCTTTTATCCACAATAGGAGAATTACCTAAGAACAAATCTTTAAACTGATTCATTCCCGCATTGGTAAACATCAAAGTAGGATCATTTTTAATAACCATTGGAGCAGAGGCTACAATTTTGTGGTTTTTTTGTTTGAAAAACGTTAAAAAAGCTTCACGAATTTCTTGAGACTTCATAAATATAGAATTATATAATTAATTGATAATGATTATTTTTAGTGTTTTTAATGCTTTTAAAAAATGTTAAAAAACTACTAAAAGCAGCGATTTTAAACCATGTAAAGGCATTTTTGTTATTTTTGTCAAAACTACATAAATTTTTTCGTTGGAGATTCTCAAATAATCAACGAAAAAAAGAAATAAATGGCAAAAGTAAAATACAGATATAATCCACATACCTTAAGCTATGATAAAATTAAGCTTACTTGGCGTCAAAAACTGTCAAGAGCATTATATTTTTTAGGAGCTAGTTTGGTTTTTGGTGTAGCCATTTATGCGGTTACCTATTCTTTTGTAGATTCTCCAAAAGAAAAGAAACTTAAAATTAGAAATGCCGAGTTACTTGCTCAATATGAATTATTGAACAAAAAATTAGAAAAGCTAGCTGTTGTTGTTGAAGATGTTCAAAAAAGAGATGATAATATTTATCGTGTAATTTTTGAAGCAGAACCTATTCCCGCAGAAATTAGAAAAGCTGGTATTGGTGGTGTGAACAGATATGAAGAATTAGAAAATTTTTCTGATGCTGATTTGATTATTTCTACAGCAAAAAAAATAGACCAACTTTCCAAACAGTTATATATCCAATCTAAATCTTTTGATGAAGTTTTTAAAATGGCTAAAAACAAGGAAAAAATGTTAGAATCTATTCCAGCAATTCAGCCTGTACAAAATGAAGATTTAACTAGAATGGCAAGTGGTTATGGGATGAGAACACACCCTATTTTAAAATATACTAAGTTTCATGCAGGAATGGACTTTACAGCTCCTGTAGGAACACCAATTTATGCCACAGGAAAAGGAACAGTAGTTCAAGCTGATAACAAAGCGAGTGGTTATGGAAATCACGTTAGAATTGACCATGGTTATGGTTATGTTACATTATATGCTCACATGAGTAAAATAAAAGTTAAAGAAGGCGAAAAAATAAACAGAGGTGACATTATTGGTTATGTTGGAAACACAGGCTTATCTGCCGGACCACACTGCCACTATGAAGTTAGAAAAAATGATATCCCTGTAAACCCGGTAAGTTTTTATTTCAACGATTTATCTCCTGAAGAGTTTGCTAAAATGGTTGAGCTATCTAATGCTCCAACTCAATCTATGGACTAAGCGATTTGCAAATTGCTAATTAATTAACAGCTACTTTGGAAGAAATTTTCACCAATTTACTCGACTTAATAGGAACTTTTGTTTTTGCAATAAGCGGTATCAGATTAGCTTCTCGTAAACAAATAGATTGGTTTGGAGCCTACATAATTGGCTTGGTTACTGCGATTGGTGGCGGAACAGCCAGAGATCTATTATTAAATACCACTCCTTTTTGGATGTTAGATAGCAAATACTTTATAACTACAGGCATAGCATTGTTAACTACTATCTTATTTAAAGATAAACTGTTTAAATGGGGAAATACCTTGTTTTTATTTGATGCCATAGGATTAGGCTTATTTACAATTGTAGGAATTAGCAAAAGTGTGGACGCAGGCTTTCCATTTTGGGTATGTATTTTAATGGGAGCTATTACCGGTTCTTTGGGAGGGGTAATTAGAGATGTTTTACTAAATGAAGTACCTTTATTATTACGAAAAGATATTTATGCATTAGCATGTGTAACCGGAGGAATAGTTTATTTTATTTGTATCCACTTTAGCGTTCCTATTACAGTAACAGAACTGATTGCAGCGTTTGTTGTTATTTTAGCCAGATTAGTAGCAGTTAAGTTTCATATCCACTTACCGGTATTGAATACCATTGAAAATGATGAGGGTTATTGATGCGGTATAAAAAAAATGAAATAAATTTTAAATATTACTTGCAGAGAAAGAAAAAAAATATACTTTTGCAGACCGAAATAAAATAAAACATAGAAAAAATGAAAAGAACGTTTCAGCCATCCAGAAGAAAAAGAAGAAATAAACATGGCTTTATGAGCAGAATGGAAACTGCAAATGGTAGAAAAGTGTTAGCAAGAAGAAGAGCTAAAGGAAGAAAGAGATTAACTGTGTCTGACGAGCCGAGACATAAGAGATAAACATATTTATATAAATTAAAGGGATGCAAAAGCATCCCTTTTTTTTGAACAAAATTTTAGGTTTTGTTGAAAAATAAGCCTTTAATCAATCAGTAAATTAAAGTAATTTCGCAAACGCAAGAAATTATTATTGAAAATAAAAATAAATAGAAAATGCCAAAAGATTCATCCATCAAACACATTTTAATTATAGGTAGCGGTCCAATAGTAATAGGTCAAGCTTGTGAGTTCGATTATGCCGGCTCTCAGGCAGCTCGTTCGTTAAGAGACGAAGGAATTGAGGTTACTTTAATCAATTCCAATCCTGCAACTATTATGACGGATAAGGTAGTTGCAGATAATATCTATCTTAAACCGCTTACGGTTGAATCTATTGAAGAAATTTTACAAAAACATGATATTGATGCCGTTTTACCTACTATGGGCGGACAAACTGCTTTAAACCTTTGTATTGAATGTGATGAAACCGGTTTGTGGGAAAAATACAATGTAAAAATGATTGGGGTGGATATTGCTGCAATTGAAATTACCGAAAACAGAGAAGCGTTTAGAAAATTAATGGAAGATATTGGTGTCCCAATGGCACCACAAACTACTGCAAAATCTTTCTTAGAAGGAAAAGAAGTAGCCCAAGAATATGGCTTTCCTTTATGTATTAGAGCTTCTTATACCTTAGGAGGAGCCGGAGCTGCCATAGTTTACGATGAAAAAGAATTTGATGAATTATTAAACCAAGGTTTACACATTTCACCTATCCACGAAGTAATGATAGACAAAGCCATGATGGGTTGGAAAGAATATGAGTTAGAGTTATTGAGAGATAAAAACGACAATGTGGTAATTATCTGTTCTATTGAAAATTTTGATCCAATGGGAATTCATACAGGAGATTCTATTACTGTTGCCCCTGCAATGACTCTATCTGATACCACTTATCAGAAAATGAGAGATATGGCAATTAAAATGATGCGTTCTATCGGAGATTTTGCCGGAGGATGTAATGTACAATTTGCTGTAAGTCCTGATGAAAAAGAAGACATTATTGCCATAGAAATTAACCCAAGAGTTTCCCGTTCATCTGCTTTAGCATCAAAAGCTACAGGGTATCCTATTGCTAAAATAGCATCAAAATTAGCTATCGGTTATAACCTTACAGAATTAGATAACCAGATTACTAAATCTACTTCGGCTTATTTTGAACCAACACTAGATTACGTTATTGTAAAAATACCTAGATGGAATTTTGATAAATTTAAAGGTGCTAACAGAACATTAGGACTTCAAATGAAATCTGTTGGTGAAGTTATGGGTATCGGACGTTCTTTTCAGGAAGCATTACAAAAAGCTTGTCAGAGTTTAGAAATAAACAGAAATGGATTGGGTGCTGATGGTAAAGAATTGACCAACCAAGATGTAATTTTAAAAAGTTTAGAAAACCCGAGTTGGGACAGACTTTTCCATATTTATGATGCCATAAAAATGGGAATTCCTTTTAAAACCATTTTCGATAAAACAAAAATTGATCATTGGTTTTTAAGACAAATTGAGGATTTTATAAAACTCGAAAAAAGAATTGAAGCTTATACCTTAAATTCTATTCCGAAAGAATTGATGTATGAAGCAAAACAAAAAGGTTATGCCGACAGACAAATTGCTCACTTATTAAAGTGTTTAGAAAGTGAAGTTTACACCAAACGAAATGAAATGAACATTAAGCGAGTATATAAATTGGTTGATACCTGTGCAGCTGAATTTCCTGCTCAAACACCTTATTACTACTCTACTTTTGAAGATGAAAATGAATCTGTAGTTACGGACAGAAAGAAAGTAGTTGTATTAGGGTCTGGACCAAACAGAATAGGACAAGGAATAGAGTTTGACTACAGTTGTGTACATGGAGTACTAGCCGCCAAAGAAATGGGCTACGAAACCATTATGATTAATTGTAACCCCGAAACTGTTTCTACCGATTTTGATACTGCTGACAAATTATACTTTGAACCTGTTTTTTGGGAACATATTTATGATATTATTCAACACGAAAAACCTGAAGGAGTTATTGTTCAGTTAGGTGGGCAAACCGCTTTAAAATTAGCTGAGAAATTAGAAAAATATGGTGTTAAAATTATAGGAACTTCTTTTGAAGCATTGGATATTGCTGAAGATAGAGGGCGTTTTTCTAATGTGTTAAAAGAATTAAATATTCCTTACCCAGAATTTGGTGTAGTAGAAAGTGCTGAACAAGCTATACAATTATCTAAAAATTTAGGTTTTCCATTATTAGTTCGCCCTTCTTATGTGTTGGGTGGACAAAAAATGAAAATTGTAATTAACGAAGAAGAATTAGAACACCATGTTGTGGATATTTTAAAAGCAATGCCTGATAATCAGATTTTGCTCGACCACTTTTTAGGCGGAGCAATTGAAGCTGAAGCAGATGCTATTTGTGATGGCGAAAATGTTTATATTATTGGTGTGATGCAACATATAGAACCTGCCGGAATCCACTCTGGAGACTCTTATGCGGTACTTCCTCCTTATAATTTAGGTGATTTAATTATTACTCAAATAGAAGATATTACTAAGAAAATAGCTGTGCGATTAAAAACAGTTGGATTAATAAACATTCAGTTTGCTGTAAAAGATGATGTGGTTTATGTAATTGAAGCCAACCCAAGAGCTTCTAGAACCGTTCCTTTTATTGCCAAAGCTTATGATGAGCCTTATGTAAACTATGCTACCAAAGTAATGTTAGGTGCCAAAGTAACAGACTTTACATTTAACCCTAGAAAACAAGGTTATGCTATAAAAATTCCGGTATTCTCTTTCAATAAATTCCCGAATGTAAACAAAGAATTAGGACCGGAAATGAAATCTACAGGAGAAGCCATAAGGTTCATAGATAGCTTAAAAGACAAGTTCTTTAGAGATATTTATGCTGAACGAAATTTATATTTAAGTAAATAATTAATGTGTAAATGTGTAAATTTGAACATGTGAGAATGTAATAATCTCTAACTTCTTAACTTTTTATTATTTTATGCAAATCTTACGCACTATACTCATTATTGTACTTGTTTATTATGCATTCAAGTTTTTATTTCGATTTTTACTACCAATCATTTTAAAAAGTTGGGTGGATAAAAAAACACAACAATTTCAGCAACAAAGCAATTTTATGGATAGCGAAAAAGCTAAAGAATTTGCCAAGCAAAAAGAAGGTGAAATAAAAATTAAACCTACCAATAAATCACAGAAACCTGACACAGATAATGTTGGGGATTATGTGGATTATGAAGAAGTAAAAGATTAGCTAATAAATAACCTTAGATAAGTAAATCTCGTTAATTAAAGCGTTACCTTTATAAAGTATTCACAAAAAATATATATTATGAAAAAGATTATTATAGGATTAAGTCTAATTTTTATTGGAAGTCAGTTGTTTATGTCTTGTAGCTCTGAAAATGCAGTTGTAAGTCAGTTTTCTAAAAGAAAATATCTTAAAAATTTCAAAGAGAACAAACTAAACAATAATGACAAGATTAACCAAAGAGAAAACACTTACGAATTAGCCGAAATTGAATCAAAATCAAATGAAGAAATTACGCTAACAGCTTCTACCACTGAAGAAATTAATCTCTCCACAACTACAACTGAAAACAATGAGTTAGCAAGTACTGTAGAAACTTCAACTGAAATAATTGAAAAAGAAGTTTTTGAAACATTAAAAAGTAAAACCGATTACAATTGGGATAACTATAACAGAAGCATCGATTTTTCTAAGATGAATGATGCTAGTAAAGTTTTTAAAGGAGAAAACATTGCTCAACATAACTTACAATCAAAACAAGCACATGATTTAGTGTTGATTTTATGTGGTATATTTTTACCTCCTTTAGGTGTGTTTTTATATGAAGGTACAATCACTAATAATTTTTGGTTAGATTTATTATTAACCCTTTTCTTTTGGTTACCAGGAATTATTTTTGCTTTCTTGGTGATGTATGGTGGTGTTTCTATTTAAAAACAACTTAGAACATAAACGACAAAAGCCTCAGGATTCTGAGGCTTTTGTCGTTTATGTATTTCCCAATCCTTCTTTTACTTAAGAACAGCTCTTGAGATAACAATCTTTTGTACTTCGCTGGTTCCTTCATAAATCTGAGTGATTTTAGCATCTCTCATTAATCGTTCTACATGGTATTCTTTTACAAAACCGTAACCACCATGTACCTGAACTGCTTCTGTAGTTACCCACATGGCTACTCTAGAGGCAAAAACTTTGGCCATAGCTCCTTCTTTATCAAAGTTTTGTTTTTGGTCTTTTAAGTAGGCAGCTTTTAAACATAATAAACGAGCAGCTTCAATTTCTGTAGCCATATCTGCTAATTTAAAGGCAATGGCTTGATGTTGATGAATTGGTTTACCAAAAGCTTCTCTTTCTTTAGAGTAAGCCAATGCTAATTCATAAGCTCCAGAAGCGATACCTAAAGCCTGAGAAGCAATACCAATTCTACCTCCGGAAAGTACAGACATCGCGAATTTAAAACCAAATCCATCTTCGCCAATACGGTTTTCTTTAGGTACTTTCACATCATTAAACAATAAAGTATGAGTATCAGAAGCTCTAATTCCCATTTTATTTTCTTTAGCTCCTACTTTAAAGCCTTCCCATGTTTTGTCAACAATAAAAGCATTAATTCCTCTATGTCCTTTAGCAACATCAGTTTGAGCAATAACAATATAGTAAGATGCCGAACCACCGTTGGTAATCCAATTTTTGGTTCCATTTAATAAATAATGGTCACCCATATCAATAGCTGTAGTTCTTTGCGAAGTAGCATCAGAACCAGCTTCCGGTTCAGATAAACAGAATGCTCCAATTTTCTCTCCGGTAGCACATGGCACCAAATATTTTTGTCTTTGCTCTTCCGTTCCATATTTTTCAATTCCCCAGCAATAAAGTGAATTATTTACCGACATTACCACAGAGGTAGACGCATCTACTTTACTAATTTCTTCCATGGCCAATACATAAGAAATAGTATCCATTCCACCACCACCATATTTCGGGTCAACCATCATTCCTAAGAAACCTAATTCTCCTAATTGTTTTACTTGCTCAGCAGGAAATTCTTGCTTTTCATCTCTTTCTATAACTCCCGGTTTTAATACGTTTTGTGCGAAATCTCTTGCAGCATCTCTAACTGCTAAATGTTCTTCTGTTAATTGAAAATCCATAACTTTTATATTGTTTTTGTTAAAATAGTAATTAAATTGCAAGGTAATATTTTACTTCATTTTATGTCTGAAAAACACATATATTTGAAGTGTTACAAAACTAATAGATTTATTCAAAAAGTAGCCATTTTATGAAAGAAAATTACCATGCAATAGGATTAATGTCGGGCACATCATTAGATGGTTTAGATATGGTTGAAGTTACTTTTAATTATTCTTCTGAAAATCAATGGGATTTTACGATTTTAAATACTAAAACCTTAGCTTATAAAAGTGAGCTCAAGGAACAATTAATTCAATCAAAACAATTATCAGGAGAAGAATTAATGTTATTAAATAATCAGTTGGGTAATTTTTTTGGTATAGCTATTAACGATTTTATAATAGAAAAGAAGATACCTAAAACTGCAATAGATTTTATAGCTTCTCACGGACATACTGTTTTTCATCAACCCAATAAAAATTTCACCTTGCAAATTGGCAATGGAGCTAAAATTGCTGCTAAAACCGGAATAAATGTTATTTGCGACTTTCGCTCTACAGATGTTGCTTTAGGCGGACAAGGAGCTCCATTAGTTCCGATTGGAGATCAAATTCTTTTTAATAATTATGATATCTGCCTCAATTTAGGAGGAATTGCCAATCTATCTTTTTCGCAAGAACAACAAACTATTGCGTATGATGTTGCTCCTTGTAATATTGTACTGAATGCTTTAGCTCAACAACTAGGGGCTGAATATGACGAAAGCGGTAATTTTGCTCGACTAGGAAATGTTAATCAAGAATTATTGAGCGAACTAAATGCCTTCACTTTTTATGCACAAGAAATACCAAAATCGTTAGGTATAGAGTGGATTGAAAATCATATTTTTCCATTGTTGGAGAAAAGTTCTTTATCCACACAAGACCAACTTTGTACTTTTGTAGAACACATTTCACATCAATTAAAAGCAGCATTTCCAACAGAAAGCAAAACTGTTTTAGCAACAGGTGGCGGTGCTTGGAATACCTTTTTAGTAGAAAGAATTGCTCAAGTAAGCAATAAAACTATTATTGTTCCTGATGAAAAACTTGTCAACTATAAAGAAGCAATCATTTTTGCTTTTTTAGGCGTATTAAGAATGAGAAACGAAGTAAATTGCCTACAGTCAGTTACAGGAGCTACAAAAGATAACGTGGGTGGCGCAATTTATTTGGGAGTTTAAAGTCAGAAGACTGAAGATTAACTAATAACATTTATCAACTATATCTTTCCTGTTTTCTGGCTACTAATCAGTACATCATTATTGTATATAAACTTAAAATCCACATAGTTACTCTTGGTTTTATCCATTAAGTCTATGATACTTTTGTATGTGATTTCATTAGAATTTACATACACTTCGTTAGCGTTATAAATTTCTATTAAGTCAGGCAATTGATACAATTTTCCAGCATAGTTTTTGACATCATTTTTTTGTAAATCGTTATTTGATTTTACAGTTATTATATTGTTGTTTTTCAATTTTTCTTTCATTTTTTGAATAAAAGAAGCATTCCCAACTAAAATACTGGTATTGTATTTATTCTTTTTAATTCTAAGATAATTGAAATAGTTTAAAAATATCCTACTAAAAGGAATAAACAACAAAACTCCTACTAAAATGCTAATAATATACTTTGTTGAAAATGAAGAAGTATCAGGAAAAAAATGATTTACCCCTACAAATATTACACACCCCAACATTAACCCTATAACTGTTTTTTTGATACTTACATTTTTAGAATATGCTCCCGAAATGGCTAAGCCTGCCAAAAAAGAAAAAATTACAGCCATCACATTCAAAATGCCATAATTATCAAAAAATTCTATCTGATTCGGAAATCCTAACAATGGTTTTATAGCATTAAAAACCAATAAAGAACTCAAAATAAAAACAATATCAATTAGCGGTAGTTTTATGTAAGTAATAAAACGCATTAAAATGGCCAAAAAAGCCCGTAAATAAATAGCTATATTGATAAAGAAAGAAAAGACGTTAGCTTTACTAGCAAAATGTTTTTTAGAAAAAATAATCATGGCATTGTAAAATACAAACACATAATTTATACTGCCTTTTTTAGTACTTTCCCCTTTATAATGTATAATTTGAGCTTCCGGAAAATAGTAATTTTTGTATCCGGCTTGTATTATTCTGTAAGATAAATCAATGTCTTCTCCATACATAAAAAAAGCTTCATCTAAATAACCAATTTTATCTAAAACACTTTTTCGCATCCACATAAAAGCTCCAGATAATACTTCAATTTCGTTGATTTCATCTTTATCTAAATAGGCTAAGTGGTATTTAGCAAAAGTTTTAGATTTTGGAAAAATAGCAGATAATCCAAAAATTTTATAAAATGAAACAGAAGGAGTTGGTAGTCCTCTTTTAGATTCCGGAAGGAAAATTCCACTGCCATCAACCATTTTTACTCCTAAGCCACCTAAGTCGGGGTGTTTATCTGAAAAAGCAATACATTTACTAAAGGTATCTTCTTCCACCACTGTATCTGGATTTAGTAATAAAATATACCTTCCTTTAGCAATAGCCATAGCCTGGTTATTGGCTTTAGAAAATCCAACATTATCCTTATTAGCAATAATTATCACTTTAGGAAATTGCTGGTTAACCATTTCCAAAGAATCATCCGAAGAATTATTATCCACCACAAAAACCTCTGCATCAATACCGTTTATTGCCTTAAAAACAGAGGTAAGACACTGCTCTAAAAAATTTCTTACGTTGTAATTGACAATAATAATAGATAACTGCATAAAGATAAATTATTAACGCAAGGTTAACGTATTTTCAAAAGGTACTCTGTTAAGAATAGAACGCCCAAGAGTAAGTTCATCGGTATATTCCAGTTCATCTCCTATACCAATTCCTCTGGCAATAGTGGTAATTTTTATGGGAAAATCTTTAAGTTTTTTAAAGATGTAAAAGTTAGTTGCATCGCCTTCCATAGTAGCACTTAAGGCTAAAATTAACTCTTGGGTATTTTCATTCCTGATACGTTCAAAAAGTTCATTTAGCTTAACATCGTTGGGACCAATACCTTCCATTGGAGAAATAATGCCTCCCAATACATGGTATTTTCCTTTAAATTGATTGGTATTTTCAATAGCATACACATCTAACACATTTTCAACCACGCAAATGGTTTGGTCGTTTCTGTTGGGATGTGTACAAATATTACATTGTGTATTTTCAGTAATGGTATAACAACTTTCGCAATAATTTATTTGACTAGCCAGTGAAGAAAAGGCAGTACCAAAAGAAGTTAATTCTTCGTTTGTTCTGGTCAATAAATGTAGCACTAATCGGGTAGCAGTTTTTCTACCTATTCCCGGTAATGATGAAAGTTGCTCTACAGCTCTATTAAATGAAGGTGAAAAAATTTCGTTCATAAATTGAAATAGGAAATTAGTTTTGGTAAAAATACTACATTTTCCGTTGTGAAATGGAGTGTTATAATGGTTTTACTAACACTAAATGTTGAAGACTTAACTATTCTTTTTCCATTGATGAGAATCATCTTCAAAAATTTCTTTACCAAAAACAGGCACTTTTGCCTTAATTTCTTCGGTAATAAATCGACAAGCATCAAAAGCCATTGCTCTGTGTTTAGATGATGTGAAAACAAATAAACATATTTCTCCTGCTTTTACAATGCCCAAACTGTGATAAATATGTAAACAGGTTAAATCAAATTTTTCAAAAGCGGCTTCTCTTATTTGATGAAATTCTTTTTCTGCCATTTCCTCATAAGCAGTATAATCTATCGCTTTTACCGTTTTACCATCTATTTCGTCTGCTCTAACTTGTCCTAAAAATATAGCATGTCCACCTATATTTGTTTTAACTTGGTGATGAGCTATGGAAGTCGCTATTTTTTCGGGAGATATCGCTCCTACTACTAATGCTTTTTTCATATGATAGTTATTTACTGTTTCCAATCTACAATTCCTTCACGAAGGTTAATTAACCTATCAAAACCTTGCTTTTCTAAAAATTCAATACAATTAACACTTCTTACTCCATGTTGACAAAAAACCAATGTTTTTAATGATTTATCTATACGTTCCATCTGTTGCGGAATTTCCTGCAAAGGAATATTTATAACTCTTTCATCAATTAACTTTGGTTGTTCCCATGGCATTCTAACATCCAAAATTTGTAATTCTTTTTCTTCTAAAAAATGAGTAAGGTCATTAATTGATATTTCTTTCATATTGTTTTTGTTTTCTGTCAACCCGCAAAAAAAGTCATAATTAAATGTTGTAAAATTGATGTTTTTCGCAATGGTTACTTCGGATTCGTTTTTGGCAATGTTTACAGTGGTAAAATTAGCTCCCAAGGCATTGTAAATAGTAAGTTTTCCAGAAAGTATTTCTCCAATTTGTAAAATAATTTTCAATGCTTCATTAGCTTGTTGCAACCCAATTAATCCGGGTAAAACGCCCAACACACCAACATCAGAACAACTGGGAACACTTCCTCCTTTTGGCGGATTTGGAAAAAGACATCTGTAAGTTGGCCCGTTTTGGTAATTAAAAACCGTAACTTGTCCTTCAAATTTAAAAATGGCACCGTAAACTAAAGGTTTATTGCTTATCACACAAGCATCATTTACCAAATAGCGAGTAGAAAAATTGTCAGTTCCATCAATAATTATATCGTATTGACTAAAAAGATTAAGAGCATTGTTAGTGGTTAATTTTTCGGGGAAAGCAGTAATTTCAATGCAATTATTTCGAGCTAAAAGTCTTTCCTTAGCGGCTAAAGCTTTGTTTTTTCCAATATCTTCTGTTGTAAAAAGAACTTGACGTTGTAAATTACTTTCATCAACAGTATCAAAATCTATTATTCCAATATTTCCAACTCCCGCTGCCGTTAAATAAAGTAAAACCGGACAACCCAATCCTCCCGCACCAATAACCAATACTCGAGCTTTTTTTAGTCTTTGCTGACCTTCAATTCCAACTTTATCTAGAATTAAATGGCGGTTATATCTTTTTTTTTCTGACTCGTTTAACAAAACATTAAGTTCTTTTTGTTCATCAACAAAATTAACCTTTTAATTAAAGTAGTTTTAATTTTTTTAACAACTAATCATCCTTTATTCACTAAATAATCTATTAAAAGATTTATTTTTGAATGAATATTTTTTTAAGTATTAAAAATGACACCAAAAATAGGCGTATTTTATTTTTTAATTTGTTTGTTGAGTTTCTCAACCGTAATGGCAAACGATAGTTTTAAATTAGCTAACAAGTTATATGATGAACAAAAATATGAAGAAGCTATTGAGCAATACGAACTGCTAATTAAAGAAGGAAAAATAGCGGCTGATGTTTATTACAACTTGGGCAATGCTTATTTTAAAAATGATGAAATAGCTGCTGCTATCTTGAATTATGAACGAGCTTTAAAATTAAACCCAAATAACGAAGATGCTGCTTTTAACCTTAAAATAGCCAACAGTAAAATCATTGACAAAGTTGAAGCCTTACCTTCCTTATTTATTGAAAATGCCTGGCAAACATTTGTAACTTCAAAAAGTGTTGATGGATGGGCAACCCTAAGTATTATCTCTATTTTTATTGCTCTGCTTTTCTTTATTGGTTATTTATTCTTAAGTCAGATAGTAATTAAAAAAATAGGTTTTTATGGAGGAGCTTTACTAATTATAGTGAGTTTATTTACTTGGTTTATGGCACATCAACACAGTTCTTTATTAAAAAGTAAATCTGATGCTATCGTTTTTGCCAATATTTTATCTGTAATGAGCGAACCTAACGAAAAATCTAAAAAATTATTTACCATACACGAAGGGTTAAAAGTTAACCTACTAGATGAAAAAAATAAATGGTCAAAAATAAAAATCCAAAATGGAAATGTTGGTTGGGTTAAAAGTGAAGAGATAAAGGAGATTTAAGTTTTACTACCAAAGAATTTAATTTTTAGCAAAGAAATATAGCAATAAATTTCTGATTATCAATTCGTTACATCATTCAACTTATTTATAAATTTTTCTTCTATTAAGCTCTCTTTGGAAACTTCTGGCGTTTGCTAAATGCTCATTATAATTACTGGCAAAAGCATGATAACCCGAAAAATCAGCTTTCGCACACATATAAATGTAATTGTGTTTCTCATAATTCAATACGGCATCTAAGGAGCTTATTTCTGGTAAATTTATTGGTCCGGGCGGTAACCCTTTATGAATATAAGTATTATATGGGGTATTTGTCTCCAAGTGTTTTGTAAGTACACGATTAATGTTAAAATCACCAATACCATAAACTACTGTAGGGTCAGATTGTAGCAACATGCCTTTTCGTAATCTATTAATGTACAATCCTGCTATCTTAGCTCTTTCATCTCTATGTACAGATTGCTCAGCCTGAACAATAGAAGCCAAAACAGCTACTTCAGATTGAGAAAGATTTAAATCTCTTGCTTTTGCTTTTCTATCTTCATTCCAAAATTTCTTGTATTCTTCTGCCATACGTTGCACAAACTCTTCGGCAGATGTATTCCAATAAAACTCGTAAGTGTTGGGTAGGAAAAGTGTTAAAATAGTAATAGTATTAAAACCGTATTTTAATGTAAAAGATTTATCGCTGAGTAAATTATACAACTCAATACTATCACACTCTAAATTTTTGGTTGCTGTTCCTGCTAATTCTTTAATAGTTCGTACGTTGTTAAAAGTTACTTTTACAGGTTCTTGCTCTCCTGAACGTAATAAATCTACCAATTCATTATTACTCATGCCTTCTTTAAGCTTATATCTTCCAGGTTTAATATTATTAATGAAGTTTGATTTTTTTTCAGCAACCCATTTAAAAGAAGCTCTGTTAATGATGATTCCTTTTTCGTAGAGAGCATTAATTACATCATCAAAAGTATAATGGCTATAAATATGGAAATAAGCAGAATTGGTATTTTTCAAGGTAACATTGGGCTGATAAACCTTTTCATACATGTTATACACCACATATCCGCCACCAATAAGCAAGATTAAGAATAGAGATATGATTATTTTTTTGAGCATTGACTGATGTTAATAATAGAATACAAAATAAATGATTTTAGTGCATTTTATTTAAGTTGTTGCTTGAAATAAAATAACTACCCTTCAAGCTAAGTTAATTCTGAAAAACTTATATAAAACAAAAAACCCTTGAGAAATAAATCTCAAGGGTTTTTTTATCTTATTAATCTACTTCTTAGAAGTGGAAGTTTAATGAAATGTTAGCACCAGAGATACCAGTATCTAAACCGAAAGAGCTAGTTTTTCCAGTTTTAGTAGTTCTAGTTACTAAAGAGTTAGCAGTAGCTGATGGAGAAGCTAAAGTCCATTGCTCAGTAGTTTGCTCACCTTCACCAGTTGAATTCATTGCTAATCCCCAAGTATACTCAGCACCTAAAGATACTTTTGGAGCAAAAAACCATTCAACACCGATAAAACCTTGTAATCCTAACATAAAAGTAGAACCATTTTTCATTTCTGTAGTTCTAGGACCATTACTAGTAGTTGTAGTACCAGCAGTAAAGTTATCAGTCCAAGTAGCAACTGCATTATCACTAAAGTCATGACCGTAATCATAAGTAGTTGAAGAACCACCAAATCCAATCATTACCATAGCACCATAAACACCTTGAATTCTAGTATTACCTCTTCTTTTCTCAATACCACCACCTAAAACGATGTTATTGTAAGAAGTTTTCATTTCATCTGTTAATTCAACAGGAGTTACAGTTGAAGAAGTGTCAAAAATGTTAGTAGTTGTTGTACTTCCGAAACCAATTCTTAACATACCTCTGTATGCAGTAGTCTCATCTTTAAACATTTTACCATAGATAGCCATGTTTGGAGCAAACCAAGTAGCACCAGCACCAGCACTATTGAATGTGTTTCCATTAAATAAGTTACCTGCATAGTTAATAATAGGATTAGCATCGATACCGATAGACCAATCACCAGCTTCTGGTAAATAAGCTTCACCTTTTTTAGATGTTAAACCATCTTGTGCGAAAGTCGCAGTAGCTAAAAATAAAGAAGCTACAAATAATACTCTTTTTTTCATTTTAATTGTTTTTAGTTAAACTTAATTTAATTTCTAATTTTTTTACTTTTTTAAAACTTGGGCAAACTTACAACATTTTTTTTAAATCGCACAAGTTTTTATTTTTTTTATTAACAATTGTTGAAAACAATTAACACACTGTTGATAAACTGATAGCATATTAATTATCAGCGACAAATGTATCTATTATGCTTTAAATTACAATTTAATCTAAAAAAATAACTGTTTTTTAACATTTTTTAATTCCACAAAAAAGCTCCTAACCTATTATGTTTACTGAGCTTCACCTCTAAAACACTTTTTCTTTCCTTTTTTTATATTAAATTGATTGGTTTTTAATAATTAACTAATAGAAAGGTATATACTATATATTAATTCCTTTTGATTTTATATAAATGAAAAAACTATATTTTAAAAAAATACGACATATGCCCTATGCTATATTTTATATATTTCACAAACTTCTTATAAAAAATGTCTACCCTATACCCCCTATAATAAATTAAATATATAATTTTTATTCCGTAGTTTCTTCGTTATTTTTCTCTTCTGCTTCTTCTTGCTTTGGATTTAATTCAAAAGAATACTCCACAGTAACATCTTCTCCTAAAATACTTCCTCCGTAAGTCAAACCAAAATCATTTTTATTAACTGTTAGCGTTCCACTAAATGCGGCAGAGGGAAATCCCCATGGCGTATCTTGTTTCCCTAAATATACAAAAGAATAAGAAGCGTCTTTAGTAACATCTCTCATGGTCAACTTACCATTTGCAACATACCCATCTTCTGTTTTAACAACATTATTCGAAACAAACTTAATAGTAGGATATTTCTCTACATCAAAAAACTCATCACTTCTTAGGTGTTTATCTCTTTTTTCGTTTCCTGTGTAAATTGAATTGACATCTATAATTATTTCGATAGCTGTATTTTCATTATCAAAATTTACATTACCAGTAACTTTTTGAAAACTTCCTTTAGAAGTAGCTAATAAATGTCTAATTGAAAAATCTACATAGGCGTGAGCTTCATCAACTATCCACTCTCCTTGTAACTCACTAATATCTTTTGATACATTTTCAGCAACTTGTTCTGAAGCCACCACCTCAACAGCTGCAGATTCTGATTCGTGACCTTCAGTATGTCCACCTAAAATTGGAGCTATTACTAAACCAATCAAACAAGTTAATTTAATTAAGATATTCATTGATGGTCCTGATGTATCTTTAAAAGGATCTCCAACTGTATCACCTGTAACTGCAGCTTTATGAGCTTCAGAACCTTTATAAGTCATTTCTCCATTAATCATTACACCAGCTTCAAAAGATTTTTTAGCGTTATCCCATGCCCCACCTGCATTATTTTGAAAAACCGCCCAAAGCACACCAGATACGGTAACTCCTGCCATATAACCACCTAACATCTCAGCAATTAGTTTATTGTCATATCCTAATAACATTGGTATTACAACTATAAGTATAGGAAAGCCAATAGTTAAAATACCTGGTAACATCATTTCTCTTAATGCTGCTTTGGTAGATATGTCAACACATTTACCATATTCAGGTTTACCTGTACCTTCCATAATACCAGGTATTTCTTTAAACTGTCTTCTTACTTCATACACCATATCCATCGCTGCTTTCCCAACTGAATTCATTGCTAATGCAGAAAAAACAACCGGAATCATCCCCCCTACAAACAACATAGCTAAAACAGGAGCTTTAAAAATATTAATTCCTTCAATTCCTGTAAAAGTAACATAAGCTGCAAATAATGCTAAAGAAGTAAGTGCTGCAGAAGCAATAGCAAAACCTTTACCTGTTGCTGCAGTAGTATTACCAACTGAATCTAAAATATCAGTACGTGTTCTAACTTCTTTAGGTAATTCACTCATTTCAGCAATACCACCAGCATTGTCAGATATCGGCCCAAAAGCATCAATAGCTAATTGCATTGCTGTTGTAGCCATCATAGCTGATGCAGCTAAAGCCACACCGTAAAAACCAGCTAAAGCATAAGAAGCCCAAATTGCACCCGCAAATAAAAGTACTGTTGGAAAGGTAGAAATCATACCTGTTGCTAAACCTGCAATTACATTAGTTCCTGCTCCTGTAGAAGATTTTTGAACAATTGCCAACACTGGTTTTGTTCCTAATCCTGTATAGTATTCTGTAACTGAAGAAATAACTCCACCAACAATTAAACCTACTATAGTTGCATAAAATACCCTAATAGAAGAAATTTCTTTTAAACCTTCACCAAAGAACTCCATATTCATTGTTCCTGGCAACATATATTTTACTAAAACAAAACAAGAAATAGCAGTTAATATAATAGAAACCCAGTTTCCGATATTCAACGCTCCTTGAACTTGCTTTTCTTTAGCATCATTATTTTTAATTTTCACTAACATTGTTCCGATAATAGAAAACAAAATTCCAAAACCAGCAATTGCCATTGGTAATAAGATAGGACCTATTCCTCCAAACACATCTTGTATTGCTCCGCCCATATCTTCAATAACATAATTACCCAACACCATGGCAGCTAATACAGTTGCCACATAAGAACCAAATAAATCTGCTCCCATACCTGCAACATCACCAACATTATCACCAACATTATCTGCAATAGTTGCAGGATTACGAGGATCATCTTCAGGAATTCCTGCTTCTACTTTTCCAACTAAATCGGCACCAACATCGGCAGCTTTAGTATAAATACCTCCACCAACTCTAGCAAATAAAGCAATAGATTCAGCTCCTAATGAAAATCCTGCTAAGGTTTCCAATACAATTGTCATGTCTTCTGTAGAAGTCCATGCACCTTTCATAAAATAATTAAATAAAATGATAAAGAAACCTGTCAAACCCAATACTGCTAGACCTGCAACACCTAAGCCCATTACAGTACCACCACCAAAAGAAACTTTTAATGCTTGAGGTAAACTTGTACGAGCAGCTTGCGTTGTTCTAACATTAGTTTTGGTTGCTATTTTCATTCCCATATTTCCTGCTAATGCAGAAAAAAATGCTCCAAAAATAAAAGCTACTACTATTAATATATGTGTAGTAGGAACTATAAAAGATATTCCTGCCAAAACGATACTTGCTCCAATTACGAAGAAAGTTAATAAACGGTATTCAGCTTTTAAGAATGCTAAAGCTCCTTCATAAATGTAATCTGAAATTTCTTTCATCTTACCGTCACCGGCATCTTGTTTTAATACCCATGCTCTTTTCGCTGCCATGAAGGCTAGCCCAACTAAAGCCAATACAATCGGCAAGTAAATCATCATTGAATCCATATCTTTTTATTATAAATTTATATTATGTTAGTATTTCTATTTTTTTTAGGACGGCAAAAATATATATTTTATTCTATAAAAGAAAAAAAACACTTTTTTGAATGTCAAAAAAGTGTTTCCTTTATTTGAAAACAAATATAATTATCTGTACATCACCTGATTTACAGCTTTAATAATTTTATCTACATTTGGCAAATAAGCTTCTATTAATGGTGGAGAAAAACTCATAGGAACATCTGCTCCTGTAACTCTTATAACGGGAGCATCTAAATAATCGAATGCATCTTTTTGTACTTTAAACGCTATTTCAGAAGCAATACAGCCTAATGGCCATGATTCTTCCACGCATACTAATCTATTCGTTTTTTTAACTGAATTAATAATCGTTGCATAATCAATAGGACGAACTGTTCTTAAATCAATGACTTCAACACTTACTCCTTCTTTAGCTAATTCTTGAGCAGCTGTTTTAACCAATTTCATCATTTTTCCAAAACCAACTATGGTAACATCTGTTCCTTCTTGCACAACATCTGCAACCCCAATAGGCAATAAATATTCTCCTTCAGGAACTGGCCCTTTATCGCCATACATTTGTTCCGACTCCATAAAAATTACCGGATCATTATCTCTAATTGCTGCTTTTAGTAATCCTTTTGCATCATAAGGGTTGGAAGGCTGAATTACTTTTAATCCCGGACAGTTGGCATACCAATTAGCAAAATCTTGTGAATGCGTTGCTCCTAACTGACCTGCAGAACCTGTTCCTCCTCTAAATACAATTGGTATTGGTAATTGTCCACCAGACATATTGTACATCTTAGCAGCATTATTAATTATTTGATCAATAGCAACCAAAGAAAAATTCCAAGTCATAAATTCAACTATTGGTCTTAACCCATTCATCGCAGCACCAACAGCAATACCTGTAAACCCATTCTCAGCGATTGGAGTATCAATTACTCTTTTGGCTCCAAATTCATCCAACATACCTTTACTTACTTTGTATGCACCATTATATTCAGCTACTTCCTCTCCCATCAAAAAGATATTTTCGTCTCTTCTCATTTCCTCACTCATGGCCTCATTAAGTGCTTCTCTAAATTGTATTTCTCTCATAATGCAGTTTATATGTTTATAAGTTTTTAATTTTAGCCAAAAACTTAAATCAATTAGGACGTCAAAATTATAAAATTAACTCTTATTGAAGGTGTTTTTAATTACAAAAACTAATTTACTACTGAAAAACATACTATTAAATTAGTCTGAGAGTTATTCTCTATAAAATATTAATTGCATTTATGTAAGTTTGCATCAAAATATTTTCGTCTAAATTAAGACATGAGCAATAACAAGGAAAAGTATAAACAATGGTGTGATAACAACAAGGATATACCTTTGTTTTACCAACATACTTATTACCAAGCTCTTTTTGATAATAATTGGGATATAGCTCTTGATATTAGAGATGAAAAAATTGTTGGTTGCTTACCTTATATTATAAGAAGCAAGTTCGGTTTTAAAAAAATTAATCCTGAATTATTTCTTCCCTATCAAGGAGTTTGGATAAACTACCCTCCAAATCAGAAATATGCTACTAAAATAGGTTTTGAAAAAGAAGTTTGCGAAAACCTTCTAAAACAATTACCTAATGTAGCTCATTACCATCAAATGTTTCATCCAAATTTTACCAATTGGATGGCTTTTTATTGGAAAGGTTTTGAGCAAACTACCAGATACACTTATATTATTAATCACAACCCTAATATTGACGCTATTTTTGATGCTTTTAAGAGCAATTTAAAATGGGAAATTAGAAAAGCAGAAAAAAACATCAATGTTTCCTCATCAGAAAATATTGAGCAACTTTATGAGCTAAAAAAACAAGATTATCTTATTAAAAACATTCCACTAAATGTCCCATTTGAAAAATTAAATAAACTCTATCAACATTGTAAAAAAAATAATTGTGGTGAATTACTAACTGCAACAGACGAAAATAAAAATATCCACGCTATGATGTTGCTTGTTTGGGATAAACATACCGCTTACTATTTATTTAGTGCTACCAATCATCAATTCAAAAATTCTGGAGCCATGAGTCTTTTAATTTGGGAGGCTATTAAAAAAATGAATGCTTTGGGCAAACATTTTAATTTTGAAGGCTCTATGATTAAATCCGTTGAAAAACATTTTAGAGCTTTTGGCGGGATACAAACACCTTATTTTAATATAAAAAAAACTAATTCTCTTTTATTTAAACTCTTAAAGCGATAGCATCATTAAAAAACTAATAGAAAATATTGCTCAAATTATTGCTTACTGGTTTTCTCAAGAGCAATTGATTCGCTTTTCTAACAAAAAAGTATTTCTACCTTTTTACCATCTAGTCACAGACAATCCTCCAACACACATAAGAAACCTATACAAACACAAAACCTTAGCTGAGTTTAAAGACGATTTAGATTATTTACTCACCCATTTCAACCCCATAACATTGCAGGAGTTAATCTCTTTTCAAAAAAGCAAAAAAAACATTCCATATAACTGTTTTCACCTTACTTTTGATGATGGCTTAAGCGAATTCTACCACATTATAGCTCCAATTTTAATCGAAAAAAAAATTCCGGCAACCATATTTTTAAATAACCACTTTATAGACAATAAAGATTTATTTTATAGATATAAAGCAAGTATTTTAAGTGATGAACTATACACTGATACAGTTCTAAACTTCAGTTTTAAAAATAAGAATGATATTGATGAATTAGCCAAAACTTTTAATATTAGTTGGGATAATTACTTAGCCAAACACCAACCTTACCTTACTACAGAACAAATTAATGAACTTATTACCCAAGGATTTACTATTGGTGCTCATAGCCTTAACCATCCTTTGTATGAAGAACTTTCGTTAGATGAACAAATCCATCAAACCATCACAAGTATTGAAGATATTAAAAACAGATTTCAACTAGATTATGCTGTATTTTCTTTTCCTTTTACCGATTTCAATGTGGGCAAAAAATTCTTTTCCTCAATAAAAAGCCATGTAGATTTAACCTTTGGTAGTGCAGGCATTAAAGATGATGAAATAGCTTTTAACCTACAACGATTACCAATGGAAAATAAAGTGGATGGAGCCGTTAATATTAAAATGGCTTACAGCTTTTACCTACTAAAGAAACTCATTTTTAAAAACACCATTAAAAGGTAAAAATTAATCCTTTAGTTTTTTAAAAGGATAATTTTAATACTACCTTTGTCGAAAAATCAATTACTTTTAAAAATCAATTATTTATGTCTAAGGTTCATAATTTCAGTGCAGGACCATGTATCTTGCCTCAAGAAGTATTAAAGCAAGCATCAGAAGCAGTAATTAATTTTAATAATTTAAATCTTTCTTTAATAGAAATTTCTCATAGAAGTAAAGATTTTGTTGAAGTAATGGAAAAAGCTCAAGCTTTAGTAAAAGAATTATTAGGCGTTCCGGATGGTTACTCCATTTTATTTCTTCAAGGTGGTGCTAGCTTAGGGTTTTTAAAAGTTCCCTACAATTTTATGAAAGAAGGAGGTTCTGCTGCTTATGTAAACACAGGAGTTTGGGCAAGCAAAGCCTTAGAGGAAGCCCAAAAAATGGGAACTGTGCATGAAATAGCTAGTTCAAAAGACAAAAACTTCAATTACATTCCTAAAAAATATCAAATTCCGGGTGATGCCGATTATTTACACATAACTACCAACAATACTATTTTCGGAACTCAATTCAAAAATATTCCAATTAGCCGTATTCCAATTATTGCAGATATGTCTTCAGATATTTTTAGTAAAAAAATTGATGTTTCGCAATTTGATATGATTTATGCTGGGGCTCAAAAAAATATGGGACCTGCCGGAACTACCTTATATATTGTAAAAGATAGTGCTTTAGGTAAAAGCGGGCGACAAATTCCAACCATGTTAAATCTACAAACTCACATCAAAAAAGAATCGATGTTTAACACCCCGGCTGTATTTCCAATTTATGTTTCCATGCTTACTTTACAATGGTTAAAAGATAATGGTGGCGTTGAATGGATTGAAAAAATCAATCAACAAAAAGCTGATTTATTATACAATGAAATTGATACTAACCCACTTTTTGAAGGAACAGCCAATGTTGCCGACCGCTCTAACATGAATGCCACTTTTGTATTAAAAGATGAAAGTTTAACGGACGAATTCAATAAAATGTGGCAAGCAGCCAATATTAGCGGAATTAAAGGGCATAGAGATGTGGGCGGATATAGAGCTTCCATGTACAATGCGCTACCTTTAGAAAGTGTTCAAGTATTGGTAGATGTGATGAAAGAATTTGCAAAAAAACACAGTTAATTAATTGAGGCTATTGATTAACCAACCTCAAACCTTATACCTATCAAATGAAAATATTAGCAAACGATGGAATTGCCCCAATAGGCAAGCAACAATTAGAAGCAGCGGGATTTACCGTTGTAACAGAAACAGTACCTCAAAACGATTTAATTCAAACCATCAACAACGAAAATTATGTAGCTCTTTTAGTAAGAAGTGCTACTACAGTTCGTAAAGATCTTATTGATGCTTGTTCGAGTTTAAAATTAATCGGACGTGGAGGCGTTGGAATGGACAACATAGATGTTGCTTATGCTCGAGATAAAGGCTTACATGTAATTAACACACCAGCATCTTCCTCTCAATCGGTTGCTGAGTTGGTTATGGCTCATTTATTTGGTGCTGTACGTTTTGTTTACGATGCCAACAGAACAATGCCTGTAAATGGAGCAACTGAATTTAAAACTTTAAAGAAAAAATACGCTAAAGGAATTGAACTAAGAGGGAAAATGCTTGGTATTATTGGTTTCGGAAGAATTGGACAGGCAACGGCAAGTTACGCTTTAGGTTGCGGAATGAATGTTATTTATACCGATCCTTTTACAGAAAAAGCTACTATTAATATAAAAGTTGGCAACCAATTAGTTGCTGTTGAATTAGCTTCTTCCACAAAAGAACAAGTGTTGGCTAAAGCTGATTTCATTTCTTTGCATGTGCCCAAATTAGGGCAGCCGGCTATCGGTAATGAAGAATTTACTAAAATGAAAGACGGAGTAATTATCGTTAATGCTGCTCGTGGTGGTGTTGTTGATGAAGATGCTTTAATTACCAATTTAAACTCAGGAAAAGTAGCTCACGCTGCTTTAGATGTTTTTGAAAATGAACCCACTCCAAGAGAAGACCTATTAAAACACCCTAAAATTTCACTTACTCCACATATTGGTGCTGCAACACTAGAGGCTCAAGACAGAATTGGTGAAGAATTGGCTAATCAGATTAAAGAATTGTTATTATAATATTTTATTAGCTAATATGGCAAAAATAGTTCCTTTCAAAGCAATTCGTCCAACCAGAGATAAAGCTTACCTAGTGTCGAGTATGCCTGCTTACATTTATCCTAAGCATTTATTAGAGGCCAAGTTAGAAAGCAATCCTTACACTTTTTTACATGTCATCAATCCCGAATTTAGAGCCGACAACAAAACCCAACCTAATTCGATGGAGCGTTTTGAAAAAGTTAGAGAAAAATTTGATGAGTTTAACGCTGCCGGCATTTTTATGCAAGATGAAAAAGAAAGTTTTTACATCTACCGACAAATAACTCCAACCAATACTTATGTGGGATTAATTTCAGGAATTTCTGTTGATGACTACCTCAACGGAAACATTAAAATTCATGAACATACCTTAACGCAACGTGAAGAAACTTTTAAGCTCTATTTAGATGTTTGCCAATTTAATGCCGAACCTGTTTTACTAACCTATAAAGATAACCCAACTGTTGATGCTGTTATTAATAAATATTTAGCCACTCGCTCGGAATATGAATTTTGTACAACACATCACATTAAACAAGATTTATGGTTGGTAAATGATGAAAACGACATCAACACATTAGTGGATGCTTTCAAGAATATTAATGCCATTTACATTGCAGACGGGCATCATCGTTCAGCTTCTTCAGTATTATACGCACAAAGTAAGCGTGCTGAGAACTCAAATTACAACCCTGACGCTCCATTTAATTTCTTTTTATCTTACCTTATTCCCGAAAGCAAACTTAACATTATTGAATATAACAGAACGGTAAGTAGTCTTAACGAGCATACTCCCGAAAGTTTTTTAGCCGAAGTTGCCAAACTTTTTGATGTAGTGGAAAAAGATGCAGACTATTCTCCTACTAAACGACATAATTTTTCGATGTACCTTGCGGGGAAATGGTATTCGATTACTGCGAAAAAAGGCACTTACGAAGAAGATGATATTGTAGGCAATTTAGATGCTCGTATTTTAACCACCAATATTCTTAAACCAATTTTAGGTATTACCGACTTAAAAACCGATAATCGAATAGAGTTTATAGAAGGCACCAAAGGAGCAAAAGGTTTAAAAGATAAAGTAGATAGCGAAGAAGCCATTGTTGCTTTTGGATTATATCCCGTTGCTATAGAACAACTAAAAGCTGTTGCCGATGCCAATAACATTATGCCTCCAAAAAGTACTTGGATAGAACCTAAAATGCGTAGTGGTTTAACTATTTATAGTTTGGAGGAATAATCCATCTAAATCCAATCATCCTTTTTTACAACCAAGCAGAAAAACTAACTTTGCCCCATGAGTATTACAACAAACCTACAACAAATAAAAGCTTCTATTCCTAAATACGTTACCTTGGTAGCGGTTTCTAAAACAAAACCCCATGCAGCCATTTTGGAGGCTTACCAAACGGGACAGCGAATTTTTGGAGAAAATAAAGTACAAGAACTAACTGAAAAATACGAAAGCTTACCTAAAGATATTGAGTGGCACATGATAGGCCATTTACAAAGCAACAAAGTAAAATATATTGCTCCTTTTGTAAGCCTAATTCATGGTGTGGATAGTTTTAAGTTGCTAAAAGAAATTAATAAACGAGCTGCTCAAAACGAAAGGGTAATTAATTGTTTATTGCAAATCCACATTGCTGAAGAAGATACCAAATTTGGCTTTGATGAAAAAGAAGTGATTGAACTTATTAAAAGCGAAGCCTTCCAAGATTTAAAAAACATAAAAGTTGTTGGTTTAATGGGCATGGCAACCTTTACCGATAACGAAAACCAAATCCGAAAAGAATTTAAAAGCCTAAAAAAATTATTTGATAAACTTTCGACTTTATGCTTTCCACTTTCAACTCTATCCATGGGCATGAGCGGAGATTACCAAATCGCCATTGAAGAAGGCAGTACTATGATTCGGGTAGGAAGTAGTATCTTTGGGGAAAGAAATTACCATTAGTTATGACAAAATATTTAGCATTACTCAGAGGTATTAATGTTGGTGGCAATAACATCATCAAAATGGTGGACTTAAAAGCTTGTTTTGAGAAAATGGGGTTTACTGATGTAAAAACGTACATCCAAAGTGGAAATGTAATTTTTAAATCCGACACCAAAGATCTCAACCAACTAACCCAAACCATTGAAAAAACCTTATCCGAGCAATTTAATTACAACTCTGTTGTAGTAGTAATAACACATCAACAATTGAATAAAGTTGTTGAGGAAATTCCTACAAATTTTGGTACTGATAAAGACAACTACCGCTACGATGTTTTATTTATAAAGGCTCCACTTAAAGCTACTGCAATTATTGCTGACATTCCGCAACACAATGAAGTAGACAAAGCTTACTCAGGAACGCATGCCATCTATTTCACACGATTAATAGAAAAAACTAACAGAAGCTATTTAAGCAAACTTATTCAACTTCCCATTTATAAAAATATTACTGTGAGAAATTGGAATACTACCTCCAAATTACATCAATTAATGAATAGCTAAAAACATATCTATGAAAACAGAAAAATGTCCTTGGTGCTTAGGTTTTGAACAGTACATCAACTACCACGATGAAGAATGGGGTGTGCCGGTTTTAGACGATACCAAACAATTTGAATTTTTAGTATTAGAAAGTGCTCAAGCCGGATTAAGTTGGTCAACCATATTAAAAAAACGAGAAAATTACCGACAAGCTTTTGCAGATTTCAACCCTAAAAAAGTAGCTCAATTCGACTCCAAAAAAGTAGAAGAATTATTGCAAAATGCAGGAATTATAAGAAACAGAGCCAAAATTGAAGCTACCATCAACAATGCTAACATCTTTCTGGAAATTCAGCAAGAATACGGTTCTTTCGTTAAATTTATTTGGGGCTTTGTAAATGGTAAACAAATACAAAATCAATGGAAAACATTAAAAGAAGTTCCCGCAACAACTGCCCTTTCTGATGAATTAGCAAAAACCATGAAGAAAAAAGGTTTTAAGTTTTTAGGTAGTACTACTCTTTATGCTCATATACAAGCAGTAGGCATGGTAAATGATCATTTAATAACTTGTCCGAGATATGCTGAAATTAAAAAAGAATTCGGCAATAAGAAGCTGATTTAAATATTCTTCCAATAATAATCAAAACAAATTGGACAAATAGTGTGACTCATATTTTTAGGCATAGTTGAAATATAACTTGGCACCCAGTCCCACTTATTTATATCAATAGCTGATTGCGTTCTTCTACAATTACTACATTGATTGATAAAACCAGTTTCTTGCAGGTAATTTTTTTCTAAATGAGATGCTTCATTTTTTAATTCACTCTCTACTTGTAAAGAGTTTATTATAATTACACCCTTAGCTTTTTTTAATGGATATAACCGCTGCATAAACAGTCTGTATTTTTTTATACTTGAACACTCATACGATAAGTTCTTGCTTTTTCCTGTTGTTAAAACCTCCTCAAGTGCTTGTGAATACATTTCCTTAATATCTCCATTAATTGCTTTCAGTATATTAGAACCTAAAGAGTGATTATTTGTTATTTGCGGTTCTCCATCATTATCTCTTGCAAATTGAAAATACGCTTCGTTAAAATAAATTAGGTTGAAATTCTCATCAACAGCGTAAATGCTGTGCGGATCTTTCTCTAGTGTTTCAAAATCTATTTCTACTAATTTATTTTTAAAATCATCTGTGTATCTATTCATATATTTTTATTACCCTTCCCAATTTATTTATAACAAAATTATCAAATTCAAAAAAAAATTAATATTACTCACTACTCCACTCTATCATGATACTTTTATTTCATGTTAAATTAAGCAAACCTTTTCGTTATTGTAATCTTCTGAACATCTTTCTTACTTTTTAAAAAAATTTAGACAAAACTTAAATTTGTTATACATTTGCATAAACCCTAAAACCTAACAAATATGAAAGCATTAAAAATTATCGGGATTATTGTTTTAATACTCATCTTAACGGTAGTAGTATTAACCTTTGCAGCTCCCACAGACATAAAATTAGAGCGTTCTATAGAAATCAACGCTCAAAAAGAAACAGTTCATAAACACTTGCTTTATTTTGAAAATTCACAAAAATGGTCGCCATGGGCAGAGTTAGATCCTAACCAAAAAACTTGGATGGAAGGAGAAGATGGTGTAGTTGGCACTACTTTCTTTTGGGAAGGAAATGAAGATGTTGGTAAAGGAAAACAAGAAATAATTACCATTACAGATGATAAAATTGAAACTACTGTTACTTTTATAGAGCCTTTTGAAAGTGTTGCCAATGGATATTTTCTTTTAAATGAAACTGACGGTAAAACTACCGTTACTTGGGGATTTGATTCTAAAATGCCTCGTCCCTTTAATATTTTTGCTCTTTTTATGGATGTTAGTGAATCTGTAGGTAAAGACTATGAAAAAGGATTAGCAAAATTGAAAGAAATTGTAGAAAGTGAGAAACCTGCTACAAAAGAATATGCTATTGAGGCAATAAATTTTGAAGAAAAAACTTTTTTGACCCACAGAGAAAAAATAAGTTTTAATGATATGCAAGCTTTTTTTAGTCAACATTTTGGAGGGATGTACGGAATGCTAACTCAAAACAAAGAGGTGCAAATAACAGGACAGCCTTGTGCCATTTATTACGATTGGGATGAAGAAAATCAAATGACAGATGTTGCTGCTGCCATTCCTTATAGCTCTGGCGATAAAAATTTTAAATTTGATAATTATACTACTGTAAAGCTTGGCGGTAAAGCCCTAAAAATTGCTTATTATGGCAATTATGAAAATCTTGCTGAGCCTCATATGGCAATGGATGAATACCTGAAAAATAATAATTTACCGATGTCGCATGTTGTGTTGGAAGAATATATAACCGACCCAACCACAGAAGCGGATACTAGCAAATGGTTAACTAACATTTATTATTTTGAAAGCAAACCTACAGAGTAATATGTAATTTATTAGATGTAAACAAAAAAACCACATGGATTTTCCATGTGGTTTTTTTGTTTGGTATCATTTATCTATGATTTAAACAAACTCTGTAAAATCAATAGCATCCTCACCAAAAGCTTCAAAAATATCGGTAGCTACTACATAAGTACTTTTGTTTCCTGCTTTTTTAGAAAAATACAACTCATACTCTACATTATCTTCGTTGCTAATCATTTTAATCATAGCATGTTCTTTTTGTTTTTCCGCAGTTAAATCAGCCAAACAAAGCGGACAATAAAACTCTACCAACTCTCCTTTTTCCAACTGAAATTTAGGGTGTGTTTTATAACTATACTCCCCTATTTTAGGGCTTAACAAAATTAAGCCACTATGTTTTCTATTCGTTTTTGTCGCAAACACTAACTGATCTGCCACATTTAAATGCCCCTTACATGACGGACATAAATAATCACTTTCTTTAAAACTCATAATTCAATTAATTTAAAACATTTTTACCGTTATAAATTTAAGTTATTTTTATATCATGCATCCATTTTTACTACTTTTTTTTATAAACACTTTAGCTCATTCATTATTCTAAAAAAGTTAAGCATCTTTGCAATCTGTTTTACTAACATTTTTACTTTGCAAAAAGAGCCTTATATATTAGAAATTAGTGTTTCACCCGAAGAAGCTGCCAGTGATATTTTTATCAGGCAACTTATTACTTCTAAAACTAAATTGGAGCGTTTTGAATTTCAAATTGTAAGACGCTCTATAGACGCCCGAAAAAAACAAGTAAAATTCAACCTGAAAATTGAAATTTATACTGATAAAAAGCCTGCTCTTTTTCAAGAAAAAAAAATTACACCAATAACAAGTAATCAATCTGCTGTAGTGATAGGTTTTGGTCCTGCCGGAATGTTTGCCGCTCTTAAACTATTAGAAAAAAACATCAAACCTATAGTAATAGAAAGAGGTAAGTCAGTAAGAAACAGACGAAGAGATTTAGCCAATATCACTAAAAACCAAATTGTAAATCCTGAATCGAATTATTGTTTTGGCGAAGGCGGTGCAGGAACTTTTTCTGATGGTAAACTTTATACTCGTTCTACTAAAAGAGGTGATGTAAAAGAAGTGTTACAACTCTTAGTTCAACACGGAGCTGACGAAAATATTCTAGTTGATGCTCATCCGCACATCGGCACCAACAAATTACCTAAAGTGGTGGAAGCGATAAGAAATACTATTATAGAAAATGGCGGAGAAATTCATTTTGAGAGTAAACTCACCGATTTATTGATAGAAAATAATGCCATTAAAGGTGTTGAAATCAACAAGGAAACAATTATTGAAACGACTAATGTAATTCTAGCAACGGGACATTCAGCAAGAGATATTTTTTATTTGTTGGATAAGAAAAAAATTAAGTTGGAAGCTAAACCTTTTGCTATTGGGGTACGAGTGGAGCATCCACAAGAGTTAATTGACAAAATTCAATACCATTGTGATGTGAGAAATGAATACCTGCCTCCTGCTTCATATAAATTAGTAACTCAAGTTAAAAACCGAGGTGTATTTTCTTTTTGTATGTGTCCTGGAGGAATTATAGCTCCCTGCGCTACTGCTCCCGGAGAAATTGTAACAAACGGTTGGTCGCCATCCAAAAGAAACAATCCATTTGCTAATTCAGGAATTGTAGTATCTGTAGAACCCAATGATTTAAAACCTTACGAGCAATTTGGTGCATTGGCAGGATTAAAGTTGCAAGAAAATATTGAGCGAAAAGCATTTGTTGCAGGTAAAAATAATGAGCAAAACAATTTCGGACAAATAGCTCCTGCCCAACGTTTAATAGATTTTATTGATAACCAAATTTCAGCATCATTGCCCGATTGCTCTTACAAACCGGGAGTTGTTTCTGCTGCTGTTCACCAATTATTCCCTAAACAAATTACAGAAAGACTACAACAAGGTTTTAGAGATTTCGGTAACAAAATGAAAGGTTTTTTAATACGAGATGCTATTGTAGTAGCTGTGGAAAGCAGAACTTCCTCCCCTGTAAAAATTCCACGAGATAAAGAAACCCTACAACATCCTGAAATAAAAGGCTTATACCCTTGCGGTGAAGGTGCGGGATATGCCGGTGGAATTGTATCTGCGGCTATTGACGGACAAAAATGTGCCGAACAAATTAATAATGAAATAACTATAAAATAATCGTTAAATCATCACTTTTATCAATAGTAATTTATAGCTATTTTGGTATTTTTGAAGTCAATTAAAAATTAATACAACTCAATATCACAAAAGGATATAGTTAATTGATTTTCAAAACTAAACAGGTTTACACTTAAAAATGATTTCCTATTTACGAATAACATTAATGATAATATGGACGTTCTCGCTAATGCTGATAGCTCCATTATTTATTCCTTTTGTGATGAACAGACAGTTTCCCCTGATGGTTGCCAGAACAGTTTTTGCACCCGTTTTAATGAAAATTGCAGGAATTGATATTTCTGTTAGTGGAAAAGAAAATGTGCCTGCCGATAAACCTGTAATTTTTGTTTCCAACCATTTTTCTCACTTAGATATTGGATGTTTATGTTACAGTCTCCCTAAAAACTTACATTTTATTGGTAAAAAAGAACTTATTTGGACTCCTGTTGTAGGCTGGTACATGTGGGTTGCAGGGCATATTTTTGTTGATAGAACAAACAAAAAAAAAGCCTTGAAAAGCATAGCTAAAGCAGCAAAAAAAATCAGCGAAGGAAAATCAGTTGTACTTTTTGCCGAAGGTACACGTAGCAAAACAGGGAAGGTTGAATCTTTTAAAAAAGGTGCTTTTCACTTGGCTCTTCAGGCAGGAGTTGACATTGTTCCTGTATCTATTAAAGGCACTTATGAAGTTTGGAAATCAGGAACAAATACTATTACTCCCGGAAAGGTTAACGTAATCATTGGCAAACCCATTGATAGCAGTAAGTTTAATAAAAACAATATCAATGATTTTGTAACTGCTGTTAGAGAAAGTATTATTGCTATGCAATAAAAGGCTAAATATCTATTAATTACCCCATCTTTCAAATCAAAATAAATTGTAATTTAGCCGCAATGAATAAGTTAATTATCTTTACAATTACCACTATTTTTTACCTATCTTCACTTATGGTAAAAGCTCAGTGTCCTGTTAATGTTACCATTAGCAGTAACCCTGATGTAACTTCCGGACCTGTTTGCGAAAACACTCCTGTTCAGCTTACTGCAGATTCTTCAGCAGGAGCTGTAAACCCAACTTATGTGTGGGTAATTAATGGAGATACTGTTCCCGGAAATGGCTCTACAATTAATCTCCCTGCTAACAACCAAACCGTTATCGTTTATATGAATACCTCAACAGGTTGTTTTCCTGATAACGACTCTGCTTCTATTTTTATTAATACAACTATAATTACTACGGAAGCTACTCCTATTATAAAAGAATGCAATCAAACGGTTGCTGATGTAGCTGTTTCTTCTGATGGTGGTGAAGCTCCTTACAACCATGAGTTGGTGGGTGTAGGACAAAGTTCTACCGGATTTTTTAGCAGTGTACCTATTGGCAGCTACACATTAATTACTACAGATAATAATGGCTGCACAGATACCACACAAGTAGATATTACACCTTTTGATTGTCCCGATCCTATACCTGCACAAGTTTTTACACCTAATGGCGATGGAGCAAACGATACTTGGATTATTCGTTTTATTGAATTGTATCCAAAAAATAAAGTCTATATTTTCGACCGCTGGGGACAACGCGTTTACCATGAAGAAAATTACAAAAATGGGGATGGTTGGGATGCTAAATATTTAGGTGGGGATTTACCTGTTTCTACTTTTTACTATATTTTAGAAATTACTCCCGAATTTGGGGATGAAAAAGTGTTTAAAGGAGCTGTTTCGATAATGCGTTAATATGTTTAAAATTGTAAGTTACATAGCTATTTTTATGTTAGTTGTTCAAACACTTTTTGGACAGCAAGCTCCACAATACTCACAATATACCTTTAACAATTTTGGTCATAACCCTGCTTTTGCAGGTACTGCCAAGTGTTTAGATTTTAAAGCAGGAACTCGTTTGCAATGGGTAGGTTTCGACAATGCTCCACGCACTTATTTTGCTAGTGCTCATATGCCTTTTAAAAGTAACCATTACAAGCCCAATAAAGGTACACATGCTATTGGACTTTATGTTGAGCAAGATGCCCTACATCTTACTACACGTTCTTACATTAAATTAGGATATGCCTATCATAAAAAAGTTTTTCCAAAACTTACGTTGGGAGCAGGAATTTTTGCAGGCGTTCAACAGTATAGTATGACAGATGTTTTTGGTAATAATAATCCTGACCCTGTGTTGGATAATGCAGGAGGTTCTGTACTGCATTACCCTGATATTATGCCCGGAATTTTATTGTATAACAACAAAGTATATTACAGTTTTTCCATTAATCAAACCTATTTTAAAAACATTAAACTCGGGCAAGAGTCTAAACAGGTAAACCAGTATTATATAGGTATGGGACATCAATCTGTACATAATGATTGGACCGTATTTAAATCATTTTTATTGAAAATGAACAACATGGGACCTCCTGCATTAGATTTGAATATTGCCTGGGTGTATAGACAAAATTTTACCATGGGAATTGGCTACAGAGTCGGAGAAGCCATTGTTGCACAAATTAAGTTCAAAGTTTTTGACGCCCTTACAATTGGTTATGCTTTTGATTTCCCACTCAACAAAATTTATGGCAACTACAGCCACGAAATTATGTTAGGATTTAGACAATGCCCCGGTGGTGGTATTGGAGAAGGTGGTGGAATGAAATCGCACACCTGCCCTGCTTATGCGTTATAAAAACAATTTATAGAACAACTCTCACTCAAAACACCCCATAAAAAAAGCTCCATGATTTCTCATGGAGCTTTATAATTGTATCAAAAAGCGTTATTAGCTTCTACGTTCTCTTTTAAATGAAGAACGAGATGAAGTTCTTTCTCTACGGTTTCCACCACGGTCTCCACCGCCTTTGTAGCCACCTCTATCTCCGCCTCTATCGCTTCTTTCGCCTCTTGGCTTATCTTTAGAAAACTCAATACGGATATCTCTGTTTTCAATATTTCTACCATTAAGGCTATTGATAAGTGTATTTCCTACATTATCATCAACACCAATAAAAGCAAAGCTATCAAACAAATCAATTTTTCCTATAGAATTTCCGTCAACACCTGTTTGGTTGCAAATGAATCCCAAAATTTGACCTTTGTTCTCAAATCCATCCATTTTTCCAATGTTGATGAACAATCTGTTAGTATTTCTTGTAGTGTTATCACCTCTTTCACCTCTTTTTCTATCTCCACGCTCGCCTCTATCTCTTCCTTTTCTCATCGTACTCATATCAATATTCAAATCTCTCGCTTTTTCATAATCTTTAATAAAACGATTAAATTCTAATGATACAAATCTTTCAATTATTTCTTCTTTAGAAATATCAGCAAACTCTTCGTGAATTTGAGCAATGTAAGGAGCTAATCCTTTTTCATTAATCTCCACTTCTTTTACATTTTGAATAACGCTCATTAATTGTTGGAAACAAATTTCTTTACCGGTAGGAACTTGAATCAACTCCATTTTACCGCCAATTTGTTTCTCCACTAAACGCACTCTGCTAGCTTTTGAAGGGCTAACCAATGCAATAGATCTTCCTGATTTTCCGGCTCTTGCAGTACGTCCACTTCTGTGGGTATAACTTTCAATTTCATCCGGTAAATCAACATGGAAAACATGTGTTAAATCATCTACATCAATTCCTCTTGCAGCAACATCAGTAGCAATTAATACCTGTAAATTTCTGTTTCTGAATTTTGCCATCACACTGTCTCTTTGAGCTTGTGATAAATCGCCATGTAATGCATCTGCATTATAGCCATCAGCCATTAATTTGTCTGCAATTTCTTTTGTTTCTCTTCTGGTTCTACAGAAAACAATTCCATACATTCCGGGGGCAACATCAATAAATCTTCTTAATGCATCATACTGATCTCTTCCTGCTACTGCACAATATTGGTGTTCAATATTAGCTGCAGAGCTATTTTTTGTTCCAACAGTAACCCTTACAGGATCTGTCATATAGTTTTTAGCTATACGCTCTACCTCTTTAGGCATGGTTGCAGAAAACAACCAAGTATATTTTGAAGGAGGTGTTTGTTCTATAATTTTAGTAATGTCTTCTTTAAAACCCATGTTTAACATTTCATCGGCTTCATCTAACACTACTGTTTTAACTTCGTCAAATTTCAGTACTCTTCTTTCCATTAAATCAATGGTTCTACCAGGTGTTCCCACCATAATATTTACACCACTTTTAATTTCTCTGATTTGGTCGCTAATGCTAGCACCACCATAAACAGCTACTACTTTAATACCTTTTGTATGTTTTGCATACAATTTTAACTCGTTTGTGATTTGTAAACACAACTCTCTGGTAGGACACAAAATCATCCCTTGGATGGCTTTTGAGTTCGTATCAATTTGTTGTATCATTGGTAAGCCAAAAGCAGCAGTTTTACCTGTTCCTGTTTGTGCTAAACCCACGTAATCTTTATCTCCAGTAATTAATAATGGAATAGATTCTTCTTGAATTGGTGATGGTTTTTCAAAACCCAATTCTTCAACTGCCTTCACGATATGCTCGTCAAGACCTAATTCTTTAAATGTCATTTTTTTGTTTATTTATACCGAATCGGTATGTTGATTATTAACAGCGGGACGAAAAGATCGCTAGAAATACTCTTTACCAATTTGGCGAGTTATGCTTTACAACTTTTTGTTATAAGCGATGGCAAAGTTGAGCTTTTATTTCCAATAAAAAAAATTAAATCGTTTATTTAGTGGAAAGCCTACTTATAATGCACTTAAGATTAGTTGTTTGTTGGTTATCAACTTGGTTCTAATCACCAAAGAGATTAGTAATAGAAGAAAGATTCCCGACAATTTTCTACTTTATAAACTTTCGACTGAATAAACCACTCATCATTTTACTTTTCCATTGGTGTAAAATAATATGCCATGCACCTATTAATAAATTACTTTTGATATTAGGATAAAAAACCATTTCGGAATGATAGCAATAAAAGACCTTCATAAATCATATAAAATGGGCAGCAATGTACTCCATGTATTGAAAGGAATTAATTTTAATGTGGAAGAAGGAGAGATGGTTGCTATTATGGGATCTTCCGGTTCCGGAAAATCTACTTTACTGAATATTGTAGGTATGCTAGATTTATTAGACACTGGTAGCTACACGCTTGATGGTGTTCCTATTGTAAACCTTAACGAAACGAAAGCCGCCAAATACCGAAACAAGTTTTTAGGTTTTATTTTCCAATCATTTAACCTTATTAATTACAAAACAGCTCTAGAGAATGTTGCTCTTCCTCTTTATTACCAAAGAGTTCCTAAAAAAGAGCGAGACGAAAAAGCTTTGCAATACTTAACCAAAGTTGGGCTAGCCAATTGGGCAACACATTTACCTAGCGAGCTTTCGGGTGGGCAAAAACAAAGGGTAGCTATTGCCAGAGCACTAGCTGCTCAACCCAAAGTACTTTTAGCCGATGAACCTACAGGAGCATTAGATTCTACCACTTCTTATGAAGTAATGCAGCTGTTACAAGAAATTAATGATGAAGGGAAAACACTTTTGGTAGTTACCCATGAGGAAGATATTGCCAAAATGTGTAAAAGAATTGTTCAGTTAAAAGATGGAATTATTATAGAAGATAAAAAAGTTAACCAAGTTAGAGCATCCGAATATGTTTAGTAGCGATAATTGGCAAGAAATATTTCAAACAATAAAGAAAAACAAGCTCCGTACGTTCTTGTCGGGGTTTACTATTACCCTTGGTTTACTCATTTTTATTACTTTACTTGGTTTAGGCAACGGACTAAAAAACTCATTCAATCAATTTTTTATGGATGATGCTACCAATACCATGTTTGTCTTTCCTGGAAGAACCAGCATGCCTTACAAAGGTTATAATGTAAATAGAACTATTCAGTTTAAAAACGATGATTTAGCCGATATCCAAAAGAATTTTCCTTTTTATTTAGAATACATTACTCCCCGAATATTTAGAAACGGAACTGTAACTTTTAATAATGAATCTAACTCTTATTCATACGTTGGTGTGAGTCCTGCTCATCAGATTTCCGAAAAAACCATTATGATGAAAGGTCGTTATTTAAATGATTTAGATGTTAAAGAAAAAACAAAATATGCTGTAATTGGTAGGTTAGTAGAAAAAGATTTGTTTAAAGATAAAAGTGCTTTGAGTGAACATGTTATCATTAACAATACCGCTTATAAAGTTATAGGTGTTTTTCAGGATGAAGGTGGTGATAATGAAGAACGAAGAATATATGTTCCCTACACTACCCTACAGCTTATTGAAAAAAATACAGACGACATTAATCAAATAGTATTGGCATATAAACCCGAATTAGGTTATGCCGGAGCCATAATTTTTGAAGAAAAACTTACCAAATTCCTTAAAGAAAAACACGAAATTGCTCCTGATGACCAAAGTGGTATTTTTATAAGAAATATTGCTGATAATATGAACGATAACCAACAACTTTCCGGTGTTTTAACTCTTATTGTTACCTTTGTTGGCATAGGGACACTAATTGCCGGAGTTATTGGTATTAGCAACATTATGGTTTTTGTGATTAAAGAAAGAACCAAAGAAATTGGTGTTAGAAAAGCATTAGGAGCAACACCTTTTTCTATCATCACCATGATTTTACAAGAATCTATTTTTATAACCTTAATTGCGGGTTACATTGGTCTATTTTTAGGAATTTTTGTTTTAAAAATGATAGGAGATAAATTAGAAGATTATTTTATCTTAAACCCATATATAGATTTAGGGACAGCCATAACAGCAACTATTATTTTAATACTTTTTGGGGCATTAGCAGGTTATGTTCCGGCTAAACGAGCAGCTAGAATTCAACCAATTGTAGCGTTGAGAGATGAATAAACATGTGAAAGATGAAAGACGGAAGATTAAATAAAACTGATAACTATATAAACTAATTAAAATTGATATTTAGAAGAGATACATGGTCCGAAATTTTGAGCTCTGTTACTAAAAACAAAGCCAGAACCACCATTACTGTAATTGGTGTGCTTTGGGGTATCTTTATTTATATTACTTTATCAGGTGCTGCCAAAGGGCTCGACAATGGTTTTGAAAGACAGTTTGAGCGTGTTGCCATGAACAGTATGTTTGTATGGACACAACAAACAAGTGTTCCTTACAAAGGTTTTAAAACAGGGAGATTTATTCAATTAAAATTGAATGATGTACGAACATTAAAAACGAAAATTCCTGAAATACAATACGTAGCACCACGAAATGCTAAAGGTGTTTTTGGAGGAGATGCTCCTACCATTACTAAAGATTTAAAACATGGAAAATACAACGTTTATGGCGATTTTCCGGTAGTTGTAAAAATTGCTACCAAAGATATTTATGATGGAGGAAGATTTTTAAATGAAGAGGATATTAAGCACAATAGAAAAGTATGTGTAATTGGAGAAAGAACTCAACGAGAATTGTTTAACAAAGATGAAAATCCTGTTGGACAATTTATTAAAATAGATAACAGCTATTTTCAGGTTATTGGTGTGCATAAATTTGTACAAGGTGGTGGTTTTGAAGATGATGGGGATATTTACATTCCATTTACAACTTTTAGAAAACTTTACAACACTGGAGAAAACGTAGGTTGGCTCGCTATTGCTGCTCATAATGACGCTGATGTAATAGAAGTAGAAAAGAAAGTGAAAACAGTATTAAAAGATATTCATAGTGTTGCTCCAGAAGATGAAAGAGCTATAGGTTCTTTTAACTTAGGAGAAATTTTTAATAAAGTACAAGGCTTTTCTAAAGGCTTAACATTTTTATCCTTAGTAGTTGGTATAGCCACTATATTTGCAGGAGTAATTGGTATTGGCAATATTTTATTGATTTCTGTAAAAGAGAGAACCAGAGAATTAGGGGTTAGAAGAGCATTAGGTGCTACTCCTAATGAAGTAAAAGGACAAATAATTTTAGAATCTGTATTTCTTACCTTAGTTTCAGGAGTTTTAGGAATTATTTTAGGAGCTTTAGTACTTGCTGGTATCAATGCGGGCACACAAGATGTAACTGATTTTCCTTATACCAACCCAACAGTTCCAATACCATACATTATTGGAGCTTTATTAATCATGATAATTTTAGGAACATTAATAGGATTAATTCCGGCACAAAGAGCCGTTAGCATTAAGCCTATTGATGCCTTAAGAGAAGAATAAAATAACTAAAAACATAAAAACTAAAATACAAAACACATGAAAAAAATAGTAAAATACTTCTTAATTGTACTAGTAGTACTAGGTGTAATTTTCGCTACTTCATTTTTTATTAAATCTAACAGTAAGTCTGCTGTTGTTTATGAAACTGAAACACCATTTAAAACCACTATTGAGAAAAAAACTGTTGCCACAGGAAAAGTTATTCCTGAGGACGAAGTAGAAATTAAACCCCAAATTTCAGGTATCTTAGAAACTATTTTAGTAAAAGAAGGTGAACTAATTAAAGCTGGAGATTTAATTGCAAAAATTAAAGTTATTCCTAATGAATCTGCTCTAAATAACGCTATAGGAAGAGTTAAAAATGCTAAGTTCAACTTAGATAATGTTACGTTAGAATACAACAGAAATAAGCAGCTTTTCGATAAAGAAGTAATCTCTGCTCAAGAATTCAACAATATAGAATTGAGATTTAACCAAGCCAAGCAAGAACTTAGCAATGCCGAAAACGATTTACAGATTATTCAGCTAGGAACAAGAGATGGTGGAGTTGCCAATACTAATATTAAAGCTACCATTTCAGGAACCATATTAGAAATCCCTGTAAAAAAAGGAGACCAAGTAATTGAAAGTAACAATTTTAATCCCGGAACAACTGTAGCCATTATTGCTAATTTAAGCAACATGGTTTTTGAAGGAAAAGTTGATGAAGCTGAAGTTGGCAAATTGAAAAAAGGCATGGATTTAAAAGTAAGCTTAGGGGCTATTAACGATAAAGAATTTGATGCAAAATTAAGATTTGTCGCTCCAAAAGGAATTGAGGAACAAGGTGCTGTTCAGTTTAAAATTGAAGCGGATGTATTTTTAGATTCTGCATTTTTTATTAGAGCAGGTTATAGTGCTAATGCTTCTTTAGTTTTAGATAAAAAAGAAAATGTGTTGGCGATAAGAGAAGCATTATTACAATTTGATGTAGAAACAAACGAGCCTTATGTAGAAGTGGCTGTTGACGAACAACAGTTCGAAAGAAAAAATGTAAAACTCGGTATTTCAGATGGTATTAATGTTGAAATTTTATCAGGAATTACCGCTGATGACAAGGTAAAAGTTTGGAACATTACCCAACCAACTAAAATAAATAGTAAATCTAACAGATAATAATTATGCGATTCAAAAAAATATTTATAGCTTCTGTTTTCATCGCTGTTCAGTCCGGATTATTTGCTCAAGATACAGCAGAAAATAAAGTATGGACGCTAAAAGAATGTGTTGATTATGCTTTAGAAAACAATATTTCTATTAAACAATCGGAGCTAGATAAACTCAATCAATACCAAGATGTAAAAAATGCACGAGGAAACTTTTTACCTAACTTAAATGCCTCTGCATCTCAATCTTTTAACTTTGGTTCTTCTATTGATGCAACAGGTTCAAGGGTTTCTGCAGATTATAGATCAAATAATTACAGCTTAAATTCTAATTTGGTGTTATTCGATGGGTTTTCCAACATTCATACATTGAACCAAGCTCAAATAAATGTTGCAGTACAAGAAGCAAATATCACAAAAATGAAAAACGACATTTCTTTAAATGTTGTAAACGCTTATTTACAAGTATTGTTTGCTAAAGAACAGATTAAAATAGCCCAATTTCAAGTTGATATTAGTATAAAAGAAGTTGAAAGAATTACCAACTTGGTTGATGCGGGCTTAGCTCCTAAAGGAGATTTATTAAATATTAAAGCAACTTTAGGTAGTGATGAACAAACATTAATTGATGCTCAGAATAATTTCGATATGGCCACACTAAGATTGGCTCAATTGTTACAACTTCCTGAAGGAACAATAACAATTGAAGAAATTGAATTAAAAGATCCTAATAACAGTATCATTGCTAATGAATCAACAGTAATTTATGAGAAAGCTGCCATTTCTTTTCCTGAAATAAAAGCTGCCGAACTTACTATTGAAAGTGCCGAAAAAGGTGTGAAAATTTCAAAAGCAAATTATTTACCTTCACTTTCGTTCAACTATAGTTTAAGCACTGTATATCAGCATAGACAAGGATATGTAGATTTTTTCCCGCATAACGAACAATTAGACAATAATCTTGGACATTTTTTAGGCTTATCTTTAAACATACCCATATTTAACAGGTTTCAGTTTAGAACATCTGTAACCCGAGCAGAAATTAATATGGAAAGAGCAAAAAACAATTTAGAAAGTGAAAAGCTACGATTGAGAGAGTCTGTTCAAATCGCTTATACAGATGCTAAATCAGCTTCAAAGTCGTTTGAAGCGTCTAAAAAATCTGTTGAAGCACAAAATGAAGCTTTTAAATATGCGCAAGAAAGATTTCAGGTGGGCAACATGAATGCTTTTGATTTTAACCAAACCAAAAACAGATTGTTTACTGCTGAATCTCAATTATTGAGATCTAAATACGATTATACTTTTAAACTAAAAGTATTAGAGTTTTATTACGGAGTTCCTTTTGTAGCAGAATAATCAAACTCAAGTTAGGTAGTTTTTGGTAACTTTGTTTTTCTAAAAAATACAAATGGACGAAAAAGAAACGTTTTACAATAACCTGAAAAGTAAATTAGAAGATCAATTTAACTGGCCTAGTGTTTACATGTTTAAATTTATAATACCTGCTGATAATAATCATAAGTTGGCTTTGGTAGAGGCCTTATTTGGAAAAGAAGCTGAAGTGCTTACCCGACAATCGAAAACAAACAAGTTTATTAGCGTTACCGCAAAGGAAATGATGATAAATCCCGATGAAATTATTGAGGTGTATAAAAAAGCAGAAAAAATTGAGGGGATAATTTCTCTTTAAACAACTTTAAGTAATTATTCAAAAACATTTGCTACTCTTGTTAAACCGGGAATATTAAGTAATTTAATATTCCTACCTTCAACAGCAATAAGCTTGTCTTTTTTAAATTCTGAAAGCAATCTGATAACCGACTCTGTGGCTGTTCCAACAATATTCGCTAATTCTTCTCTTGATAATTTTACTTGAATATTTTTTTCTTCATCTAACTCAAAAGTATCTTTAAGAATTAAAAGCGTTTCAGCTAATCTTTCTCTAACGGGTTTTTGAGCTAAATCAGTAATAATTTTTGCCGCCTCCCCTAACTCATGACTCAACATTTTTAAAAACTTAAAATTAAAGTTAGGGTTTTGAGCTATCATAGAAAAAATCTGATCTCTAGGTATAAAACAAATAGTAGTATCATCCTCAATTGCAGAAGCAGAAGCAGACAATGGTTCTTCGCTTAATAAAGCTCTATAACCAATAACATCTCCAGATTTAGCAAATCGAATTATTTGTTCTTTTCCTTCCGAACCTATCTGAAAAAGCTTTACCTTCCCTTTATTAATACAGTAAATTCCATTTGTTCTATTTCCTTCGTGAAAAACTACTTGTCCTTTATTATAAAAATTACACCCTTTACTGTTGTCAATTTCTTCAACTTGTTCATTATTTAAAGCACAAAAAACAGACATATGCTTAGAGCCACATGTTTGACATCTCGGGTATTCTTTTTGATTTTTCATTTAAAAACGTACTAAAATTTTTACAAAGATAAAAAATTAGCTGATGAATGTCATATTTTATCTTAAAGAAAATTTTATAAGTGTTTCTAATTCGACAAAAAAATTATTTAATCAACAATACCATTCTTACTTCTAACATTTTTTACTACCTTAGTCAATAATTCTATTAACCAAACCATTTCTAACCTATGAAGACCGGTACTGTAAAATTTTTCAATCAGCTTAAAGGCTTTGGCTTTATAAAAGACAATGAAACAGGTGAGGAATATTTTGTTCATGAAAAAGGACTACTTGAAAAAATTGTTGATGATGATATAGTAATCTTTGAATTAAGAGAAGGAAAAAAAGGTCTAAACGCCTTTAATGTGAAGAAAAAGTAAGTAACCAAAATTGAACAACATTAACGCAAAATAATGATATTTGCACAATAAAATTTATTTATAAATTATGAGTGATGATAAAAAAGTAATCTTTTCGATGAATAAGGTTGGAAAGACACTTCCAAATGGAAAAGTTATATTAAAAGACATTTATTTATCTTTTTTTTATGGAGCCAAAATAGGAATTATTGGTCTTAATGGTTCTGGAAAATCTACTGTAATGAAAATTATTGCAGGAGTAGAAAAATCTTATCAAGGAGATGTTACATTTTCTCCTGGTTATACGGTTGGATATTTAGAGCAAGAACCTCAATTAGATGAAACAAAAACGGTAAAAGAAATAGTTCAAGAAGGAGCTCAAGAAACTATTGATGTGCTTAATGAATATGAATTGGTAAATAATAGCTTTGGCGATCCAGAAGTATATGAAAATCCTGAAAAAATGGAAGCTGCAATGAAAAGACAAGCAGAACTTCAGGATAAAATTGATGCTCTTAATGCTTGGGAGCTTGATGCTAAACTTGCTAGAGCAATGGATGCATTAAACTGTCCACCTGAAGATGCTTCAATAGCCAATCTTTCAGGAGGTGAAAAAAGAAGAGTAGCTCTTTGCAGATTACTACTTAAACAACCGGATATATTATTATTAGATGAGCCTACCAACCACTTAGATACTGAAAGTGTTTATTGGTTAGAACAACATCTACAACAATATCCGGGGACGGTTATAGCCATTACCCACGATAGATATTTCTTAGATAATGTTGCCGGTTGGATTTTAGAATTAGACAGAGGCCATGGTATTCCTTGGAAAGGAAATTACTCTTCTTGGTTAGAACAAAAATCTAACAGATTGGCTCAGGAAGAAAAAACCGAAAGTAAAAGAAGAAAAACTCTTGAACGTGAGTTGGAGTGGACAAGAATGAATGCAAAAGGAAGACAAACAAAGTCGAAGGCTAGGTTAAGTAACTACGATAAATTATTAAGTGAAGGAACCTCAGAAAAAGAAGCTAAACTGGAACTTTTTATTCCTAACGGACCACGTTTAGGTAATGAAGTTATTGAAGCTATCAACATCTCAAAATCTTTTGGCGATAATATCTTATATGAAAATCTTTCTTTTAAATTACCTCCTGCAAGTATTGTTGGTATTATTGGTCCGAATGGAGCTGGTAAGACGACATTATTTAGATTAATAATGGGAGAAGAACAACCTGATACAGGAGAATTTAAAGTTGGAGATACCGTAAAAATCGGTTATGTTGACCAATCTCACAAAGACTTAATAGACGACAAAACTATTTTTGAAGTGTTTTCTGGCGGAACAGAAATGATGGAGTTTGGAGGGAAAACTATTAACTCTAGGGCTTATTTATCTCGTTTTAACTTTGCAGGTTCTGATCAAAACAAAAAAGTTGGTAATCTTTCAGGAGGAGAAAGAAACAGACTTCACTTAGCTATGGCAATTAAAGAAGAAGCGAACGTTTTGTTATTGGATGAACCTACAAATGATTTAGATGTAAATGCCATAAGAGCCTTAGAAGAAGGTATAGAAAACTTTGGAGGTTCAGCAGTAATTATTTCTCACGACAGATGGTTTTTAGATAGAGTTTGTACACATATTTTAGCTTTTGAAGGAAATGCCCAAGTATATTTCTTTGAAGGTTCTTACTCTGATTATGAAGAAAACAGAAGAAAACGTTTAGGAAATGAACCTCAACGATTTAAATATAAAAAGCTTGTGAAATCTTGATGATTTGCAACTAAATAACTAATTTTAGAGTCTATAAATTTAGTATTTAGTCAACTTAATTATCATGACAAAAAAAATATTATTTAGTGTCTTTTTATATTTTACAGCTATAAATATCAATGCTCAACTAGTTGTAAACACAGGCACTATGACCCCCACCCAATATGTTCAAAATGTATTAGTTGGAGCAGGTGTTACTATTTCTAATGTTACTTTTACAGGTACATCTACTCAAATTGGAGATTTTGATGCTACAAATACATTAATTGGAATTCCTGATGGTTTAATTTTAGCATCTGGTACCGTTACCACAGCTATTGGACCTAACAATAGCGGAAGCGCAGGTACAGACATGTTTGGTAATGGGGATCCTGATTTAACAACAATTGCCGGGATAACTACATTTGATGCAGCTGTGTTGGAATTCGATTTTATTCCTATAGGAGACAGTATTAAATTTAATTATGTCTTTGGTTCAGAAGAATACTTAGAATTTGTAAACTCAGGAGTAAATGATGCATTTGGTTTCTTTCTAAGCGGTCCTGGAATTACAGGACCTTATACTAATTCGGCAGTAAATTTAGCTCTTATTCCAAACTCAACTACTCCAGTTACTATTGACAATGTAAACAGCACAACAAATTCAGCTTATTACGTTGTAAACGGTACAGGAACAAATGCCCCGTATAATACTAATCCACAATACATTCAATATGATGGTCATACCGTTGTGTTAACCGCCCAATCACAAGTTGTTTGTGGTCAAACTTATCATTTAAAAATTGCTATTGCAGATGCTGGTGATGGGGTTTGGGATTCCGGAGTATTTTTAGAAGGAGGAAGTCTAACTTCTACTGGTGTAGATATTAATATCGTTACCGCAACAGGTGATTCTACTATTATTGAAGGTTGTGCTGATGCAAATATCTGTTTTACAAGAATTGATACTACAGGAACTGACACAGTTCCATTATTTATGACAGGTGCAGCAACAAATGGTGTTGATTACAATATGTTACCCGATACCATTTATTTTCAACCTGGACAAAATTCTATTTGTTTTACCATAACACCAGTAGCTGATGGTCTTAATGAGGGAATGGAGGATATCATTATAACAGCTCAAACTATTAATGTGTGTGGTGATACAGTACTAACCACAGGGTCAATATTTATAGTTGATGCTCCTAATATAAATATCACCACTACAGACCTTACATTAAATTGTCCTACAAGTGGTCTCACAATAAACTCATCAGCTTCAGGAGGACTTGCTCCTTATGATTATACGTGGGTAAATATGAATGGAGACACTCTAGGAAGCTCTCAAAATTTAAACACACCAGTTAATCAAACAGATACATTTATTGTAATTGTTACCGATAGTTGTAATTTAACCACCGCTTACGATACTGTTGTAATTACTGTAGCTACAACACCTATGACAATTTCTGCCGGAAATGATATTACACTAACCTGTCCTGGACAAAGTGTTACTTTAATTAGTACTGTTAATGGTGGTAGTCCTGGATATACTTTTAATTGGACCCCTGGTAATGTTAATACTCCTAATTATACTATTCCAGCTGTAAATCAAACTACTACTTATATATTACAAGTAACAGATGCTTGTAATACCTCAGCGTATGATACCATTACTGTTTTTGTTAACTACACTCCTTTACAAGTTACAGCCAACTCAGGTGACAGTGTGTTGAACTGTGTAGGAAATGACCACTTTATTGACATATATACTGTAGCTACTAATGGAACTGCACCATATACTTTTGCTTGGAGTAATTCTAGTAGTGATAGTGTCGTTAATGTTAACATAACCACTCCAACAACTTATTATGTTACCGTTACTGATGCATGTAACTTTAGTGTAACTGATACCATAAACTTCACATTTGCTCCTTACACACCAATGAGTATTACAATTTTAGGTGACGATAGTATATGTATAGGATCAATAATGACACTTACAGCAACTGTAAACAATGGACTCCCTTCATATTCTTACTACTGGAGTGATGGAATTTCTTTTTCAGGGAATGGCAACCCAATCGATTATTCTACATTAAATGGAGGAACACAAATAATCACCTTATCTGTTACAGACCAGTGTAATGTTACGGAACAAACTACACACACAATTGAAGCCATAGCTTGTGAAATTACTATTCCTAATATATTTACCCCAAATGGTGATGGTAGTAATGACTATTTAGTATTTGAAAACCTACAATACTTCCCTACTAATAGACTAGTCGTTTTTAATAGGTGGGGAAAGAAGGTTTATGAAAAAACAGGGTATCAAAATGATTGGAATGGAGATGGTCATAGTGACGGTACTTATTTCTTCATATTAGAATTAAATGACTTTGCAAATACAATACACAAAGGAACAATCACTATTTTAAGATAAAATAAACATTATTATTAAAAATTAGCCTACAACCACTTTACTCTATTCGAAGTCTTACTATTTAGATAATCTATTATAAATTTATATTTAAAAATTCACAAAATCAAATAATGAAAAAACAAGTCATCTCTTATCTATTTTTAGTAATGGTTTCTTTACATGCATTTGCTCAAAATCAAAATATTCCTGCCATAGACAGTAAATCGTATGAAAAAATGAAACAAGAAGGAAAACTTCCTTTAAATACGGTTTTTAATCAGGCAGGATCTTTTACACCTTCATTAGAAGATATCAAAAAAGCTTTTTCTAAAAAAGGAGGAGGAGATAAAGATGGTCCAGAAACGACTTGTGGATGTTATGTTGCACCTGATAATACTTATACATTGGCAATGGGTCCAAATGACGATGGAAGCACAGCTTTACTAAACATCCCTTTTAATTTCTGTCTTTATGGGACAAATTACACCAATTTATATATTAATAATAATGGAAACATTTCATTTGGAACTTCTTATGGTACATTTTCATCTTCTCCATTTCCTTCCTCTAGTTATGTAATGGTTGCTCCATTTTGGGGTGATGTTGACACTCGAGGAATTGGAACTGTAAAATATAAAATAACACCAACAGCCATGTATATTAATTGGGATAATGTAGGTTATTATAATTCAGCAACAGATAAAGTAAACACCTTTCAATTAATTATTACCGATGGTACCGACCCGGTTTTACCAAATGGAAACAATATAGCATTTTGCTATGGAGATATGCAATGGACAACTGGAGCAGCTTCTGGTGGTATTGGAGGTTTTGGTGGTACGCCAGCAACTGTAGGAGCAAACAAAGGAGATGGTGTTAATTTTATCCAATTAGGTCGTTTTGATCAACCAGGAGCTGCTTATGACGGTCCTTTTGGTGCAAATGACGGGGTTAGCTGGTTAGACAATCAATCGTTTTATTTTAATGTCTGTGGAACAACAAATACTCCTCCAATAGCTAACTTTATTCCTAATGTTGGTGGTAGTGGATGTGATTCAATTTCTATTTGTGGGTTAAATGACACCTTATTAATAAATGCGATGTTTTTGTCTCCTGAAAACGGACAAACAACAACAATAAATATCAACTTTAATGGGTCTCCTGGCTTTACTACTTTAAATAATACACCTGGAAATCCCGCAACAGCTCTCATTCAAGTTATTTCTTCACCAGCAAATGCAGGAATGAATACCATAACTTTTACAGCAACAGATAATGGGACACCAGCTGGTGTAACAGTTGTTAATTATAATGTTTTTGTAGATACAAATGGACTTGCCAATTTTAACCCGGTTATTAATGGCAACTTAGAGTTTTGTGAAGGACAAAATACAACATTGACCGTAAGCCCTACAACCTATGATAGTTATTTGTGGAATAATGGTTCTACTGGAAATTCAATAGTGGCAGATTCTACTGGACAATATTGGGTAACTGCTAATTGGAATGGTTGCTCAAAATCAGTAGTTGTTGATGTAGTTGAGCATCCTGCACCAGCTCCAGTAATACAAGGAGCTTTATTTACATGTACTTCAAATCCAACAACACTTTATATTGTTGATTCAACTGGATTATATACAAGTATTGTTTGGTCAAACTCAAGTACAAATGACTCTATTACTGTATTGAGTGGAACATATACTGTAACAGTAACGGATACCAATGGATGTGTTGGAACATCTCCTGCTGTAACAGTAGTAAATTCAACACCAACTGTTACAATTACTGGTGGAGCTTCTTTTTGTGCAGGAAATAATCACACTTTAACAGCAGCTCCTTCTATAACTTCAGGAGCAAGTTACTTATGGTCAAACGGAGGTACAAATGCTTCTACAACAATTAACACTTCAGGCACATATTATGTTACTGTAAATTATAATAACGGTTGTTCAGCATCAGATACTATTCAAGTTACAGTTATTAATCCTGTAACAAGTTCTCAAAATCCTTCTATTTGCCAAGGAGATAATTTTACTTTACCTGGTGGTCAAGTAGTAACCCAATCAGGAACTTATCTAGATACGCTTGTAGCTGCTTCTGGTTGTGATAGCATTATCACAACAAGCTTAACGGTGATTCCATTAGTAGATGCAACAATATCTTCAGTGGGTAATTTGTGTGAAAACAGTGCTATAATAAATTTATCAGCAGCTACCAGTGGTGGAATTTGGAGCGGAAACGGTATTGTAAATGCAACCACAGGTGAGTTTAACCCAAGTCAAGCTGGAGTTGGAAGTCATCAAATTATTTATTCTGTTGGTACAATGTGTGGAAATGCAGACACCATAAATATAACAATTAATCCAGTCCCTGATTTTTCACTTGCTTCATTGGAGGATACATGCCTTTCTAGTAGAGGAACAATTATTAGTACCATCATTTCTGGAACTCCTGTATATACTTATTCATGGAGTAGAGGAGATAATAGTCAGCACCTAACAAATGTATTAGCAGGTAATTATTCCCTTGTTGTAACTGATGGAAATGGCTGTTCTAAATCTGAACATATTGTAGTTGGAAATATTGGTGACGTTTGTGCTGTAGTTATTCCAAACATAATTACTCCAAATGGTGATAACATGAATGATAATTTTGTTATTACAAACCTAGAGTTTTTTCCAAAAAACAATTTAGTTGTTTTTAACCGTTGGGGAAAGAAGATTTATGAAAAGACAGGGTATCAAAACGATTGGAATGGAGATAGTCATAGTGATGGTACTTATTTTTTCATATTAGAATTAAATGACTTTGCAAATACGATACACAAAGGAACAATCACTATTTTAAGATAATTAAAAGTGATTTTAAACTAAAAAGCCTGAAAAAACTGATGTTTTTCAGGCTTTTTTAATATAAAATCAAACTTATTTCTCCTCTACAACAACTCCCATACTACAAAACTTGTTGATTCTTTTCTCTACTAATTTATCTTTATCCATTTCCACTAATTTAGGTAAGTGTTTAAGAATTTCTTTTTTAACAAGATCAAAAGCCTCTTCGGGTGCAGCATGAGCACCACCAATAGGTTCTTTTATAACACCATCAACTAACTTATTTTCTAACATGTCAGTAGAAGTTAATTTAAGTGCTGCTGCAGCTTGTTCTTTAAAATCCCAGCTTCTCCATAAAATAGAAGAACAAGATTCTGGAGAAATAACAGAATACCACGTATTTTCCATCATTAATACTTTATCTCCCACTCCAATTCCTAAAGCTCCACCGGAAGCACCTTCTCCAATAATAACCACTATAATTGGCACTTGTAATTGAGCCATTTCAAATAAATTTCTTGCTATGGCTTCTCCTTGACCTCTTTCTTCTGCTTCAAGACCTGGAAAAGCACCGGGAGTATCTACAAAACAAATTACAGGTTTATTAAATTTCTCTGCAAGCTTCATTAACCTTAATGCCTTTCTATAACCTTCAGGATTAGGCATACCAAAATTTCTATATTGTCTCATTTTGGTATTAATTCCTTTTTGCTGACCAATTAACATAACAGATTGCCCATCTATCATCCCAAAACCACCAACCATTGCTTTATCATCCTTAACTGTTCTATCTCCATGTAATTCAAGAAAATTTCCAGCAGTAATATGTTTTATATAAGCTAAGGTGTACGGTCTTTCTGGGTGTCTTGAAACCTGAACTCTTTGCCAAGGTGTAAGGTTAGCATAAAGCTCTTTACGAGTATCTTTTATTTTCTTCTGAATCTCTTTAATAATTTTAGATGTATCCACACCTTTCTCTTCTTGAAGCTTTAAGTGCTCTTCTAATTGTTCTTCTAAAATTTGTATTGGCTCTTCAAAATCTAAATATACCGGCATATTATTTTTTTTAAATTAAAATCCAAAATTACTAATTTATATTTTTCAATAACTTTAGTAAAGCAGATTAGTTCTCCATTAATATTATTTATGGAATATTCCATAAACTGCAGATCCACTACCTGTCATTGATGCATAAATAGCACCTCGTTTATATAAAGCTAATTTTGTTTGTTCTATTATTTTATATTTTGAAAATATAGAAGCTTCAAAATCATTTTTGATTACGTTTTTCCAATAATCGATAGGCAATTTCAATTGTTCTCTCAAATCCATGTCTCTTTTTCTAATTTTAATTCCATCGTAGGCTTCTTTTGTTGATACATGAATATTCGGAAATACCACTTCAATTTTATAATTGTCTAAATTTAAATTAATATCTTTAAATTCATCTCCTTTATTATATGCATAAACAGATTTATTTCTAATAAAAAAAGCACAATCGCTTCCTAATTTTTGAGCATAAGCAATTAATTTTTCTTCAGAAAGATTCAAATTAAATAAAGCATTTAATAATTTTAAAGTAAATGCTGCATCTGAAGAACCACCACCTAATCCTGCACCTATAGGAATTACTTTATGCAAATGAATTTTAACACTTGGAATATTGAAATCTGCTTTTAACAATTGGTAAGCTTTAACACATAAATTTTCATTATTATTTCCGGGAATTACTATTCCTGATGATGAAAACAATACTTCATTATTATCGTTGTCAGTATTAAGAACAATTTCTAAAATATCTTTGAGATGAAAAATAGGATAAAAGGTACTTTCTATATTATGGAAACCATCTTGTCTTTTTTCAACAACACTGAGTCCTATATTTATTTTTGCATTAGGAAAAACTATCATAAGTAATAAATAATTAATGCTTATAAACAAAGAAGCGATTGTTATATAACAATCGCTTCTTTAATGTTTATGTTTTCAAATATAATTATCTGTTTACAATAAACTTAGTTACTTTTTGAGCTTTATCTCCGTCTAATACCATAATATATGTGCCAATGCTTAATTCAGAAGCATCAAAATCAATTTTATGTGTTCCTTTTTGTAAGGTACCTAAATCAATTGTTTTAACAACTGCTCCGCTTAAGTTAAATACTTTAACAACACCTCTTGTCGCAGCACTAACAGCAATATCAATTGTTCCATTGTAGCTAATTGGGTTTGGATATAATCCTAAACTAGCGACAAATGTATTATTTAGGTTATTTGGAACTTCATCTATACCCACAGTATTTATAATTCTACTTCCTGAAGTATAGAAACCACCTCCATGAGTTCCTAAATAATATGTCTGTGAAAATGGTGAATTACCAAAAGCTGTACCCGGATTTTTATGTTGTTGTCTTACTTCAAATACAGGAACATGAGCCATTCCATTAGTATTTTCTGTATACCATTCAACTTGAGCTCCTGTAGCAGCAGAAAAAGCATTATTAGTTGCCCAAACACCAAAGTCGGTACCTATTAAAACAACATTATTATCAGAATAATCAATTTCAGCATCATAAACCGGCATTTTAGGTAAATAACCAAGAGCCGAAGAGCTAGTAGGTCCTTGAATGGCTGTAAACCCGCCTACTCCTGCAGCAGTTTCTGCTGTAGTAGTTCTGTAAACATGATTATTTATACCATAATTTCCAACTGTTGCTATTAAATTTTCTCCATTATTCGGATCTATAGCAATTCCTGTAACAGTTCCACCTAATCCTGAAGCTATTAATGTTTTAGTTGTAATTAAGGTAGCCGTATTTCTAACATCTAATTGTGCATCAGTATTACCAAGAGCTAAACCACTAATTCTATATACTTGTCCATTTGTATTCCCAATATACAAGTGATTTCCATCAGGTGAAAATTCTAGAGCTACTGCAGTACCAATATTAGTAGCAACCCTATGCCAATCATTAGATGCAGCATTAAGTCTTGTAGCATCCTTTGTTAAATGAACATGTCCTCCTCCAATATAAAATGCAAATCTAGATTGGTAATAATCCTGAAGTCTTAAGGTATCTCCCGGAAAGTAAGTTGTTGTAGTTGTAGGAGTATAGTATAAATCTTCACTATTAGTCAAACTTTGATAAACAATTTGTTGTCCTGCAGTTAAAGTAGTTGTATCTTGAAATACTACATTCACACTATCAATAGATAACGGATCATTAACAGATTCCCATAATCTAAATTTAGTATTGAATGGGTATTGAGTCCAACTATTTAATTCGCTATCAAAAAACCCACCTGCTTGACCTGGAGCTTGAGCTGATTGTCTTGTTACACTTCCATTTTGTGAACAAGAAAATGCAATTCCTCCACCAAAATCAGAAAAATCTGTTGCAAAACCATCTCCTCCTTGAATTTGAATCGTTCCTTTAGGGCTAACGGTACCTAATTGTCCAAAATCAAATAACTGAGTTCCATTATCTTGAGAACCTCCCATAAACCAACCATTTGAAGCCATAGCAACACTAAAAAATGTATTAACATTAAATCCTAAATTCATATGCAACCAAGTTGCTCCACCATTAGTAGATCTAAACACACCACCATCTCCAATAACAAAAACAGTATTTGCATCTTTCCAATGCATAGAATGGTTATCCGCATGAATATAATATGGCGTTGCAAATTCACTTAATACTGCTGCCTTTACCCAGTTCCCTCCTAATGGAGAAGAAGTTCTATTTAATGTAAATTCATAAAATTGAATACCTCCTACTAATACTCTATCAGGGTTTGAAGGATCTACAGCAATAGCTTGATCCCAACCACCTTGGCCTCCGGTTCCACTTAATTGAACAAATGGATCAATAGAAGGAACTCCTCCAGGAATAACTGTGGTCCACGTTGCTCCTTTATCTAAGCTAACTTCAAGCCCTCTTGATGGGTTTAACACTTGTGCTCCATTCGTAGAAACAATATACATCACATTTGGGTCTGAAGGAGCTATTGCCCCAGAAATTCTAGAACCTCCTGTAACATTTGTTATTGAAAACGAATTAGGAGAACCATCAGGAGAAGTATAAATTTTACCACTATAACAAACTAACATAGAACCATCAGAAGCAATATCTATATCATTTACTAAGCTTGTTTCTGGAATATTAGGTCCAGGAATAACTACAGGGTTTGTCCATCCTGCTAAAGTTGATGGATAATTTCCAGATCCATCAGGGTCTGCATAAACTAATCCTGATGTCAATCCTAAATAAAGTCTGTTTCCTCTTGCCCCTATTGCATTAACTATAGATAAACTAACACTAGGTAGTGCAGGAACATTTCCATTCACCAAAATTGGCACCACTTGTCCTGTTGAAGGAACATATTCATATAATCCATTACCTGGAAACCCTGGCGAACCTAAACCGGTTCCTGTAGGTGATTCAAATGCACTACCTGTACCAAAAAATATTCTGCCATTATCAGTTTGAGTAATACAAGAAACAGATAAATTATCTCCTAAAGGGTGTACATTAGTCCACGTATTACCATTATTATAAGAAACGTGTAAACCTCCGGCAACACTACCTGCATAAACGATATTAGAATTAAATCTATCAACCCATATAGCTCTACCTCTACCACCAACATTGTCTGGTCCCATTTGTTCCCAAACCATTCCTAAAGATTTGTTTTGTTTCATAGCAGCTAGTTTCATCACCTCATTTCTTGCTGCTTGATAGTCACTATACTCCACTTTCCCTGTTTGAGGATTGGCTCTTAACATATTAAGATACTCATTTATTTTTTCAGGACCAGAAGAAGTTTCTGATTTACCGTACTCTAAAGGAGTATACAAACTTTTAACCTCTTTATTAGAGTTAACGTAAGTTAATCCGGCTGTAAGACCTACAACGGCCAATGATCCAACAATAATAGTTTTAATATTCATCTGTAATCTATTTAGTTTAATTTTATTCTATCTATTTATATTTCAAAACGGCTCACAAGATACGAATTTATTTTAAATTTTCACAAGTCTATTTAGTATAAAATCATTGAAATTCTTTATTTCCTAAAACATGTGTTTTTCGGCATGATAAGAAGATCTAACCAAAGGACCGCTTTCTACATATCTAAACCCTAATTCCAACCCTATCTCTTTATATTCAGCGAATTGTACTGGTGTAACAAATTCTTTAACAGGCAAATGTTTTGGCGTTGGTTGTAAATATTGTCCTAAAGTTAATATATCGCAACCTACATTTACCAAATCTTGCATTGTTTCTATCACCTCTTCTCTGGTCTCGCCTAAGCCTAACATCACTCCGGATTTTGTTCTCATCCCTCCTTCCTTTAATCTTTTAATTACTTCTAAACTTCTATCATACTTTGCTTGGATTCTTACTTCTCTTGTTAACCTTCTTACTGTTTCTAAATTATGTGAAACTATTTCTGGTGCTACATCTATTATTCTTTGTAAATTATCCCACTTTCCTTGAAAATCTGGAATTAACGTTTCCATAGTTGTTTGAGGACTAAATTCTCTAACTTTATTTACTGTCTCCACCCAAATAATAGAACCACCATCTTTCAAATCATCTCTATCTACAGAAGTAATAACGCAATGCTTTACATTCATTAGTTTTACAGAATTAGCAACTCTTTCGGGCTCTTCAATATCTGCAGGTAATGGTCGTCCTGTTTTTACAGCACAAAAACCACAAGATCTGGTACATATATTTCCTAAAATCATAAAAGTTGCCGTTCCTGCTCCCCAACACTCACCCATATTAGGGCAATTTCCACTCTCGCAAATAGTGTGTAATTTATGTTCCGAAACTATTTGTCTTACCTTAGTATATTCATGACCTGTTGGTAACTTCACCTTTAACCAGCTCGGTTTTTTAATTTTACTAAATCCTACCGGTTTTTCTTCTTCTTTAATCATCTCTCCATTTAATATTTTCAATTCTTATACAATTTAATTTGTGCTTTTAGAACCAAACGAAAAGGTTACATATAAATTTATAAGCCAATTTCTATTTAATTCATTTGCCATCATTGGCAACTCTTGTAAAAACAAATCTGCTTTTGCTCCAACTTCTAGAGCATTTAAATTTTCTGCTTCCCTAGCAGATTCAAAATTTAACCCTGCTTTTAAAAATATACCCGGAATAATTTTTCCTCCAAACAATCCTTTCATCGCAGGACCTTTTCCTACTATATCATTCTGCGTGTGTTTCTCAGGATTATATCTTTCAAATCTTGTGTCTATGGTTTCCAATTCTTCATTATAAAATAATACTTCTAAGTAAATTGGTTTGGCATAAGCCAAAGTTATTCCTGTATTATAAATCATAGCTATTGCTATCCCCCTAACACTTTGTTTACTAATGAAAGTTTTATGATTCCCTACACTTCCTCTAAACAAAAACATGGTATTTAACTTTCCATATACATAGCCATTGGAGTTATCAAATAATGAAGTAAATGTCTTTATTTCTTTAGGATGTTTTAACCCAACTATTTCTCCTTCAAAAGTTCTTCTTGTAAAACCTGATGTGTACATTCCATATCTGTAATTAAACCCCCAACCTGTTGTATGAATAATTAAACCATAAGCTTGTTCACTCTTATATACTGTTCTTGCTTCTTCAAAAATTGTTTCTTGAGCAGCTACTTTTGAAGCACCACAAAAAAACAAAGCAAGAATAACTATGTAAACAACATTTTTCATATACAATAGCAAAAATAATAATAAATAATTTGTCAACTTTACAAGAAGTAGTTATTTTGCAAACACATTAGTTCATTATGCCAACATCTAAAATTATATATAAAGGAGATTTAAGAACTGAAGCTGTTCATTTATACTCTAATAACAGAATCATTACTGACGCCCCTCTAGACAACCAAGGGAAAGCCGAAGCTTTTTCTCCCACAGATTTAGTTGCAACTGCACTTGTTAGTTGCATGTTTACCATTATAGGAATCAAAGCTAGAGATAGCGGTTTTTCTATTGAAAATGCTTCAGCAACTGCAACAAAAATAATGAACGATAAACCTAGAAAAATAAAAGAAATTATTATTGAGTTTGAGTTCACCAATCACAACTACTCTGACAAAGAAAAAAAATTGATTGAAAACTCAGCAAAAACTTGTCCGGTGGCACTAAGTTTAGACAAAGACATCAAACAAACCTTAGTCTTTAATTTCTAATATTTCTTTAACTTTACTTACAGAAATTGATCCGTGAGAAGCGTGATAAATACACTTATTGTTTTTTATAACGAGTAATTGTGGAGATTCATGTTGCACATCAAAATCTACTGCGATTTGATTAGAAATTTCTCTGTACTTAATTAAGTCTAAATAATAAAGCGGTAGTTTATTTTCATCAATAACCCATGTTGTTGACATTTTAAGTTTTGCCATCATACTCACAGGGCATCTGGTACTATGTTTAAACACAGCAACAGCAAGATAGCCTTCTTCATTTGAAGATGCTACCATATTATTATAATCAGAAAGTGTTTCGAGTTTGAGCCAGTTCATAGTTAGGACTAAACAAATATTAAGCAGCTACTTTTGTAGTCTTAACATCTGTTTTTCCATAAGCAGGACAAGTACCATGACTTTTGCAAGAAGAATAAAGTAATGCTAATAGAAATAAAGAAGCTAGAGTTAATGCGATTTTTTTCATGCGAGTTTTCTTAATTTTGAGTTACAAACATAATAAAAATATTTTTACTTAGTTTTCTTTTTTATTAACAATTTTTCATTTTGAAAACATTCAAAACCTCTATAAACCAGAAAAATCAATGACAAACATCCTATTAAGTAACTCGTGGAAAAAATTATTATCAAGTGAAATTAAGGCTCCATATTTTACTGATTTACTGCAATTTTTAGCTGCTGAAAAGAAAAATCATCGTATTTTTCCTCCTGAAAAAGAAATATTTAACGCTTTTAACCTTACACCTCTAGAAAAAATAAAAGTAGTAATCATTGGTCAAGACCCGTATCATGGTATTGGTCAGGCTCACGGACTTTGTTTTTCAGTAAATGATGGTGTAAAATTCCCTCCATCATTAAAAAATATTTTTAAAGAACTGCAAAATGATTTAGATATTCCTATACCCATTTCAGGCAATTTAACTCATTGGGCAGAACAAGGTGTTTTTTTACTTAACAACACCCTTACTGTTAGAGAAAAAACACCCACTTCTCATCAAAAAAAAGGTTGGGAAGAATTTACTGATGCCGTTATAAAATTAATTTCCGAACAAAAGTCAGGGGTAGTTTTTTTACTTTGGGGTAGTTTTGCTCAATCAAAAGAAAATTTAATCGATACCTCTAAGCACCATATTTTAAAAGCAGCTCATCCTTCTCCTTTTTCTGCCCATAAAGGTTTTTTTGGGTGCAAACATTTCTCTACAACCAACAAAATTTTAATAGAACAAGGCAAAAACCCTATTAACTTTTAAATTTACACCCTCATATCAAAAACAACAAATGCAAAACAATCATTCTAATAACAATGATTTTATTTTTAGCCACTCTGATAAACAATGGTTCGTTGTTTTATTAGGTTGTTTATTACTTTTTACTTATTCAACTTCTTTTGCCCAAAACAAAAAAATTAAGGTAATTTTTAATGACACTATTCTTTCATCAAAACAACAAAAAGAACTTTTATCAACAAGCACAAATAGTAGTTTTATCAACCTTAACGCTGCTATTAAAAACATTACCACACAACTTTACCAAAATGCTTACTTAACCGCACATATTGATAGCATTATTACAGACTCTACTACTTTTATGCTCCACTATCATTTAGGAAAACAAATTAAATGGGCTAACCTTACCACCCAAACCATTGATGAAGGAATTTTAAGTAAAATTGGTTTTAGAGATAAAATATACAACAACAGACCTTTTAATCAAAATCAATTAAAACGTTTTTTTGACAAAGTAATTTCTTTTTATGAAAATCATGGTTACCCTTTTGCCTCTATTCAATTAGATAGCGTCCAAATAACTGACTATAATCTTTCTGCCAATTTATCTATCAACAAAAACCAGCTGTATAAAATAGACAGTGTTGCCATAAAAGGAAATGCAACTGTTTCTGATGATTATATTAAAAACTACATTCGTATTAATGATGAAGATATTTATAACGAGGAATTAATAAAGAAGATAAACACTCGAATTAAAGAAATTCCTTTTGTGGAAGAACAAAATCCCTCTAAGGTTATTTTTAATGAAGAAAGTGCCTACGTGTTGTTAGTACTTAAAAAGAAACAAGCCAACAGGTTTAATGGAATTTTGGGTATAGTACCTGATGAAACTGGAAAAGTTAGGCTAAATGGAGATGTAAAACTAAACTTAATGAATTCATTTAAGCGTGGAGAAGAAATTTCATTCAATTGGAGAGCCATGCAAAACAATTCACAAGATTTAAAACTCAGTACAGCTTATCCTTTTTTATTCAATAGCCCTTTTGGAGCCGAATACCAACTTAATTTATACAAAAGAGATAGCACTTATATTGATGTCTTTAATAAAATTGGAGTTAGATATATTCTGAAAGGAAATAATTATTTTAATGTATTCTATCACAATAAAAGTTCTAGTCTATTATCTCAAAAAGGTTTTGAAACTCTTACCGTTTTACCCGATTTTGCTGACGTTTCTACTCAACTTTACGGAATTGGGATTGTTTATGACCAACTAGATTATATCCATAACCCTAGAAGAGGTTTTAGTATAAATGCAAATGGTTCGTTGGGAAATAAAAAAATCACAAAAAACCCTCAACTCAACGAACAACTTTATGAAGATGTAAACTTAAAAACCAACCTATATACCGTTCAAGCAAATTTAGCACTATATATCCCAATAAAAAAGAGAAGCGTTATTAAATTAGGTACTCAAAACGGATATACTTACAATGAAAATTTATTCGATAATGAAATGCTAAGAATTGGAGGACTGCATACCTTAAGAGGTGTTGATGAAGAATCTATATTCGCATCTTTTTATAGTATACAAACAGTAGAATATCGATTTATTTTAGAACAAAATTCATTTTTATATTTGTTTACAGATGGTGCATTTTGGGAGAAAAGAACTGCTAATGCCTATACCCTAGACAGACCTTATAGTTTTGGTGTAGGGATGAATTTTGAAACCAATGCCGGAATATTTTCTATAAGTTATGCTGTGGGCAAACAATTCGACAATCCTATTCAGTTTAGGTCAGCAAAAATTCACTTTGGATTTATCAACTTTTTTTAATGATTAAATTGTTAATTTTGTTGTCCTAACTATTATAACTGTTATGCAAAACATCATCAATCCAATCTATTTATCACAAGAAAAAATAGAACAATTAAAACAAGATTTTAATACTGCTAAACCTTGTAAATATATTGTTTTGCCTAATTTCTTAACGGAAGAATTAGCTACCACATTGTATGAAAATTTCCCTAAAATTGATACCTTAAATGTAAAAAGAAAAAGTATCAATGAAAACAAATCGGAAGATTATCATTTTGATCGTTTCCATCCTGCTTTTAGCGATTTAAAAAAAGTAGTTGGTTCTCCTGAGATGTATCAATTTATGGAAACCATTACAGGAATTAAAGACCTTAGAACTACCGATGATTCGTTAGGTTCAGGCGTTCACCAAGGGCAAAATGGAAGCTATGTTGATGTGCATATTGATGTGAATTATAATCCTGCAAAACATTTGTGGAGAAGAATTAATTTGTTGATTTATTTAAACAAAAATTGGAAACCGGAATATGGTGGAGATTTAGAATTATGGGATAAAAAAATGACACAATGCGAGGCTAGAGTACCATGTGATTTTAACAGAGCAGTTATTTTCTTAACTGATGAAAATTCACCTCATGGCTATTCAAAAATAACTATTCCTGAAGGAGAAACAAGAAAATCTTTTTACACTTATTATTTTACCGAAGTAGGCGAAGGATTTAACTACAGTGATTCCCGTTTTGTTTCTCGTCCGGATGATTCTACAATGAAAAAATTGGCTACTTCCATAAAAGAGCCTTTAAAAATTACTGCCAAAAAAATATTAAATGCTATTGGCGTAAAATCATTAGATTTTCAAGATAAGAATAAGAAAAAATAAGCATGATTGCAACAACTCCCCAACCACCTTATTACGCTGTTATTTTTACTTCTACGAAAACAACTACAGACAAAGGGTATAATGAAATGGCAGATAAAATGATTGCTTTAGCTGCCAAACAAGAAGGTTTTTTAGGAGTAGAAGCTGCAAGAAGTGAAATAGGCATTACAGTTTCTTACTGGAAAGATGTAGCATCAATAATAAAATGGAAAGAAGTCTCCGAACATAAAATAGCACAAGAAAAAGGCAAAACCACTTGGTACAAATCCTTTAAAACCAGAATTGCTAAAGTAGAAAGAGATTATGAGTTTCATAAAACATAAGTAAAAGACTAAAAAGAAATTTAAACTAATGGCAAAGAAAAAACGATTTTCAAAAGAATCTATCAAAAAAGCGATGCGTGTTTTTCGCTTTATAAAACCTTTTAAAATACCTTTTATAATTGGCCTTTTGGTGCTTTTTATTTCAAGTATTACTACAATGGTTTTTCCAAAAGTGTTGGGAGATTTAATCGATTCTGTAAATGCTGATGATGCAACTACAGTGAATACTTTCACCCTATTACTGGTTGGTATTTTCTTAGTTACTGCAATTCTATCTTTCCTAAGAGTATATTTATTTGGGTTAGTTACCTACAAAGCCCTTGCATTACTAAGAATGACCACCTACAAACACTTAATTTCCTCACCAATGAGTTATTTCTCTAAAAGACGTGTGGGAGAATTAAGTAGTAGAATTACTTCTGACATTACCTTGTTACAAGATACATTTACTACTACAATAGCTGAGTTCTTACGTCAGTTTATTACTATTCCTGTGGGAATGTTTTTTCTGCTCTTCATTTCCTTTCGACTAACTGTTTTTATGATCGCTGTTATTCCTGTAGTAGCAATTATTGGTATATTTTTCGGAAAATATATTAAAAAACTATCTAAAGAAGCTCAAAATGATATTGCAGATGCCAATACTGTTGTTGATGAAACCTTACATGGAATTGCAAGTGTAAAAGCTTATGCCAACGAATTTTTTGAAATTATTCGCTACAAAAAAAGTATAGATAGTTCCGTAAGCACTTCCATAAAAAGAGCCTTATGGAGAGGAGTTTTTATTGGCTTAATCATGTTTGCTGCCGGTGCTGCCATTGTTTCTATTATTTGGTACGGTCTGCACATGGTTCAAAATGAAGTAATCACCTTAGGAGAATTACTTTCTTTTGCCATTTACTCTGCTTTATTAGGGTTCTCTTTTGCTGGGGCAGCCGATTTGTTTTCTCAATTACAAAAAGCCATTGGAGCAACAGAAAACCTAATGGACATTTTAGACGAAACAACTGAAAATGTTACGCTTGAAAAAACTCCTGAAATTAAAATTGAAGGAAATTTGGTGTTCAATAACGTTTGTTTTTCTTACCCTTCTCGTAGAGATATTCAAGTATTAAAAGGCATTACATTTAATGTGGAGCAAGGAAAACAAATTGCTATTGTTGGCCCTTCTGGTTCAGGAAAATCAACCATTGCAGGATTAATTTTTAGATTCTACGATCCTGAATCGGGCGAAATTTCTATAGATGGTAAAAACATTAATGATTATGCGTTATCTCAAATTAGGAATCAAATGGCAATTGTACCACAAGAAGTAATGCTTTTTGGAGGAACCATTAAAGAAAATATAGAATATGGAAAACCCAACGCAACAGATGAAGAAATTTTTGAAGCTGCTAAAAAAGCCAATGCCTTAGAGTTTATTGAAAGCTTCCCAGAAAAATTTGAAACCTTAGTTGGCGACAGAGGAATTCAATTATCCGGAGGACAAAAACAACGTATTGCCATTGCCAGAGCTATTCTTAAAGACCCTTCTATTTTAGTGCTAGATGAAGCTACGAGTGCTTTAGATTCTGAAAGTGAAAGGCTAGTGCAAGAAGCATTAGAACGATTAATGGAAGGAAGAACTTCTATTGTTATTGCTCACCGACTATCCACCATTAAAAAAGCGGATACCATTATTGTGCTAGACAATGGAAAAATAAAAGAAAAAGGTACCCACGAAGAATTAGTGAAAAAAGAAAATGGAATTTATAAAAATTTAAGTACTTTGCAACTGACAGCAGTTTAAAAAAGTGATAAATGTTGAGTTTTCAATAATCTATAAACTGAAAACTAACTTTATACTTTATAAACTATACAAACTTTTAACTGTATTATGAAATTAAAATCACTTACTCCCAACCTAATGGTAAACGATGTAGAAGAAACTCTTGAATACTATACAGATATATTGGGTTTTACCTTATTAAAGACTGTTCCTGAAAAAGGAGAATTAGATTGGGCAATGGTTAAGCGTGGTGACATTGTGTTAATGTTTCAATCTAAAAAAAGCTTAACTAATGAGTTACCAAGATTAAAAAGTGAAAAACCGGGTGGTGGATTAACACTATACATACAAGTAGATAGTATTACCGAACTACATGAAGAATTATACCATAACGAAGTAGAAATTATCTCCGATTTAGAAAGCACTTTTTACGATACCATAGAATTTACCATAGTAGATGTGAATGGCTATATTTTGACTTTTTCTGAGGAGAAATA
>DATCTM010000050.1:0-8292 GCA_036567945.1 Vicingaceae bacterium
ATTAATCTCAACATGGAATTTATCTCCATTTTTTAGTGCAAAATCTTTATAAATCTGTGTAGCAATACCATACCCATTAAATGCTGAAAGGTTATTTTTTGAAGTATCTGTTTGATTAAACGCATAATTTACAGTTAAGTCAATATATTTTCCATCTTCTTCCGTAAATAAACTTCCTGTTGGAATAGTTAGTGCAATATGTTCTTGAGCTTTAATAATTCCTACACTAAATCCTTCTGATAAAATTACTCCATGTTTTTGTGTGATGGCATTAATTCCAACATATACTTTTTGATAAGCAAAATAATTCATGTTGGTTCCTGAAAGTATGGCTTCCTCGCCTGCAAACTGTTTGTTTCCATCAAATGCAAGTTTAAAAAAATCATCGGTGAAGACCGCATCAATATGTTCGGTATGACTAACCCCAACGGTTAATGCCATGTTGGTTTTTTTAAAAAGAGTATCAACAGGAATGGTAGCATTTACATTAAACGTTAAATCTCCTCCCAGCCTATTGTTATCTGTATTGAGTTTATTATAAGCATCATCTTTCATGCTTCTGTCTATTCTTCCACCGTAAATAAACTTATTCATAAAATCATTATTCATTACCGATGATCCGTAAATAAAACCTGCTTCAGTGCTAAAAGAAAGACGTTGTATAGAGTCTTGAAAATAGTGAGTATTATATTGAGCTTGAGAGCTCTCAAAAAACAATATTGTAGCTATTATTAAAACTAAAAACCGCATCATCTTATTTAGCATTTACGGTATATGAAAAATCTCCAACTACTTTTAAATCCAACTCATAATCCTCATAAATTTTAATGAACTGTGGTTGGCCTATAGTTGTAAAACTCACGTTGATTACAATGTTTTCAGTATTGTATAAATGAGTAATATCTTGCTCAGAAAGCTGAAAAACTACTTTAGAAGATTTTTTAGTTGTAGCTCTTAAATTACTATTTAAAGGGGCTGCCAAAATGTTTCCTGATGGGTTTATGGCAACTAACTGATTGTTGGAAGCATCTAACAAACTCAGTGAAATAGTTGCATCAAAAGGAAAGCCATTTTCGGCATAGAGAATTAAATCTCCATCAATAATATTTCCTTTATTTTCATCATTTAAATTAATTTCGGTAGTATCGGTAAGGGTAAGCTGGTTAGCAATTAAAGACAAAGGAAACTCTACATTTAAGTTTGTTTTTAGTGGATGTTTTTTGAAAACAAAATCATTATTACCGGAGATATTACCAAGCGGATTGATGTGTAAAGAAATATCATAAACCAATTCGTTGGGAAAAAGTTCTATCATTTGGTCGATATTGGAGTTTCCGGTGGTAATAGCAGTTGTATGCGTGGTGTAATTTACTTCCGGAATACTAAAGGTTCGTTGAGCTCTATTAATATTCATAGCATTTCCGATGATAGCATGATTTAAAGCACTGTTGGTAGAAGTGTTGGTATTAACTGCTTCTAATTGATTAATGGTTAATCGGGCATCTACACCAATACCATTTTCGAAAGTGAGATTTACATTCACTTGATCTAAATCTAAGGTTCCTCCGCTTATTCTATTAAACACATCAAAAGTGGTACTTTCAGGTCCAAAACGAAATTGTTGATTTCCAAAATAACCTCTTACAAAAGCAGGAACAACATCTACTAATTTATTGGTAATGGCTATTTCTTGTCCGGCACTAACCAATACAGACTGAGAGGCGTTGGTATCAACTACAGCAATAGCCCTAGTAACAAAGGTATTTACTTTATTATTATTTATTCCTGTAAGGTTAAGTTCGTAATCGCTAATATCGATTCGAGTAGTAAAATAACCGAGCTGAGAACCATTTCCGGCAGGAATTAATTCTGTGAGCACCAACGTATCTCCATTTTTAGTGGCTGTTGGTATAGTATAAGTAACTATAATTTGTTCTTGAATTTCGCTCCAAATTTCTAACTCAATAAAACCAGATTCTACAAGTGCATAATTCAATTGAACATTATTAGTAACATTAAGTGTAACTTCTCTATCAACACTATAAAAAGCATCTCCAGGTGCAGCTAATACAGACAGAGACATAGGGAAAACGTCATTAATAGTAGTATCCGGAATTCTAAATAAAGAATCCATATCTACATCAAAAATCGATGTTTCATATACTACTTTTAAAGAAGTGTCAGGATTGGTTTGTAGTACAGAATCAGGGAGTAAATCTCCAATATTCAGTGTAGTTTTAACCAAAGGGGCTAATAAATCAACATCCCATTCAGGTTGCTCAAAATCTTTTCTGCATGAAAACAACGCTAAAATAACCGTTAAAAAAAGTACTATTTTATTGCTGTTTTTTTGCATACATTAATTTAACAATTACTTACTGCTTTATAAACCTACCTACAAATGTATTATTGCTTTTATCGGTAATCTTATAAATAAAGTTTCCTGAAGGTAAATTTTCTGTATCAACCGAAGTTATCGTATTATTAATGATCTTGGTAGTGATTAAAGCTCCAAAAATGTTATAAATTTCTATTGTTCCTTCCGTTAAATTGGTTTCAAAATGGATAATGTTATTTGTAGGATTAGGATAAGCATTTATTAAAATATCATTTTTTTGTTTTAATGATGCGATGCTATTTATAATTACGCTTTTGCAAGCACTGGTATCACTACAACCATTTTTGGAAACAATAACAGCATAACTTCCTGAAGCGATAGGCGCATAAAAGTTATTTGTTTCATTAGGAATGATGGTATTTCCATCACAATCTATCCACTGATAAGTTGCTCCGATTTGATTAGAAAAAATAGTATCGTTTTGTAGAGTGGTAGAAGAATCTATAACAATTATAGTTAAATTAATAGTCATAGCACTATCGCAACCGGTAGCAATTGACGAAACAGTATCCAAATAAGTTCCTGTTTGGTAATACATCTTTCCGGCAATATAAATAGTGTCCCCCTCGCAACCCATAATATTAATTGTTGTATCAACAGGTTGAATTATAGTAAGATTGGTTGTTACTATACTATCTGTATTATTTATGTTTGTTAGAGTATCAACATAAGTGCCAGTTGCTCCATAAATACTTGTTCCAACAGTTACGCTATCTCCTAAACATGCAGAAAGTGATTGTACTGTACCAACTCCTAAGAAAGCAAAAGTATAAATAGAGCCATTACTTACTGCATTATTCGATTGTACATTTCCGGCATTATTGGCTGAACAAGTTCCACTAACAGTTGAAGGAACATCATCCCATACAGAACCATCCCACTTAGCAAAAGATAAAATACTACAATTAGTAATTCCACTTAAAGTAGCATCTTCCCAATGGAGTGTTACCTGAACATTATCAGTAGTATTAAATTTATTCAATTCCCAATACTCTACATTACTTACGTTTGAAATGGGAGTATTAACAGGAGTAAGCGAACTGTAAGGTACATCAAAATATTCAGCAACAAATTCACTGTTTATATTTGTCGGAGCTGAAATAGCCAACCTTCTCCAAAGCGTATCTTTACCTATTGGGTAAACAAACGCATCATTCCCAATCTTTTTAAACGGACCATCAACAAAGCTAGAATCATTTCCCAAGGTTGAAGTAGCATTATCAATTAATGTAATTAAATTAGTAGATGAACTGATAATTTTTCCGTTAGTAAGTGTTAAACTGTTGTTTACCTGAATATTTTGATTTAAAGTAATTCCTGTTGAGGTATGATTAACCACTAAATCATAAAAAGTAGTTGATGACGGCCCTGAAATTTGTTGAGCCGTAGTTCCAGTAAGAGTTACTGTATTATTATTATGAATATAAGTACCATTATTAGTTATATCTCCTTTAATACTAATATTTGTAGGGGCTATATGATTTAATGTAACGGCATTGTTTATAGCTATGCTATGAAAATCGTAAACACCTGTGCCTTGTAAAGTGGTATTTCCATTAATCGTTATGGTAGAAAAATAGCCGTAAAAAACCCCTGTATTATTCCAAGTAGTAGGAGTATTTATTGAAAATGTACAAGCTCCAACCTGAGTAATCGTATCTGTTACTTGTATAGTTTCGATTAAACTTCCATTAAATTGCACATTGGCAATTCCACTAATGATTAAATACATGTTTACTGTACTTCCAGCCATATTAATAATATCTCCATTTATTGTAGCATTACCTGATAACAAGCGCATTTTTGGACTTCCACTTCCTGGAGCAGCACCAAACCAAAATACATCACCTGTGGTTAAGGTTCCGCCATCCATAAAAAAAGTAGGGGTATAATTACCCACTTCATTTTCAAGGCTAATTTCATTACCAACGGTTACATCTCCATTTATTAAGAAAAACAAACTTGATTGGTTAACATTTCCATCAGCAATAGCAAGTGTTTCGGTAATGTTTATGGTGCCACCTGTAACATTACACTGAGCACCTAATTCAACAATAAATCGTTGTCCAACATTTACATTTCCTCCACTTATATCAATTGTAGTATTATCACCAGCTATTAACCGTTGATCAACATTTAATGTCCCACCAGAAATAGTTACTGAAGCACTTAAATCAACGATTAATCTACCGCTATTTCCAGGTCCAACAGTTAGAATTCCAGACTGTATAGTCATACTAGAATTCGCATCTAAAATTTCAATGTCTGCAGTTGTAGTTAAATTAGCTTGAATTGTAAGTTGACCGCCATTTTGTATGGTAATGTCATTTGGAGTAAATACAGAATTTACAGCAATAATTGGCGTTACAGCATTTCCTGTATAGTTTAATGGGTCTATTACAATGCTTGCTCCATTTAATGGCCAACTAGACCAATTTGCCGAATTATTCCAATCAGCATCAACATTTCCTGTCCAGTTTTGACCAAGAAGTGTTGTAGAAATTAATAAAATTAAGGTTATTGTAAAAATTTTCATTATAAATAGTAATGGTTTTAATGTTGCGAAGTTACTATATTTTAATTAGTTCGTTTTATCAAAATAAAAACTATTCGCCTGAGCTAATGAAGTAACCACTAAATCATTTATACAAAGATGTGGAGGAAGAGTAGCTGCAAAATAAATCAATGATGCGATATCTTCTGCCGTCATAGGTTGATAACCTTTGTAAACATTTTTGGCTCTTTCTTTATCTCCATGAAAACGAACCTCTGAAAATTCTGTTTCGGCAGCTCCCGGACAAATTTGTGTTACTTTAATTCCATGCTGCAATAAATCTATACGCATGCTTTTAGATATAGCATCAACAGCATGTTTGGTAGCACAATATACATTTCCATTTAAATAAACTTCTTTTCCTGCTGTTGAACCAATGTTAATGATATGTCCGGATTTATTAGCTATCATTAATGGCATAATGGCTTTAGAAAGATATAACAAGCCCTTCACATTGGTATCTATCATTTTTTCCCAATCATCAATTTCACCATCTTGAATTAGTCCAAAACCACTAGCTAAACCTGCATTATTTAACAACACATCAATATTTTTCCAAGATTCACCTAAAGATAATATGGCTTTTTCAACCGCTTTTTGGTCTCTAATGTCGAAACAAAGGGGTAACACCTCTACATTATACTGTTCCGATAAATCTTTAGCAATCTTTTGAAGCCTGTCTTCTCTTCTTCCTGTTAGTATTAAATTATAATTATTTTTTGCAAAAAGTTCTGCTGTAGCTTTACCAAAACCACTTGTTGCTCCCGATATGAGTATTATTTTTTTTATCATAATATTATCAAATTGAAAGCTACAAAAGTAATGATAGTTTAGTTTGTTACTTATTATTGATTTTCAACTTTATAGTTAAACAGATTATTTCTACATCTTAAAATTTAATTTTATTATTTGCTATGTAACAAAATAATGTTAGCTTTGTCGCCTGAAATTCTTATGAAGACACAATTAAATATCACAAACAACTCTGTTTTTTCTCCAAACTATTGGGGACGAATGTGTCATTGTATGCCTATTATTTCAAGTATTCACCCCTGGATAATTAATAGGTAATACCACTTTGCTTTAGAGCAAAAAACAACAATCAATTTTTATTTTTTTATTTACAAGGTCAGTTTTCGACCAAAAATTATATTCATTATGTCGTTAATAACAGACACTATATTAGAACAGCTCAATAGCTTGATAGTTGTAGTAAATCAATCAGGAAGCGTGGAATATGTTAGTCCATCAGCAAAAAGAATTTTAGGTTTTGAACCCGAACAACTACTAGGAGAAGGCTGGTGGAATTTAACCCGTGATGATGCTGAAGAAAGATTGAGCATTAAATCATTAGCACTAAAACAGCTCCAACAAGAATCTTTAATAGAAACTGTTCCTTATGAACGCTTGCTAAAAACAGCAACTGGTGGAGATTGTTGGGTACTGTGGAATATTTCTAAAAGCAATGACAATAAATTGGTTGGAATAGGGCACAACATTACAGACAGAAAAAAAGCAGAACAAGAGTTGCTCGAAAAAAATGTTGAATTGCTGCAACACAATAAAGACATGTTGGATAGTATTCAATATGCTAGTAAAATTCAGGAAGCTATTTTACCTGATGTGCTGAAAATTAAAAACACTTTTCAGGATGCTTTTGTTTTATACCAACCAAAAGATGTGGTTAGTGGGGATTATTATTTTTTCTATCAGAAAGAAAACAAAGCTTTTGTTGTGGCGGTAGATTGTACAGGACACGGAGTTCCTGGAGCATTAATGAGTTTTATTGCCAATGGAATTTTAAAAGAGGTAATTATTAAAAAAGGCTTGGAAGACCCTTCGGAAATATTATATGCGTTAGATGAAGAATTGTTTTTGGCTTTAAATAAAAACTCACAAAATGCAGTAACAAACGATGGAATGGATATATCCCTTGGTGTTTATGATTTTGCAGAACAAACCTTTTCATATTCAGGAGCTTTTCGTCCATTATTGTTGGTGAGAGAAGGAAATATAATTGAGTTGGAAGCAAATCGCTACCCAATAGGTTTTTATGCTGATGTTGAAAAGAAGTTTGTTACTCTAACCATACCTATGCAACAAAATGATGTTTTTTATTATTTTACAGATGGTTATTGTGATCAGTTTGGAGGCGAGCGAAAGAAAAAATTTAACCGAAAGCAATTTAAAGAACTGTTGTTAGCTGCACAAACGATGGAAATGGAAGAACAAGAAGCTTATTTACAATATGTATTGCTCAACTGGAGACAAGAAGAACCTCAGGTGGACGATATTCTAGTAATGGGAATTAAGGTTTGAAAAAGAGACTGACTATTTTTAATCAAGAAAAATTATCTTTGAAAAAAGATTAAGAAATATGAAAAAGACAATTAGATGAAAAAATTTATATCTATACTAAGTTTATTAGTTGCTTTCTTTGATTTTTATATGGAGTTTATGCCTTTTATTAATCAAAAAATGAATCCTGATCGTTTATATATAATCCTTATTGATTTTAATTCATATATAACCATTTGGATAAGTTTATTAATTCTAATGGGCTTATGTCTTTATTATTTAATAAAAACTAAAACAAGTTTGTATTTATTTATTATCACTTGTATTATCGGAATTATAGGTTGTTACATTCTAGGGGCTATTGATATTCTTTTATTTATTGCACTATTATTATATTCATTTTTGTTTATTAGAATTAAGGTTTAGAACATAATCGTTATGCATAACAAAAAATGAGTTAATTTTACCGCATGAACAAAGAGGAACATTTAATTTTCGGAATCCATCCTGTTATTGAAGCAATTATTTCAGGAAAAGAAATAGACAAGCTTTATATTCAGCAAGATATAAAAGGATCAGGAATAACAGAGTTGCGTAAAGCTATTAAACAACACAATGTTCCTTTTTCTCATGTGCCTATTTTTAAACTAAATAAGCACGTAAAAGGCAATCATCAAGGAGTAATTGCTTTTATTTCGCCTATTCCATTTTGTGATATAGAACAATTAGTACCTACTTTTTTTGAAAATGGGAAAACACCTTTAATTTTAATTCTTGATAGAATAACTGATGTAAGAAATTTAGGAGCCATAGCCAGAACGGCACATTGTGTTGGCGTTGATGCTATTGTAATTCCTAAAAGAGAATCGGCACAAATTAATGCTGATGCCATGAAAACCTCAGCTGGAGCTTTAAACTACATTCCTGTTTGTAAGGTAGATAACTTAACAGATACGGTTTTGTTTTTGCAAGCAAGCGGATTACAAGTGGTAGCATGTACCGAAAAAACCAATGATACCATTTATAATGTTGATTTTACAGG
>DATCTM010000051.1:0-2321 GCA_036567945.1 Vicingaceae bacterium
GGTAGCGTATGGTATGGTTCAAACTTATGTACTATACAACCTTTCATTTTTGCTATTTCTTCTAATTGTGGTCCGTTCCCCATAAACAATGCTTTGTATGGCTCTCCTTTTTCTACTAGTGATTCAATTGCTTTTGCTAAATATAGGGGGTTCTTCCCTTCAGTAAATCTTCCCGTGTATATACATAATATTTCTTCTTCAGAAACACCTATTTCTTTTCTTTTATCAGCTCTAAACTTTTTGCTATCTTCACTTACTTGAGGACAAAAGAAATCGGTATCAACTCCTAAATAAAGCATTTTAATCTTTTTTGAGGGTATTCCCAAATATTTTATCGAAATCTCCTTAGCATCAACTGTATAAGGATAAACAGCATCAACAAAAAGGCTAGTAATATAACCATAAGGGTATCGCATTAATAAAAATAAAAATCTCTTATACGAAAAGATACTGTTTTGTAAATATGGATAAATGGAATAAACTTTATCAACAGCTAATAACAATTTAAAATTAAACTTTAATTTCAATGCACATAATTGTGCAGTTATCACTGTCGGTGAATCTAAATAGTGAACAATATCTGGATTAATTTGTTTTAACTTTTGTTTTAGTTTGAGTAAATATGTTTTTCCTAATAATTGTTTAAAAGGAAGTCTATGTAATGTATAACCATCAATTACTACACTACTCGGTTTAACAATTTTTTCATTATGATATTTCTTATAAACACTATCATAAATAGATTCATTATAATATACTTGAGCTGTAGAAGTTATTACGTGAATTTCATTATCACTCTTTGCTAGTGCTTTAGGTAAACAGTTCTCTATATATCCCATTTTTTCAGAATACCATTCATTAATTAAAACTATTGTTAACCCCATAAGTCCATAAAAATTAAAGTGTTCTATGTTTTTTTGTATTCATAGCCCAATTTATTGTTTTAACTAAACCATCATCAAGTGTATATTTGGGTGAATAACCTAATAATTTTCTAATTTTTGATATATCAGGTTTCCTACTCATAACATCTTCATATTTTCCAAATGATTCATAAGGAATAAATTTTATTTTTGGCTCAGAAGCATTATTAACCATCCCCCATATTTTGTAAGCCAAATCAAAAATCGAAATATTATCTTCTGGGTTTGATCCAATATTAAAAATTTGATTATCACTACTTTTTTGGTTGATAATTAACATTATTGCATCAATTACATCTTCTACATAAGTAAATGTTCTAATTTGATTGCCATTCCCATGAATTTCTATCGGGATTTGCTTGATTGAATTGTCAATAAAAACAGATTGTGCACCTCCCAACCATGTCGGATTTTGATTTGGACCATAACTATTAAAAAGCCTAAATATGGTATAGGGAAACCCAAATTCTAATGAATAAGCAGTAATTAATTGCTCACTAACAATTTTAGATGATGCATAAGACCACCTCTTATTATTTGTTTCACCTATTACCAAATTTGAGTCTTCAGAAAAAAATTGCTGTTCATTTTTTCCATAGACATCTGATGTTGATGAAAAAATTAATTTCGAACCAGTTTCTGAGCATAATGACAATATGTTTTTTGTCATTAATATATTGTCTTCTATTGTCTTTATCGCTGACGAATAACGAGGTATTTTTTTAGATGCTAAATGAATTACTAAATCTACCTTCTTTTTAATTACCTTTTTCAGGTCGTCTTTCACACTTCCTCTATAGAACTCAAATCTATTAGATTTAATAATTAAATCAAGATTCTCTATATACCCAGTACTTAAGTCATCAATCCCAATAACCTCATAATTTTCTTTTATTAATCTATTTGCAAGGTTTGAACCAATAAAACCAGCCACCCCTGTAATTAAAACCCTCATTTCAAAATAAATTATCTAAATCATTAGTCTTCTTTTTACCCAAAAGAAGATAACTTAATTATTTAACAAACTTCTTATAATCTTCCACCCTTTCTTTAGCAATTTTATCCCAACTGTAGTTTTTTTGTATCTTTTCAACCCCAAATTCGCCTAATTGCTTTCTTAAGGCAGCATCTTTTAATTCTAATAGCTTATTTGCTAAATCTTCACTATCATTTTCCACATAAGTCAATCCATTTCCTTCTACTCGCTCAGTTGCTAACACTTTGTTACTTATTACTATTGGTAATCCACATGCCGCTGCATCTATCATACTTGTTGATTCTTGTTTGGGCCAAACCCCAATATCAGCAATTCCATAATACTTTGGTAGCGTATGGTATGGTTCAAACTTATGTACTATACAACCTTTCATTTTTGCTATTTCTTCTAATTGTGGTCCG
>DATCTM010000052.1:0-3388 GCA_036567945.1 Vicingaceae bacterium
TTTTTAAAAGCATGATAACCATCATAAAATTAGTAGTGAGTGTTTACTAACTTTGGTTAAGTAAAAATTACTTACTATGAAAAAAATCACCTCCCTTTTACTTTTGTTTGTTGGTTCATTATTGTTATACTCATTTAATTATCAGAATGATAATAACGAATGGAAAGCACCTGAAACTGCCAACAAAGTTAAAAATCCTATTGAGGCTAATGCTAAAAACATAGCGTTAGGAAAAAAAATATACAATAAAATGTGTTGGTCGTGCCACGGAAGCAATGGTGCAGGAGATGGTCCGGCAGGAGCATCTTTAAACCCTAAGCCAGCAGACTTAAGCTCTACTGCCTTTCAACAACAAACAGACGGAGCCGTTTTTTGGAAAATAAATACCGGAAGAGGTACAATGGCAGGTTTTGAAAACAGCCTTTCTGAAGATCAACGTTGGGCAGTGATTAATTATTTAAGAACATTAAAAAAATGAGAAAAGGATTAACATTAGCGAGCATTGTGTTTTTTACCGTTTCTGTTTTTGCACAAACAGTTTCGGAAGAAGAAGTTAAAGAAAAAGTTTTTGTAAAAAATGCTTTTATAAATACACAATTAATTTCCGCTCAAACTACAGAAATGCTTCCAAAAAAATCGTGGGAATTTAAAATTCAACATCGTTTTGCTAAAACAGGTTTTGATTCTACTTTGGTTCAAGAATTTTTAGGAATGGATCAAACAGCAAATATTCGATTGGCTCTTGGCTATAGTTTGGGAGAAAGACTTTATATTGCTGTTGGTAGAACAAAATTTTTAAAAACCTACGATTTTGAAGCCAAATATTTGCTACTAAAGCAACACAAGGAACAAACTATTCCAGTTTCTGTTGCATTTTATGGAAATATGGCTATTAGAACAGAAAAATTCCCTACCGTACCGCAAAACGCTTTTTTTTCTGACTGGAAAACGCCTTTTAAATATAAGTCAGCACACAGATATAGTTATAATACTCAAATGATAATATCATCAAAAATAACCGATGCTCTTTCATTACAGTTAACCCCAATTTTTGTTTATCATAATTTGGTAAGCCCAGGACAAGTTAACCATACTTTAGCAGCAACACTTAGTGGTAGGTATAAAATAGGGTTGAATTCTGCCATAATTTTTGAGTATGGGCATGTTATTAATCATAGGAAACAAAGAGGAGAAAATTTTGTTAACCCAGGAGCTATAGGTGTAGAGTTTGGTACGTCTGGACATTGTTTTCAGCTTTTTGTAAGCTCAACCCAAAGTATTTTAGATCAATATATTTATACCAATTCTTCTATCCCATATAGTGATGCGGAGTTTTTAATTGGGTTCAACATTAAACGAAACTTTTGGAGAAGATAATTATGAAATCAAAATATACATTTTTATTGGTAAGCGTAGCAATAATGTTATTGTTTTCCTGTACCAAGGATAGCGGTCCTTATGTAGTTTATGAAGAAATTGTAAATGAACCTGTTAATAATGGAGGAACAAACGAACCTACTATTCCCAATCCAACAATTTATGCTTACACTATTTCTTATAATACACATGTTAAGAATATGTTGCAATTAAATTGTGTACAAGCATGTCATAGTCCGCAACATCCTAAACTAGATTTACGCCCACAAGTATCATATGCTCAACTGTTAACAGATGGATTTAGTGCGCCTTATGTTAATTCAACAAATCCCGAACAAAGTAGTTTATACTTACATTTAGCCGGAGTTTATACTTTAATGCCTCAAGGTGGTCCTAAATTATCGCAAGGTAAAATTGATACTGTTTATACGTGGATTGCTCAAGGAGCCTTAAATAATTAACTATGATAAGAATAACATTAAGATATATCGCAGTTATTTTATTAATTGGATTTTTTAGCGCTTGTAATAAAGATAAAGGTCCTTATTCAATAACACAAGAGTTAGACGTAAATGTAATAGATTCGATTTCATATGTTGTACATGTACAGCCTATTTTTGATGCAAATTGTATTAACTGTCATAATGCTTCACATTCAAAGTTAGATTTACAATCTGCGGTTTCATACAATCAATTATTATATACCGGATTTAGTGCATCTTATGTAAATGTTAGCAATCCTCCACAAAGTAAATTGTATTTACACTTAACAGGAGTTTTAGCTATAATGCCTCCCTCAGGAGCGATACAACAATCAGAACAAGATTTAATATTGAAGTGGATAGAACAAGGTGCATTGGATAATTAATTAACTACTCTTCAGCAAAAGCAATTACATGTCCATCTGTATCGGCAATATAACCTGCATTATCTCCCCAATCTCTTTGTTGTATCAGGCTAATCAATTTTGCACCTAGCTGTATTCCTCTTTTGATGTAATTTTCAGCATTTTTTACTTTTAAATACAATTCACAACGTGGTATTCCATTACCCGTATTAGGGTGAGGAGTACTATTTCCTAAAATTGTAGCAATGCCGTTTTCAGGCATCAATCCCAATTTAGTACTTTCTGAAAGTTGAAATTCAGTCATGCCCGGTACATGTAATGATGGTTTTGTGCCTAACAATTTCTCATAGAACTGTTTGCTTTTTTCTTGGTCGGCAACATAAAGTATAAATTGGGTGTGCATTGTTGTGACAATTTAATTTTTAACCAAATGTAATTTTTTTTAACCAATTATTGCAAATATAAAGAGATTCCTGTTTCTGCTTCGCTGCACAGGAATGACGAAAAAATAGGCTTTGTGCGTTGGTAAAGTCCCCCTTCGGGGGATTAGGGGGCTTATCACTTCACCAACACCCTAATTCCTTCTGAATGAGAAGTAAACTCAGGAGCATACATACACTGAATACTTGTAATTCCGTTAGAAAAATCTCCGCTCATATTAACTCTTAAAGGATACTCAAATACATAAGTTCCTTTAGGTAAATAATCAAAAAAGAAATTGGTAGCCGCATCTTTAGTACTTTCATAATAACCTAACCCATCCTGATAACGATAACCAGAGAAAACATTAATAGGCTCAAAACCTGCTGCTCGCATGTCTTTCATGTGAACATATTCCATGTTTCTATCAACACGCAATTCTATACGTACTTTAATTTTATCACCTAGTTTTAAGGTAGTACCTTCTTTAATCAGTTCAATTACAGGTCCTGCATCGGTATTGCGTTGTACAAATAGTTTTTTACTCAATTTTAATGGTGTTTCGTGTGTGGTAATTTTGTCTAATTGCTCAAAATATTGCCAATACATGGCTCCCCAAGCTACCCCTTCATCTTTTTTGGTAACAGTAATGTTACCCATTTCGGGTTTAATTTCCGTTTTGCTCCACGAAGTTTTAAAGTAGCCTGTTCCAGCTTCTACTTTTACATCGTCCATTTTTTTAGG
>DATCTM010000053.1:0-8601 GCA_036567945.1 Vicingaceae bacterium
CAATATTGCGGATTAATGAAAGAAAGAGCCGTTTTCATCAATGATTTACTGGCTGAAGACTATTTATTTGTTGCTCCAACCACTTATGATGAGCAAACAGTAAACAAAAAATGGAAGCCTGAAACACCTGAAATCATTAAAGAATTAAGAACGGTATTAGAAAATATTATAGACTTTAACGCAACTAATATTGAAGTAGCTTTTAAAAGCTTTATAGAAGAAAAAGGATTGGGTTTTGGAGCGGTGTTGCCTAACTTTAGGGTGTTGGTAACCGGAATGGGAATGGGACCTTCTATGTTTGAAATCTGTGCATTATTAGGTAAAGAAGAAACTTTAAGAAGGATAGATGTTGGTTTACAAGCAATTGCAAATTAGAAATTAGAGATTTAAAATTGTGCGAATATAAGGTTTGTTAACTCCTAAATACTCAAGGCACTTATAAGTACTCCTAAGTACTTTTAACTAAAAAACTATGGGAAAAATATTTGTTGAAGGAATAAAAATTTACGCTTATCATGGTTGTTTTAAAGAAGAAACCGCCATTGGCACCAATTTTTTAGTAAATATAGAGTTAGATGTAGATTTAACTACTCCTTCACAAACCGACAATATCCACGACACAGTAAATTATCAAGCAGTTTTTCAGGTTATCAAACAACAGATGGCTATTCCGTCTAAAATTTTAGAACATGTTTCTCAGCGTTGTATTAATGCACTTTTTGCTGAATTTCCTACCATAGATAAAATTAAAATTAAAGTCTCTAAACTCAACGTTCCCCTTGGTGGACATATTGATAGCGTGAGTGTGCAATTGGAACAGGAAAGAAAAAATTAACCCTTTCCAAAAATCTTTTTTACAAAATCCCAAAAATCTTTACGGGCAGCGTTAGAGGTAAAAACACTGGCAAATACACTTCCAAAAGTAGGTTGTTCATTAGGTGTTGGTGTTATTTCTTCTTGTTCATCTTTTTGTTGCCTCGCTTCGGGGTCATAACCAATAATTTCATTAGATTTTTTATAGTGTTCCTGAGCTTCTTTATATCTACCGGAATTTTCTTCCAGCAATCCTAAATTATTGAACGAAATTTCATCTTTTGGATCTATTTCTATCGCTTTTTTATAGTCTGCAATGGCTCCCTCAACATCTTTATAAGCTTTAATAAAAGCCCTGCTGGAATAACGATAAGCTTTTTGTGGTTCCAACTCCACCGCCTTATCCATGTCTTTTAAAGATAAATCAATTTGTTTATTATGAAAATAGGAAACGCCTCTTTCACTATAAATAGTAGCCTCTTCTGGTAATTTTTTTAATACTGCCGTAAAATCTATGATGGAGCTTTTGTAATCGCCTAATTTTCGGTGGCATATTGCTCTAAAAAATAACGCATCTGCATGATTAATATGTTCCGTTAAATATTGAGTAAAACTAGCTAGTGCTTCACTAAAATTGTCATTTTCAAAATAGTTTTTACCTTGTTCCAATGCATCCATAATCCAAAAAATAGTTTTGTAAAATTACCAAATGATAAACGTATTTTTTTTAATTTCGGAGTTAAAGAAATGTAAGCTTTATTCTAAAAAAATTAACCTTATAAACTCATCATCTTTGCAACTAAAATGACAGAACAAGAAGCTCAACAAAAAATAAAAGATTTATCAACAGCAATTAATCAACACAACTATAATTACTACGTACTTTCTAATCCAACTATTAGCGATTACGAATTCGATATGTTGTTAGAAGAATTACAAAAATTAGAAAGTCTATTCCCGCAGTTTGCCGATGAAAACTCACCTACCAAACGTGTTGGTGGAAGTATTACCAAAAACTTTAAAACGGTAAAACATAAATATACCATGCTCTCTTTGAGTAATAGTTACAGCAAAGAAGAAATTGCCGATTTTGAAAATAGAATTAAAAAATTGGTGGATGGTGACATAGAGTATGTGTGCGAATTGAAATACGATGGTGTTGCTATTGGTATTACCTATAAAAATGGCAAATTATTTCAGGCAGTAACTCGTGGTGATGGCTTTCAGGGAGATAACATTACCGAAAATGTAAAAACTATTCGTTCCATTCCTTTGCAATTAAAAGGCGACTTTCCTGATGAATTTGAAATTAGAGGCGAAGTTTTTATGCCTAAAAAAGTGTTTGAACAACTCAATAAAGAAAAAGAAGAAATTGGCGAACAACTTTATGCTAATGCTAGAAATACAGCTTCTGGAACATTAAAAATGCAAGATTCTTCTATTGTTGCTCAGCGTAAATTAGATTCGTATTTATATTTTGTATTGGGAGATAACTTACCTTTTAACACGCACTTGGAAGCCATAGAAAAAGCGAAAGAATGGGGGTTTAAAGTGCCTTTGTCAGAGAAAAAGTTTATTGCTAAATGTAATTCCGTTGATGAAATTTTTGAGTTTATCAACTATTGGGATAAAGCCCGACACGATTTAGATTTTGATATAGATGGTGTAGTTATTAAAGTAAATAGCTATGATAAACAGCAAGAGCTGGGCATGACAGCTAAATCACCAAAATGGGCAATTGCTTATAAATTTAAAGCCGAGCAAGCCAAAACAAAATTATTAGAAATAACCTATCAGGTAGGAAGAACAGGTGCGATTACACCTGTTGCTAATTTACAACCCGTATTATTAGCAGGAACTACGGTAAAAAGAGCTTCGTTGCACAATGCCGACCAAATTGAAAAACTAGACATTAGAATAAACGATACCGTTTTAGTGGAAAAAGGCGGAGAAATTATTCCGAAAATTGTAGGTGTTGAAGCTACTCAACGAGATATCTTTTCTGAACCTGTAACCTATATTACCCATTGTCCGGAATGTAATACAGCACTCGTAAGGACTGAAGGGGACGCAAAACATTTCTGTCCGAACGAATGGGGTTGTCCTCCACAAATTAAAGGTAAAATCACCCATTTTATCAGCCGAAAAGCTATGAATATTGATGGTTTGGGAGAAGAAACCATAGATTTGTTAGTAGATAAAAACTTAATTACAAACAGTGCTGATTTGTACGAACTTACCTTTGAACAACTATTTGAATTAGAAGGTTTTAAAGAAAAAAAAGTGCAAAATATTTTAAACGGATTAGATAAAAGTAAAGAAGTACCTTTTGAGCGGGTATTATTTGCCATTGGCATTCGCTATGTTGGTGAAACAGTTGCTAAAAAATTAGCTAAACATTTTAAAAATATTGAAAATATTGCCAATGCTACAATAGAAGAATTAATGGTTGCAGATGAAATAGGCGATAAAATTGCCGAAAGTATCATTCAATTTTTTGCTAATAAAACCAATCAAACCCTCATCAATCAATTAAAAGAAAAAGGATTACAATTTTCACTTTCGGAAGAACAATTAGCTAATACCACCAACAAATTAGAGGGGTTAACCTTTGTCGTTTCTGGAGTTTTTAGTTTGTTCTCGAGAGATGAACTAAAACATACTATTGAACAAAATGGCGGAAAAGTTTCAAGTTCTATTTCTAAAAAAACAAGTTATGTTGTTGCCGGAGAGAATATGGGACCAAGCAAACTACAAAAAGCCCAAGATTTAGGTGTAGAAATTATTAATGAGAATAGATTTGCGGAAATGGTTAGGTAATCTTTACTTCTTTGAGGTTGAAATTGATATCGATAATATCTTTAAAATCCGCTCCTGTTTCTTTCATATCACTATCATAAGAATCGTAATACCAATTAATACTGATTGCTTTTTCAGAAATTTTAGATTTTAAACTATCTACTAAAAAGAAAATGTCTCCTAAAAACTGTAGGGAACTAGTGTTAAGATAGCTGATTTTGCAATCTAATTCACAGTTTTCACAACCAAATTCAGCTATATTTTTTTGAAGCCACTCAATTACCGGAAAATAAAATTCGTGAGCATTTTCAGGCACAGACACCCCTGAGATTGACATCTTTCCGGAAGAAAGATTAAAATCAATTTCAGGGGTTTTATGAGTTTGCTCTATGTATAAATTTATCAAAAGAAATAATAGCTTTAAAAATTACAAATTTAGTAACAATATTTATTTTCTGCTATCAATTTATCAGCTATCTTTCTTCTGGTTTCTTTCACATTAAACATATTTTGTTTGGTAAAACGTTTTAATCCGGTTAACATCATTTTTTGTTCATCACCTTCTACAAAAGAAGTTATGGCATCTTTTCCATATTTATTAATCTTATCTGCAACATCATACACATAAACTTGCATCATAGCCATTTGATTTTCTACGGCAGTTTCTCCTTTTAATTGAGCTAATTTTTCCACTCTTAACAATACCGATTCTGCCACATACGTTTCAATAACCATATCGGCAATGTTCATTAATATTTCTTGCTCTTTACTTAATTGCATCATTAGTTTTTGAGCAGCACTTCCGGCAACCATTAAAATAACTTTTTTGTAATTTTTTATTTGTTTGTGAGCTTCTTCAAATACATTGCCCGAAGCTCCACCGAAGTCAGGAATGCTCATTAATTCTTTAGCTACTTCTTGTGCAGGACCCATTAAGTCCAACTCGTTTTTCATGGCTTTTTTCAGTAACATATCTACAATTAACATGCGGTTAATTTCGTTAGTTCCTTCAAAAATTCGATTAATACGAGCGTCTCTATAAGCTCTTTCTACAGGTGATTCAGCCGAATAGCCCATACCTCCGAAAATCTGAACGCCTTCATCTACCACATAATCCAACGCTTCTGAACCGTGAACTTTTAAAATAGCTGCTTCTGCTGCAAATTGTCTGATACCTTCTAACGTTGCTTGTCCTTTATCCATTCCACTTGCTATTAACGCATTTATTGCATCATCAATATTTTGACTACAACGGTAAGTTGCTGCTTCCGAAGCATAAACTCTTATAGCTTGCTCGGCTAATTTATATTTTATTGCTCCATATTTAGAAATTGGTCTGCCAAACTGCTCTCTTTCATTAGCATATTTTACTGACTCAGAAATGGTTCTTTTCGCTCCGCCAATGGCTGCTCCAGCTAATTTTATTCTACCAATATTTAGGATGTTTAAGGCTATTTTAAATCCTTCTTGTCTTTCTCCTAATAAGTTTTCTGCCGGGACTTTACAATCATTAAAAAATACCTGACGAGTTGATGATCCCTTAATTCCCATTTTCTTTTCTTCAGGATTTAAAGAAATCCCACCAAATGCTTTTTCTATAATAAAAGCAGAAAGGTTTTCATCATCGCCAATTTTTGCAAAAACGGTGTAAACATCTGCAAAACCTCCATTAGTAATCCACATTTTTTGTCCATTAATAATGTAATGTTTGCCATCATCACTTAATACTGCTTTGGTTTTTCCTGAATTTGCATCCGAACCAGAACCAGGTTCTGTTAAGCAATAAGCGGCTTTCCATTCTCCAGAAGCTAATTTTGGAATGTATTTTTGTTTTTGAGAATCATTACCATAATACAAAATGGGTAATGTTCCTATTCCCGTATGTGCCGAAAGCGAAACAGCAAACGAATAGCTTCCTCCTAACACTTCTGTAGCAAGCATACTAGTGACGAAATCTTTACCAAAACCGCCTAATTCTTCAGGTACAGAAATTCCCAACAAACCTAATTCTCCCGCTTTTTCTAATAATGAAGGCGTATAACCTTCTTCCATCTTTTCAATTCGTTCTATATTGGGTAAAATTTCTTGCTCTACAAAATCCATACATGTTGCAGCAATCATTTGTTGCTCTTCATCAAATTGTTCAGGAATAAATACCGAATTAGCATCTGTTTCTTTAATTAAAAACTCTCCTCCTTTTAGTGTGTCTTTGTTTTCCATAATTTTATTATAGTTAAAAGTTTATAAAGTTGAAAGTTTGAAAGAAAAAAGTATTTTCAAATTTTCAAATTGTTCTATTTTCAAATTAAATTCTCTTATACATTAACTTATGTTTTCCAATTATTGGGACCTCATAAAAATCTCCCAATATATTAAAGCCCATTTTTTCGTAAAAACCGAGTGCTACTTTTCGGGCATCGCACCATAGTAAATCAACTTTTCTATTTTTTAATTCTTCCAATGCAAAATCGATGACTTGTTTCCCGAAATTTTCACCTCTTACTTTTGGTGATGTTGCCATAGCTCTTAATCGATATTGATTTTTCGCATCAAATTTTTCATTTTGTTGTTGTAAAAAAGTGCCTATCGCAACAATTTCATTGTTCTTAAATACCCCAACATGAAAGGTGGTAGGCATATCATCTATATCCAACTTACATTCTTCTAAACTATTTTTGTGTTGCCACAACACTTCCAAACGAAGTGAGTAGGTTTCTGATGAAGAAATAATGGATACGCGGGCAACCTTTCCCTCTTCAGAGGGAGTGAGAGCGTGTTGTATATTTGTATTTAATTCCTTCATTTTAAACATTCACATCTACACATTTTCACATTATCAAAGCATCTCATAAATTCCTGCCGCACCTTGTCCAGTTCCTACACACATGGTTACCATACCGTATTTTTGTTTTCTTCTTTTTAATTCATTAAACATTTGCACCGATAATTTAGCTCCTGTACATGCTAATGGATGTCCTAAAGCGATAGCTCCTCCATTCACATTTACTTTGTTGGTATCTAAATCCAATCCTTTTATAACCGCTAACGATTGTGATGCAAAAGCCTCATTCAACTCAAATAAATCAATATCTTCTTGTTTCATTCCTGCATGTTTTAATGCTGCTGGAATAGCTGTTAGCGGACCAACACCCATAATTCTTGGCTCTAAACCTACAACCTGATAAGAAACTAAGCGAGCAATCGGCTCTATGTTTAATTCTTTTACCATTCTTTCTGACATTACCATTACAAAAGCAGCTCCATCAGAAGTTTGTGATGAATTTCCGGCTGTTACACTTCCGCCTTGAGCAAAAACAGGTTTTAAATTAGCCAAAGCTTCTACTGTTGTTCCTCTTCTTGGTCCTTCATCAGTATCCACCGTATATTTTTTGGTTTGACGTTGGTTGTTTTCATCCACAAAAATTTCTTCTACTTCTATGGGAACAATATCCTCTTTAAACAAACCTGTATCTATAGCATTTAATGCTCTTCTGTGCGATTCAAAAGCAAAAGCATCTTGCTCTTCACGAGAGATATTAAAATCTTTGGCAACTGCTTCGGCTGTTAATCCCATTCCCCAATAATAATCGGGGTTAGATTTAGCGTATTTTGCATTTGGAACTATTCTCCAACCTCCAAAAGGTATTGGACTCATAGTCTCTACTCCTCCTGCAATAATACAATCTGCCATACCTGCATTAATTTGTGCTGATGCAATCGCTATAGTTTGTATTCCTGATGAACAGTAACGATTTACCGTCATTCCCGGAACTTTAACAGAATCTAACCCCATCATAGAAATCATTCTACCAATGTTTAATCCTTGCTCTGCTTCGGGAGTGGCATTACCCACGATTACATCATTAATACGTTCTTTATCTAATTGTGGAAAATCTTCCATTAACCTTTTAATCACAGCTGCACTCAAATCATCCGGTCTTGTAAATCGGAATAATCCTCTTGGTGCTTTTCCTACTGCTGTTCTGTAACCTGCTACTATATATGCGTTCATATCTGAAGTGTTAAATGTTGAATTTTAAGTTTTAAATATTTTTTTGTGCTGTTTTAACAATTGAAGTTAAAATATTTATTAAATCTTCAACTAATTTTAGTTCTTCATTAACATCTATTTCAACTAAATCACTCTTATCTATTAATTTTAACCAGTACCTTGTTTCTCGTGCTTCTTTTGATGAAATACTCATTTTGGAAATAAAATCTTTCTTGGAAATTCCAGCGGTTGCTTCTTCAATATTTGCTCCAATAGAAGTTCCCGAACGTAAAAGCTGTTTACTCAAAACGTATTCTTTTTGATCAATCATTTTTTGATATAATTTGATAATTATCAAACTAAAGTCAAATGATTTTTCTTGAATTATGCTTTTTTTCATTGCAGTATTTTATTCAAAATTCAATACTTAAAATTTCTAATTTCTAAGTACTTTTCCTGTGGCAATAATGCTTTGCAAACGCTCTAGTGTTTTTCGTTGCTGGCACAATTCCAAAAAGGCTTTGCGTTCCATATCTAACAAATATTGCTCGTTTACTTCTGTGGGCTGAGATAAATTTCCTCCACAAAGTACATAACCTAATTTTTCTGAAATCAGCTGGTCGTGTTCTGAGATGTAATTACCAGATTTCATAGAATTGGCTCCAACATAAACAATTCCCAACCCTTCGTTACCTAATACTTTAATATCGTTTCGTTGAAGCGGTTTGGTATAACCTTTCTCAGCCAAGTTAAGTGCCGCTTGTTTGGCATAACTCAATTGATGTTTTCTGCTTACTATCCATTCGTCAATTCCTTTTCTTAAATAGCCTAACTCAAAAGCTTCTTCGGCAGAGGTACCTACTTTTGCTTGTCCTACAGTTAAAAATCGGTTTCTTAATACATTTAATCGTATTCCATCACCATATTCATCTGAAGCTCTTAGGGCAAACTCTTTTGTTCCACCACCCCCAGGAATAACACCAACACCAAACTCAACT
>DATCTM010000054.1:0-23274 GCA_036567945.1 Vicingaceae bacterium
CATGCACATGACGTAGAAATACTTAGATTGGATGCCTAAAGTATTAAAATAATTTTCCTTGATCGGTTTTAGAAAACACTTTACCTAAATGTTTGAATGCTTTTTCGGTAGCTTCTCTACCTCTAGGGGTTCGCATTAGAAAACCTTCTTTAATTAAAAACGGTTCATAAACTTCTTCTATAGTACCTGCTTCTTCACTAACAGCTGTAGCTATAGTGGTTAACCCAACTGGGCCTCCTTTAAATTTGTCAATTATAGCATTTAATATACGGTTATCCATTTCATCTAACCCATTTTTGTCAACATTAAGTGCATCTAACCCCATCAAAGCTATTGCTTTGGTTATTTTTCCATCTCCTTTAACTTGAGCAAAATCTCTAACCCTTCTTAATAAAGCATTGGAAATTCTAGGTGTTCCTCTGCTTCTTCTCGAAATTTCTTCTGCAGCTGATTGTTCTATGCCAACATTTATAATATCAGCCGAACGGTGTATAATTTTAGTCAATAATTCAGCATCGTAATACTCTAACCTAGAAGTTATACCAAACCTAGCTCTCAGTGGAGCTGTTAACAAACCTGTTCGGGTAGTTGCTCCAACAAGTGTAAAAGGATTGAGTTCAATTTGTACACTACGTGCATTAGGTCCTGTATCTATCATTATATCTATCTTGTAATCTTCCATTGCAGAATATAAATATTCTTCAACAACAGGAGACAAACGATGGATTTCGTCTATAAACAACACATCACCTTCTTCTAGGTTGGTTAACAATCCTGCCAAATCTCCGGGCTTTTCTAATACAGGTCCTGATGTAACTTTAAACCCAACTTGTAGTTCATTAGCAATAATGTTTGCTAATGTTGTTTTGCCTAATCCCGGTGGACCATGAAGTAAAACGTGATCTAAAGATTCTCCTCTTTGGCTGGCAGCTAGAACAAAAATTTTTAGATTCTCCACTACTTTTTGCTGACCTGTAAAGTCATCAAAACTCAATGGTCGCAACACTTTTTCTATCTCCTTTTCTGTAGGAGACATGTTAGCTTTATTTGCGTCTAAATTTTCGTTCATAGGTTTCAAAGGTAAGTATATTCCAAAATTAGTAGCTAATTTAATTTAAAAAATCATTCGGCAGGAATTTCTTTCCCAGTAATAGACCTTACAATGGCTCCTAAATATACCTTAAGTTTTACAACATAAACAGGGGATGAAAAGTTTTCTTTTATACTCCCGTTTTTGAATAAAATTAATCTGTAACCTATCCCTGTTCCTATTCCAACCCATTTTATAATTTTATAATCAATTAACATGGCCGGTTCGTAAGAAATTAGTGCTGTTCGTTTGTTTTTTTGTAAATTTCCTTCAGAATCTCTGTATTCAAAACTAGCTTCTCCAAAACCAAATTGGGTAGAGAGGTTAAATTCCCATTTTTTTGAGGAAAAATATACATACTCAAAATAAGGAGAAAAATAACCGTAATTAAGATTAACAGGAATAGTATCGTTTTGTTCTATTATTTTGGATTCAGAATGGATTAGCAATTGATTTATCCCTAATCCTAGATTGAATTTTCTTTTAAAACTTAGCCCAATTTTTATTCCTGTTGTCTTTACTTCAGTATTTCTTAAAAATGAAAAACGAGAATCAAATTTAAATTCAAACTTTGGTTTGGTTGAAAAACTCTCTTTAAACTCACTTTCAAATTTTTCGGGTTGAGCAATTAACAAATTTGAAAATAACACACCAATTATTAAACAAACAGCTTGTTTCATTTTAGTGAGTGTTAATTAGTGTTAGCACTTTTTTTAATGTAGTTTTTGTAGATAAAGTAACCCACAACTCCAACCAATAAATAAGGGAAAATCATTAAATACAAAATTCCGTTGTTTACGCTTTTTGCTATAGCTCCTCCACTTTCGGATTCAGACTCAACAACAGCTTTGCACATAGCGCATTGTGCTTGAATTATTTCTGATGATAGTAAGAAAAAAAGTAATAACGATATGTTTTTAAGAAGACGTTTCATGAGGCTACAAAATTAGGGTATAATCTCCAATCTTTTAAGTTATTTTATTTTTTTTGTATTTCTTTCTTAACGTGAACAATTAGTATAATTTTGCGGCATGACAACAAATGAAGATAACCTAAAAAAAATTATTTCCCATGCCAAAGAGTATGGTTTTGTATTTCCATCAAGCGAAATTTATGACGGACTTAGTGCTGTGTACGATTACGGACAATTAGGTGCTGAACTAAAAAAGAATATTAAAGATTTTTGGTGGAAATCTATGGTGCAAATGCACGAAAATATTGTAGGCATTGATGCCGCTATTTTTATGCATCCGGAGACCTGGAAAGCTTCCGGACATGTTGATGCATTCAATGACCCATTGATTGATAACAAAGATTCTAAAAAAAGATACCGTGCCGATGTGTTAATTGAAGAATACATCGAAAAAATTCGTTTAAAAAACGAAAAAGAAGTAGAAAAAGGTAAAAAACGTTTTGCTGATAATTTTGATGAAACTCAATTTAGAGCTACTAATCCAAATATTTTAAGAAATCAGGCTAAAATAGACGAAGTTACTAGCAGGTTTAAAGCTGCTATGGAAAATGATAATTTAGCTGACATTAAAACATTAATTGAAGACTTAGAAATTGCTTGTCCGATAAGTGGCTCTAAAAACTGGACAGATGTAAAGCAGTTTAACCTTATGTTTTCAACTGAAATAGGTTCTGTTGCCGAATCAGCTAATAAAATCTATTTACGTCCAGAAACCGCTCAAGGTATTTTTGTAAATTTTTTAAATGTGCAGAAAACGAGCCGTTTAAAAATTCCTTTTGGAATCGCTCAAATTGGTAAAGCTTTTAGAAATGAAATAGTTGCTCGTCAGTTTATCTTCCGTATGCGTGAGTTCGAACAAATGGAAATGCAATTTTTTGTTCGTCCTGGTGAAGAAATGAAGTGGTATGAATACTGGAAAAACGAGCGTATTAATTGGCATCTTTCGTTAGGAATTGATGAAAAAAATTATCGTTTTCACGATCATGTTAAATTAGCTCATTACGCTAATGCTGCTTGCGATATTGAATTTAATTTCCCTATGGGATTTAAAGAGTTAGAAGGAATTCATTCTCGTACAGATTTCGATTTGAAGCAACACGAAAAACACTCAGGTAAAAAACTGCAATATTTTGATCCGGAAATTAATCAAAACTACGTGCCTTATGTGGTAGAGACTTCTATTGGGTTAGATAGAACATTTTTAGCAATATTGTCTTCTTCATATAAGGAAGAAAAATTAGATGATGGTTCAGAAAGGACGGTATTAAAACTTCCTGCATTTTTGGCTCCTTATAAAGCAGCTGTTTTGCCTTTGGTAAAGAAAGATGGGTTACCGGAAAAGGCTCGTGAAATAATGGACTTATTAAAACACGATTACAATTGCCAATATGATGAAAAAGATTCTGTTGGTAAGCGTTATAGAAGACAAGATGCTATTGGAACACCGTTTTGTATTACTGTTGACCACGAATCTCTTGAAGATAACAAAGTAACCATTAGAGATAGAGATACTATGCAGCAAGAACGTGTAGCTATTTCAGAAGTGGAAAATATTATCAGAAAAAAGCTGACTAGAAAATAGTCGTTAAAGGTTAATAATTGTTAATCTTAGAGGGCAGGTTAGGGCAAAACATTTCATTTTAATAATTTTGAAAACAGACCAAAACACTATTAAAATGAACAGGTTTTCGTTATTGTTTTTAATCCTATTTTTTTCATTTTTTGTTAAAGCTCAAACAGATAAAAACCAGTTGGGTGCTTGGTATATGCTGTTTTTAGATGGTAAATTCTCCGAAACAAGTAACTTTGGTTTTGAAAGTGATATTCAGCACAGAAATTTTGATGCAGGTAGAGATTTAGAGCAATTAATGTTGCGGGGAGGATTTTCCTATAAATTTTCGGAAACTAAAACTAAACTAACGTTGGGATATGCCCACATTACTTCCGGTGCTTTTGGTGTGGATGATAATACCAAATCTTATGAAAGTAGAGTTTATCAGCAACTCGTATTTTCCAACAAATTGTTTTCAAGAGTTTATGTAACGCAACGTTTTCGTTATGAGCAGCGTTTTGTACAAAATCAGGATTTTAGAACACGTTGGAGGCATTTTTTTGCTGTAAACATCCCTTTGAATCAAGAAAAGTTGATACCAACCACTTTTTACCTTTCTATGTACAACGAATTGTTTATTAATGGAGAACGTTCTATAGGGAATGATAGAAAGGTTGAATTATTTGATAGAAATCGATTTTATATGGCACTAGGCTATCAATTAACTGAAAAGTTAAAATTTCAAGCTGGTATGATGAGGCAACTTACCAATGTTGTTGGTAAAAATCAACTTCAAATTGGGATACATACTACGTTGTGAGAATAGCGTTATTATTTCTTCCTCATAAAAATCTGAATGGGAACTCCTTTAAAATCAAAGTTTTCACGTAATTTGTTTTCTAAAAATCTTTTGTAAGAATCTTTTACGTATTGAGGTAAATTACAGAAAAATGCAAAGGCTGGCGAATAGGTCGGTAATTGCGTTACAAACTTAATTTTTATCCATTTTCCTTTAATAGATGGAGGTGGACTTTGGTTGATAATGTCCAACATTACCTCATTAAGTTTGGAAGTACTTATTTTTCTAACTCTATTTTTATACACTTTAGTAGCTTCTTCTAAAGCTTTTATAACACGCTGTTTGTTAATGGCAGAAATAAATAAGATAGGCACATCGGTAAATGGTGCTAATTTGTGTTTTATTTCAGCTTCAAACTCTTTTGAGGTGTTGGTTTCTTTTTCAATTAAATCCCATTTGTTTACCAACAGGACAACGCCTTTTTTATTTTTAATAATTAGGTTGTAAATGTTCATATCCTGAGCCATCACACCTTCGGTAGCTTCTATCATAAGCAAGCATACATCAGCATTTTCTATTGCTCTAATAGAACGCATTACCGAGTAAAACTCTATGTCTTCATTTACTTTGCCTTTTTTTCTAATTCCTGCAGTATCAACTAAATCAAACTCAAAACCAAATGAATTAAACCTGGTGGTTAATGAATCTCTGGTGGTTCCCGCTATATTGGTAACGATATTTTTTTCCTTCCCGATAAGGGTATTTAACAAAGATGATTTTCCTACATTAGGTCTTCCAACAATAGCAATTTTTGGCACATCGCTTTCTTCCTCTTCAATAGGGTTGTCGTCAATATGTTTTACTACTTCATCTAACAAATCTCCTGTTCCGCTACCGCTAATGGCAGAAACGCTAAATATTTCATCGCCAATGGCTAATCCGTAAAAAGCGTTAGAATCTAAAATTCGTTCGTTGTTGTCCACTTTGTTGGAAACCAACACTACTTTTTTGTTAGATTTTCTTAATAAATTAGCAACTTCTGTGTCTAAATCGGTAATTCCTACTTCTACATCTACCACAAAAATGATTAAATCACATTCTTCAATAGCGATAAGCACTTGTTTTCTAATTTCATCTTCAAAAATATCGTCAGAACCTTTAATGTATCCTCCGGTATCTATTAAAGAAAACTCTTTCCCGTTCCACTCTACTTTTCCGTAGTGACGATCTCGCGTTACACCACTTGCTTCATCAACAATAGCACTTCTTGATGTGGTTAGTCTGTTAAATAAGGTGGATTTTCCTACATTCGGACGACCTACTATTGCAACTATATTACCCATTTTATTTGTTTATTTTCTGCTTTATATTTAATTCAAATAACCGAAGTTTCTCAACTGTCTTTCGTTGTTTCTCCAGTCTTTGTTTACTTTAACATACATTTCTAAAAAGACTTTTTTCTCGAAAAACTGCTCCATTTCCTTACGAGCTAGAGTGCCTACACGTTTTAAATCTTTTCCTTTATGTCCGATAATTATTCCTTTCTGACTTTCTCTTATAACCATTATTACCGCTCTAATTCTGATGATATTAGGCTCTTCTTTAAATTCTTCAATAACTACTTCGCAAGAGTAAGGAACTTCTTTTTGGTAGTGCATTAAAATTTTCTCACGAATAATTTCTGCTACAAAGAATTTTTCGGGCTTATCGGTTAGTTGGTCTTTATCGTAAAAAGGAGGAGCTTCGGGCAATAAACTTTTAATTTCGAGCATAATCTGATCTACATTAAATTGATGCAAAGCCGATAGCGGATAAATTTTAGCATTAGGCAATATTGCTTGCCAATAAGCTACTTTTTTTTCTAAAAAAGCTTGATCAACCAAGTCAATTTTATTGATTAATACCAATACAGGCACATCGGTTTTCTTTAGCTTTTCTAGTATTTCTTGGTATTTCAGTTCTTTTTCTTGTACTTCAACCATAAATAAAAGCACATCAGCATCAGACAAAGCAGAACGAACAAAAGTCATCATACCTTCGTGCATTTTGTATTTAGGATCAACAAAACCGGGCGTATCAGAAAAAATAATTTGATGTTCTTCATCATTCACTATCCCTAAAATTCGGTGTCGGGTAGTTTGTGCTTTAGAAGTAATAATAGACAGTTTTTCGCCTACCAAAGTGTTCATTAATGTTGATTTTCCAACATTGGGGTTACCTATAATATTTACAAAACCTGATTTGTGCATTTAATAAAATTGAAATAAAATGCAAAATAACGAAATAAAAAGTTGCTATTATTTCAAAACTATTAAAAGCCTTGTTAAATGGTTATTTTGGTGGGAATATAATAAATTACAACAAAAAAACCTCAGATTGCTCTGAGGTTTCTAGTAGCGGGGGCCCGACTCGAACGGACGACCTTCGGGTTATGAGCCCGATGAGCTACCAACTGCTCTACCCCGCGATATATCTTTAAATAAAGTTGTCTCGCTCTCCCAAAATGGAGTGCAAATTTACGATTTTTTAATCGACTACAAAGCATTATTTTAAAAACTTTCCGAAAAGTGGCTTTTCATTAACAAATTTTAAATTTTAAGTCGCATAAAAAATTGTACTTTTGGTTTTTTTCAACAAAAACCTGAAATAAATAGATGCTAACGCTCATCAACAAAGAAATTAGAAGCTTTTTAGGCTCATTGGTCGGATACATTGTTATTGCAGTGTTTCTTACTACTATTGGTCTCTTTATGTGGGTTTTTCCTGGTGACTACAACGTGTTGGATAATGGATTTTCCAGTATCGGTTCACTTTTTTATATTGGTCCTTGGGTGTTTATGTTTTTAATTCCTGCCATTACCATGCGTTTGTTTTCTGAAGAAAGTAGAACAGGAACCATAGAATTGCTTTTGACCAAGCCAATTACAGATTTCCAAATTGTGTTAGCCAAATATATAGCCGGTTTTTCATTGGTTTTTTTCTCACTTTTACCCACTTTAGTTTATTTTTATTCGGTTTACCAGTTAGGGAGCCCTCCCGGAAATATTGATACAGGAGGAACGTGGGGTTCATACTTTGGCTTATTGTTTTTAGGAAGCGTATTTGTTGCCATAGGCTTATTTGCCAGTGCCATTACTAATAATCAAATCATCTCTTTTTTAATAGCGGTGTTTTTATGCTTCTTTTGTTACGCAGGTTTTGATGCTATTAGTGCGTTAGAGCTTTTTGGATCTATTGATGCATTTATTATCAAATTGGGAATTAACGAACATTACCGTTCAATGAGTAGAGGAGTAATTGATTCCAGAGATGTAATTTATTTTTTAAGTGTTATCTTTTTGTTTTTATTATTAACGAAAACCGTATTGGCAAGCAGAAAATGGTAAAGAATAATGCAAATAGAAATAAAGATTTATCTTCGTTAGCAATAGGGATTTTGGTGATTGTCTTAATCAACTTTTCAGCATCATTGCTTTTTGAACGTTTCGACCTTACCTCAGAAAAGAGATATTCGCTTTCTAATGCTTCTAAAGAGTTAGTAAAAAACTTAGATGATATTGTTTATGTAAAAGTTTACTTAGAAGGAGATTTTCCTGCTGCGTACAAAAAATTACGTGACGAAACGCGTGAGATGTTGGATGAGTTCAGAGCATATTCTAATGATAATTTAGATTATGAATTTATAAATCCTGCCGAAAGTGGTGACGAAAAAATTACCAAAGAAATTTATCAGCAGCTTTTTAAACAAGGCTTACAACCTACAGATTTAAATGAAAAAACTACCGATGGTTTTTCTAATAAGTTGATTTGGCCGGGAGCTATCTTTTTTTATAAAGGAAAAGAAATTCCTGTGCAGTTGCTAAAAAGTAAATTAGGCAGCAATCCGGTTAACATGATAAACAGCTCTATTGAAGGATTGGAATATGAAATTGCCAATGCTATTTATAACCTTACCACGGAATTAAAACCTAAAATTGCTTTTATTGACGGACATGGGGAACTGAATAAATATGAAGTAGCTTCGTTGTCCACTTCCTTATCAGAGTTTTATAGTATTGATAGAATAAAGATAAACGGAGAGCTATACAGCCTTACGGAAAGAACTATGATAGATTCTACTCAGGAGTTTGTTGTTCGTCCGAAGTATGACGCTATTATTATTGCCAAACCAACACAAAAATTCTCTGAAAAAGATAAATTTATTATCGACCAATACATTATGTATGGTGGCAAAGTAGTTTGGATGATAGATCCTGTATTTGCTAGCATGGATAGTCTTAGAACTTCGGATGTAACCATGGCTATACCTCAAGATTTAAATTTAGACGACCAATTATTTACTTATGGTGTTAGGATTAACGCTAACCTAATTCAGGATTTACAATCGGCACCCATACCAATTGTTACAGGTATGGTGGGTAACCAACCCAAAACAGAACTTTACCCTTGGTATTTTTTCCCGTTATTAACTCCAGCAAACAGTCATCCGATAGTAAATAATCTTAATGCTGTTAAGGGAGAATTTACCAGTACCATTGATACGATTAACAAAGCAGGAATTACTAAAATAGGACTTTTAAAATCATCTCAGTATACTAAAATATCTAGTGCTCCAACTAGAGTAAGTTTATCGTTTTTAAGGTTTGAACCCGATCAAAATCAATTTAACAAAGGGCATCAAGTGGCAGCAGCATTGCTCGAAGGTAGTTTTGAATCGGTATTTAAAAACAGAGTGCCACCACAAATTTTAGAAGCCAATGAAATTGCTTTTAGAGAAAATAGTAAACCTAACAAAATGGTAGTTATTGCTGATGGCGATATTGCTAAAAATGCTGTAAACCCAAGAACCAATGAGTATATGGCGTTAGGATTAGATAGATATACCAAACAACAATATGGTAATGCAGATTTTATGCTCAATGTGATGAATTATATGTGTAATGATAATGGGTTGATGAGTGTACGAACAAAGAAATTTAAAATAAGACTTTTAGACCATACTGTTATCAAAGATGAAAGAGTTACATGGCAAATTTTTAATACCGTTTTACCTGTAGGAATAATGTTACTGTTTGGTATTGCTCACTTCTTTTATAGAAAGAGAAAATACACTAAATAAAAATTACTATTATGAAGAAAAACAATAAAATAATTATCCTTGTTTTACTACTTGCTGTGGCTGTTGCTGCTTATTTGTATTTTAATCAAGGTAAAACAACTTATAATGTTGAAGGAGCGAAAATGGATTTTGCGGTTGAAGATACCAGCTCCATTACCAAAATTTTTATTGTAGATAATCAAGGCAAGCACGTTACCTTAGTTAAAGGAGAAAATTCGTGGTTGGTAAATAATAAGTATGATGCCAGACCGGATAACATTAGGTTATTAATGAAAACTTTTAGCCGAATAGCAGTAAAAGCTCCTGTTCCTAAATCCGCTCAAGATAACATTATTAAAAATATTGCTACAAAAGGAACTAAAGTAGAAATTTACCAAGATGGAGGACAACCATCTAAGGTTTATTATATAGGGAACTCTACTATGGATCAAACTGGGACTTATATGTTGTTGGAGACAGAAGGTGTAAAATCTTCTGTTCCTTTTATTATGCATATTCCGGGATTTAAAGGGTTTTTATACTCTCGTTTTTTTACTGATAGCCAACAATGGAGAGATGCTGCTATTTTTAAATACCAACCTCAAGACATTCAAAAATTAGAAGTTACTTATTACGAAACACCTGAGCAGTCTTTTACTATTACAAAAAAAGATACTTCGTTTATTATGACAGATAAAAATAATCAAGAAGTGAGAGCCCCTGCTAATAGAATTTTGGAATATTTAGAACGATATGAAAAAATTTATTACGAAATGGTTGATACCGAATCTAAACCAGAACTAATTGATTCGGTGCTTAATTCCCAACCTTTTATAAGAATTGCGGTTACTGATGTTGATGGAGAAATTAATGAAGTAATAGTTTATCACATGCCTAATTTCAGGCAAACATTGGACCCAGTAAGCGGGGAACTTTTTGAATTTGATGTAGATAGAATGTATGCCAACATTAACAAAGAATTGTTTGTTTACATCCAATTTGCTACTTTTGATGAAATTACCATTAAAAAAGACGACTTTTTAATCAAAAATTAGTCTGTTTTTTATAAATTCATTATCAGCAGCTCATGTCAACACCTGTTTCGGTTGTGATTATTACTTACAATGAAGAAAGAAACATTGCTCGTTGTATCAAGTCTGTTTTACCCATTGCTGATGAAATTATTGTAGTAGATTCTTTTTCTACCGACAATACCGAAAAGATTTGTTCGGAATATAAAGTAACGTTTATTCAACATCCGTTTGAAGGACATATTGAGCAAAAAAATTACGCACTTGCTCAAGCTAATTTTGATTATGTACTTTCTTTGGATGCTGATGAAGCACTTTCTGACAAGTTATTAGAAGAAGTAAAGCAAATAAAAGCCAACTGTACAAAAGATGCTTATAGTTTTAATAGGTTGACCAACTTTTGTGGCAAATGGATAAAACATTGCGGTTGGTATCCCGATAAAAAAACACGCCTTTGGAACAAAAACAAAGGAAAATGGGGAGGTGTTAATCCGCACGATAAAGTAATCATGCAGCCTAAAACAACTACGCAGCACATAAATGCAGATATTTTACATTATTCTTTTAATAGTATTGATGAGCATTTAAAACAAATAGCCTACTTTACAGATATCAGCTCAAAAGCTGCTTTCGAAAAAGGCATAAAGAGTAGTGATTTTAAAATATTTTATAAAACGGTATTCAAATTTTTTAGAGATTATATTCTAAAATTAGGAATATTAGATGGTAAGTACGGCTATATTATTTGTAAAAATTCTGCTTACGCTAAATATTTGAAATACAGTAAACTTAAGCAATTACAAACAAGCAAAAAATAACTTGAATTCGCAACCGGAAAATATCTGTTTTTTTAATACTACCACCTTTTGGGGCGGAGGAGAAAAATGGCATTATGAAGCTGCTGTTATGGCAAGCGAACAAGGTATTCCAACATTTTTTGTATCCTCGCCACACAGTGTGTTAAATGAAAAGTTAGCTTCAACAAAGGTGATGCAATTTCCTATTCGCAATAGCAAGTTGGGGTTTTTATCGGTGGCTAAAGTAAAAAAACTCACCCAATTTTTTAAAGATAATAAGATTACTACAGTAGTTTTTAATAGTCCGGTGGATTTAAAAACAGGCGGATTAGCGGCTTATATGGCTAAAGTACCAACAGTTGTTTACCGTAGAGGTATTGCTGTTGAGGTAAAAAAGAAAACCCTTACTACTTGGTTATTTAAAAAAGTAATCACGCATTTTATTTTTAATTCTGCTGCTACAAAAGCCTTAATGGTTAAAAATTTTGAGGACATTATCAATACCAAAAAATCGGCTATAATTTATAATGCCATTGATTTTTCGGCTTTTACCACAACAGAAAAAACCAACTCTTCCTCAACAATAATTATTGGCAATGCCGGCAGAATAGTTACCCAAAAAGCACAACATTACTTGGTAGATATCGCTAGTATTTTGAAGGCTAAAAATATCCCTTTTGAAATTCATATTGCCGGAGATGGACCAAGGTATAATGAATTAAAAGCGTTAATTGAGGCTAACCAATTAGAAAACCAGATAAAATTATTGGGTTTTGTAAAAGACATGAATGAATTTATGAATACGTTGGATATATTTGTCTCTACAGCCAAGTGGGAAGGTTTTGGTTTTGTACTTGCCGAAGCTATGGCACATAAACTACCCTGTATTGCTTTTGATATCAGCAGCAATCCGGAGCTTATTTATAATAACACTACCGGGTTTTTAGTGCCGGCTTTTGATGTGAAAGTTTTTGCTCGCCAAATAGAAAAACTCATTAACGATAAAACCTTACGCCACGAAATGGGCAACAAAGCCTACCAATTTGCTATCAATAATTTTGATAAAAAACTTCAGTTTAATACCTTTTTGGAGTTTGTAAAAGGGTGAGGTTAGCGTTAATTATATTGTAATCTTTAGTCCGGCAGACTTTAATTCTTTAATTAAAGCAAAACCAATATCTTCAATAGAGTCATTAACTTTTTTATAGACTACTCCACTTAAATCACTAGGTAAAGTCACATTCCCTTTATGTAGAGCACAGACTTTTTTTCTGCCAAGTTTGCCGGTGAAATATCCGAATTCAAAAATTACATTAGGGCGTGCTCTATATTCTTTATCTCTAACATTGTCATCTTTTTCATGTTGATCTACAGTATATGCAACTTCATCTGGAGTTAGCAGAATGAACACATAAGCAACATCGCTATTACTCTCAAATTTTTCAATTATAGTCTGACCTTGATCGACCTCCCTATGTAAAACAATAGGTTGCAAATTGAGTTTTAAAAGGAATACCTCTAGTTCAGCTTTAAGATTATGATCATGACCATGAACAATGAATACTTTATTAAATTGACTACTTTTAGTTGTTGACTCCGATTCTTGTTGCACTCTATCCGTCTTTTTAATAATACTTTTGTCAATTAATTCGTCAAAATAATCACCTTCAATTAATAAATCTTCGAATAGACTTAATGATTTTAAGTAATTATTTTTGGCATCTAAAAAATTGTCAATAGCATAACCTTTCAAAGGAATTTTGGAGGCTGTTGAAAAATAAACATGTGGCGCAGAATTTTTAGAAACTGCCTTATCTAATAGATTTTTTATTCTGGTTACCCATGCAATCCAATTGGCATTTGGATTACCTCCCCATTGTTCACTATCTTTTCGGTCAGTATATGATCTGAAGGTAAACTCGTTTCCCTGTTTTTTCAGGTTTTCGATTAGTTTTAAAATATTCTGTTTGGCCATAGGTCTCCTATAATTAACGCTAATTTAATATATCCTTAGTTTTTAATAAAATAGTTGAGGTTTATTTTTTCAAATGTATAATAAATAATTTAAAAACCATCAAAAAACACATTTTTACCCTTTGTGGTAATAGCTGCGCACATTTGTCAAATCAGCGTTATCCGTGTTCCATAAATAGAACTTAGATGGAGCGAATAAATAATTTCTTTGCGTCTTTGTGGTAACATTTCTTAGCTTCCAACCACATTTTAAACCAGATAAAATCAAATAGATAAATATTTTTTTAATTTTTTAGGAAACATTTTTCTCACTTTTCGTTTCCAATGTTAAAAATGTTTCTAATTTTGTCCACATGATGAGTAAAACAGAAAAACATATTGAACTATTGGTTAATTGTGCCCAACTTTTTATGAAGTACGGCATTAAGAGTTTAACCATGAACGACATTGCCACCCATTTAGGAATTTCTAAAAAAACACTTTACCTGTATGTAACGGATAAAAAAGATTTGGTAAACCAAACCGTTCAAATACAAATAGATAATGAAGAGTGTATTTTAGAAGAAACCATTAGTCATGATGGAAATGCCATTGATGAGTTGCTTAGAATTAACCAAAAAGTAAGTGAGAAATTACAAAATATTCAACCAGGAGTAATGTATGATTTGCAAAAATTTTATCCCGAAGCTTGGAAAATATTTCAAAATCATAAATGTAATTATATTCCAACCATTGTTGAAGCCAATATAGAAAAAGGAGTAAAAGAAGGTTTGTTTAGAGAAAATGTAAACCCTAAAATTATTTCTAAATTTTATATCACTATGGTGGATAAAATATTTGATGTGGAACTTTTTCCCCCTATGGAATTTAATTATAAAACATTGCATTTAGAAATGGCTCGTTACCACATCAGAGGTATTGCCAGTAAAAAAGGAATAGAATATTTAAAACAAAAATTAACAGAAACCAATCAAGAATTTTAAGCGATATGAATAACTATAAAATAAGTTTAACTGTTGGGTTGTTGGGAATGTTGTTTTCTGCAACTGCTCAAGAATCAAAAAGTTTCTCCTTAAAAGAAGCGCAAGATTATGCTATTGCGAATAACTACCAAAACCAAAATGCAATAAAAGACATTGAAATTGCTAAAAAGAAAGTTTGGGAAACTACTGCAATAGGATTGCCACAGGTAAATGCCGAAGGACAAATTCAACGTTTTATTGATATTCCTACACAAGTAGCTCCAGCAAATGCTTTTAATCCAATGGCTCCGGAAGGTGAATTAGCTACTTTTCAGTTTGGATTAAATTACAATAACTCTGTTGGTATTTCTGCTTCTCAATTAATTTTTGATGGCTCTTATATTGTTGGTTTACAGGCTGCTAAAACTTACAAAGAGTTATCTATTAATAGTCAGGTAAAAACTGAAATAGAATTAAGAGACGCTGTTGCTCAAGCATATTACACGGTGTTAGCTACCCAAAAAAATGTATTGGTGTTGACTCAATCATTAGAAACATCTGAACAAATGTTGGAAGAAACTAAAGCCTTATACAAAGAAGGGTTGACAGAAGAACAAAATGTAGATCAGTTGGAATTGAATGTAAATGCTTTGAAAACTTCTTTAGGAATAGCTGAAGGACAAAGGGATTTTGCTATTAAATTACTTAATCTTCAGTTGGGCTTAGAGATTAATACTCAGTTGGTGTTAACCGATGAGTTTGATAGTATGATTGCAACCAACCAAAACAGTGCTTTGGACAAAGAATTTAAAATTGAAAATCATATTGATTATGAACTAATCATTACCAATATGAAGCTTTCGCAATTGAATTTGAGAAAAGAAAAATATACTTTCTTGCCAACAGTATCAGCATTTTTTAGTCACCAACAACAAAATTTTGGTAATGAACTAGATGTTTTTAGTAGCGATGCCAGATGGTTTCCAGCAACTATTGTAGGAGTAAATTTAAAATTGCCTATTCTAACCAGTGGAGCAAGATTATCTAAAGTTTCTCAAGCAAAAATTGAGTTGGAAAAAATGGAAAATTCTGCCAAAGAAATAGAACAAAACTTAAAATATCAATCTGAATTAGCAGCATCTAATTTTGATACAGCAAAAGAAACTTTTGACAACCAAAAAGATAACTTGGCATTAGCTCAAAAAATTTATGATAAAACAGTAAAAAAATATGAAGCAGGAATTGCATCGAGTTTAGAGTTAACACAAGCTCAAAATCAAATGCTTAGTGCAGAGGGAAATTATGTAAAGGCAGTGTTAGATTTACTTAACGCTCGTTCTGCTTTAGAAAAATCTTATGGTCAAAAATAAAATCAATTAAACCTAACATATCAATCAATAAAATACTTATAAAATGAAAAAAATATTAATCATCATCAGCGTTGCAGCAACTTTAATTTCTTGCGGAGGAAAAGAAAAAACTGTTGACGAAATTGTTGCAGGAAACAACCTTGAAGAAATAAACGCTAAGAAAAATGAGTTGACAGCTAAACAAAATGCTATTTTAGATGAAATTGAAAAATTAGACATTGCTATTGCTAATTTGGATTCTTCATTGTCAATTCCGGTAATTACAACCATTGAAGCTAAAGCTACTAGTTTTAAGCATTATGTTCAGATTCAAGGTAGTGTTCAAACCAAAGAAAACATTGTAATTTATCCTGAATATGCCGGTGTTTTAACCAAAGTATTCGTAAAAGAAGGTCAGTTTGTAAATAAAGGTGAAGTATTGGCTAAAATAGATGATGGCGGTTTAAACCAACAATTATCTCAAATGGAAACGCAGTTGGCCTTAGCAAAAACCACTTTTGAGCGTCAGGAAAGATTGTGGAAAGATAAAATTGGTTCAGAAATTCAGTTTTTACAAGCTAAAGCTAATTATGAGACACAGCAAAAAGCAGTTAGTCAAATGAAAGAGCAATTAGCAAAAACTACTATTACAGCTCCTTTTAGTGGAGTAATTGATGATGTAATGTCGGAGCAAGGTCAGGTAGTTTCTCCGGGAATGAATCAGTTGTTTAGAATTATTAATCTAAACGACATGTTTATTGAAGCAGAAATTCCTGAAAATTATATTACCAATATTAAAACAGGCTCTCAGGTAAATGTTTATTTCCCTGTATTAAATGACACAGTTACTTCAACTATTAGACAAGTAAGTAACTACATTAATCCTAACAACAGAACATTTAAAATTGAGATAGCAATAACCAATGAAAACAAAATGGTTAAACCTAACATGACAGCATTGTTGAGCATTAATAATTATGTAAACGATAGTGCTTTGGTGTTGCCTCAAGCTATTATTTCTGAAAATGCTGAAGGCGAAAAATATGTTTACGCAGTGAAGAAAGGAAAGAAAAATAGAAATTATGCAGAAAAGAGAGTGATTAAGATAGGAAAAACACAAAATGGTGTTGCAGAAATTACTGAAGGAATTGCTAACGGAGATATAATTATTGAGGAAGGAGCGAGAATAGTTAAAGAAGATGAACAAGTTTTAATTAAAAAAATGTAATCAGACAATTAATTAACCAACTTCATTTAAAAAACAACCTAAAACGGTAAAAGAAAATGGCTAAAAATAAAAAACTAAAAGAGTTTAAAATATCATCTTGGGCGATAGACAATAAGATGACTATTTACTTGATGATATTTCTAATATTAATTACAGGGATATCTGCTTATTACTCGATGCCTCGAGAAAGCTTTCCGGAAGTTAAAGAAACTAAAATTTACATTAGTTCGGTTTTCCCGGGAAATACCTCCGAGGATATGGAAAAACTCATTACCGATCCTCTTGAGGAAGAGTTGCAGAACTTGAGTGGTGTTACAAAAATTACTTCAACTTCTCAAGAAGATTATTCTATCATTATTGTTGAGTTTGAAGAGAGTTTTAGTATTCCTGAAGCGAAATCTAAAGTTAAAGATAAGGTTGATTTAAAAAAAGCAGGAGCAGATTGGCCAACTTTTAATGGGGCTAAAGTTGAACCTAATGTGTTTGATTTAAATATTGCTGAAGAGTTTGCGATTATCAACGTTAATATTTCAGGAGATTATCCGGTTCAAAAACTGAAGGAATATGCCGAATATTTAGAGAAGAAAATAGAGTTATTACCTGAAATTAAACAAGTAGATATTCGTGGAGCTCAAGAAAAAGAAATTGAAGTAGCTGTTGATGTATATAAAATGACGGCTTCAAAAGTGAGCTTTGATGATATTATCAATACCATTGCAGGAGGAAATACTACTGTTTCTGCCGGCAATTTGGTAATGAATGAGCAAAGAAGAACCATTAGAGTTATTGGAGAAATTGAAGATGCAGCAGAGTTAGGAAACTTTGTGGTTAAGAATGAAAACGGACCAATTTATCTTAAAGACATTGCTACCATTGCTTTTCAGGAAAAAGAAAAAACTACTTATGCCAGAGAGTTTTCCAAACCTGTGGTAATGCTTGATGTTAAAAAGCTTTCAGGTAAAAACATGGTAGAAGCTGTTGAGAAAATTAAAGTTATACTTGAAGAAGCTAAAAGTGATTATTTACCTAAAGATTTAAGCGTTACCACTTCAAATGATCAATCTACAAAGACCATTAATCAAGTTGACGAGTTGGTAAACAATATCATTTTTGGAATATTGTTGGTGGTTGGCGTGTTAATGTTCTTTTTAGGATTTAGAAATGCATTGTTTGTTGGTTTTGCCATTCCTATGTCTATGTTTTTATCATTTACCTTACTTAATATAATAGGCTATACCATGAATACGATGGTGCTTTTTGCCTTGGTTATGGGATTAGGAATGTTGGTAGATAATGGAATTGTGGTGGTAGAAAATGTGTTGCGATTAATGCAAAAAGAAAACATGAGTAGAATAGCTGCCGCCAAACAAGGTATTGGTGAAATTGCTACACCTATTATCATATCAACATTAACATCAGTAGCAGCCTTTGTTCCACTTGGTTTTTGGCCGGGTATTATGGGTAATTTCATGAAAATATTCCCTATTACACTTTCTATAGTGTTAGGTTCTTCACTATTTGTCGCCATATTTATAAACTCTATGCTTACAGCAGATTTTATGAAAACTGAAGAGAAAGAAATGAGTAAAAAGTTCTTAATAAAATTAAGTGCTATTTTATTCTTTTTTGGTGTGCTTAGTTTAATTATTGGCGGAGGATTTAGAGGTATGGGAACCTTATTGGTCTTTGCTGCTATTATACTTTGGGTTTATAAATACTTGTTAGTAAAGGCTGCAAATTATTTTCAGGAAACTATTTTGGTTGTTCTTGAAGCTAGATACCAGAAATTTTTATCTTTTGCATTGAGTGGTAAAAAGCCTTATGTGTTTCTTTTCGGAACATTTGGATTGTTAATTCTTTCGTTTATTGTATTTGCTATTGCACAACCAAAAGTGGAGTTTTTCCCTGATAATGAACCCAACCAAGTGTTTGTTTATTTAGAATATCCCGAAGGAACAGCCATTGAAAAAACCAATAAACTAACCAAAGAAATTGAAGCTAAAGTTTTTAAAGTAGTAGATAATTATAAAGATGAAACAGGCTATAATTATATGGTAGAATCTGCTGTTTCTCAGGTGGGCGAAGGTGCCGGAAATCCTGAAACTGATGGAGGTTCTAATGCAGAAATGCCTCATAAAGGAAAAGTAACGGTTTCACTTAGAGAATCTAAGCTCAGAAGAGGTAAAAACAGTAAAGACTTTATGGAAGAAGTGAGGGAAGCTGTTGGTACTTATCCGGGAGTAAATATTTCTGTAGAAAAAGAAGCTGCAGGACCTCCTGCCGGGTATCCTATTAATATTGAAATTAGAGGAAAAGACTATAATGATCTTATTCTTACAGCTAAAAACCTTAGAGAAGCTATTAATAAATTAAATATTCCGGGTATTGAAGGATTAAAAATTGATGTAAATAAAAGTAAACCGGTAACCGAAATTACTGTTGATAGAAAAAAAGCCGGAGAATTAGGGGTTTCTGTCGGACAAGTTGGTAGTCAATTGCGTAGATCGCTTTATGGTGAAAAAGCTAGTGTTTATAAAACGGGTGGCGAAGAATATGATGTTGCTGTTAGGTTTGATGAAGCGTATAAACACAGCACCAATGCTTTATATAATCAACGAATTGTGTTTAGAGACCCGTCAAATGGACAAATTAAGGATATTCCGGTTTCTACGTTAATTACCACCCACAATACATCTTCTTATACTGCTATTAAGCACAGAGATTTAAATCGAGTAGTTACTTTGTATTCTTCTGTTAAAACAGGATATAATGCTACAGAAATTGTTCAGACCATTAAAACTAGGCTGTCTAACTTTAGAACACCTAAAAACACTACCATTGATTTTACCGGGCAAATGGAAGAACAAGAAAAAAATATGGCATTTTTAACAACGGCTTTGTTTTCAGGATTGGGATTAATTATCTTTTTGTTGGTATTACAGTTTAATTCATTTTCAAAACCATTAATTGTTTTAATGACCATCTTTTTGAGTTTTATTGGAGTACTTTTTGGCTTGGTTATTTTTAATATGACCTTTGTAATTATGATGACCATGGTGGGAATTATTTCTCTTGCCGGAATTGTGGTGAACAACGGAGTGGTGCTACTCGATTATACCGAGCTTCTGGTAGAAAGGAAGAAAAAAGAACTGGGATTAGTTAAAAAAGATAAATTGGCCTTGCCTGAATTGTTTAATGTTATTGTAGAAGGCGGAACAGCTCGTTTACGTCCGGTATTGCTAACAGCTATTACTACTGTTTTTGGATTAATTCCGTTGGCAATAGGATTAAACATAGATTTCTTCTCATTAATAACTGAGTTTGATGCTAAAATTTATATTGGTGGAGATAACGTAATCTTTTGGGGTCCATTAGCATGGACAGTAATTTTTGGGTTAACCTTTGCCACTTTTTTAACGTTAGTTATTGTTCCTGTAACCTATTTTATTGTAGAGAAGTTTAAAATACGTGTTAGCAGGTGGAGGGCATAAAATAATTTTTTAACTAAAAATCAAAAAGTTATGAGTCAACAAAAAATAATATCTCAGCAACAAAAAGAGGAATTATTAAAAATCTTACAAACACGTTTTGAAAAAAACGTAAATCGCCATAAAAACATTGAATGGGAGAAAGTACAAGAAAAGTTGGAAATTAATCCTGAAAAACTATGGTCACTAAACGAAATGGAAGAAACAGGAGGAGAACCGGATGTAATTAAATACGATAAAACTACTGACGAATATGTTTTTTATGATTGTTCCACAGAAAGCCCCAAAGGTCGCAGGAGTGTTTGTTACGACCCTGAATCATTGGAATCTAGAAAACAACATAAACCTAAACATAGTGCTATTGGTATGGCAGCAGAAATGGGTATTGAATTATTAACTGAAGAGCAATATCATGAGTTGCAACAATTAGGAAAATTCGATACGAAAACATCTAGTTGGATAGCAACGCCTGACGATGTTAGAGCACTCGGAGGAGCAATTTTCGGTGATTGGCGTTACGGAAAAACATTCATTTATCACAATGGAGCAGAATCTTATTATGGTGCAAGAGGGTTTCGTGCTTGCCTGAAGGTATAGTTTTTAGCTTGTTAATTAACACGAATTAGTTTAGTATTAACCTTAAAATAAATAGAGATGAAAAATAAAATCATGTTTGTAATCTGTCTGTTATTTGGATTAATGTTCATTAATGCAGGACTCAATAAATTTTTTAACTATATGCCGATGCCTGAAGACATGCCGGAATCTATGACGAAAGTGTTTGAAGCTTTTATGACAATTGGTTGGTTGATGCCACTTGTTGCTGTTGCAGAAATAGTAGGAGGTTTACTTTTTATTATTCCACGGGTTAGAGCATTAGGAGCTATCGTTATTTTTCCGGTAATGGTAGGCATAATATTGACACACATTTATCAAGCACCTTCAGGATTACCAATGGCGTTAGTATTGTTAGCAATAAACCTGTGGGTTATTTTTGAGAACAGAGATAAATATCTTGCTTTAATCAAGAAATAAAATAGACGATAAAAGTTACATTTTTGTTTTTATATTAGCGTGTTAAAAATATAGTTAACATACAAGAACCTTATTGTATTTATTTTTATATTCTACAGGGCTTAATCCGGCTATTTTTTTAAAAGTAGCTCTAAAGGCTTTAGTATCAGAATAACCTACATCAAACATGATTTCATTAACGGTTTTAACACCCAATTCCAATTGTTTTTTAGCAGCTTCAACTCTTATTCGTTGGATGTATTCCAATATGGTATTGGCAGTTGCTTTTTTAAACCTACGTTCAAAGGTTCTTCTTCCTATTCCCAATAGATCACACAAATCATCAACGATAATTTTATCCATGTAATTTTTTTCAATAAATGTCTGAGCTGTTTTTACATCAGCATCAGCATGGTTTTTTTGGGCTTTAAAAATAATAAATGGCGATTGAGAAGTTCTTCCTGCATCTATCTGAAATATTTTAGAGCAATAAATAGCCGCTTCCCTATCTACCATTTTCTCTATTACATAAAGAATTAAATTAGCCGAAGAAAAAGCTCCCCCTCCTGTATAAATACCATCTTCATCTGTCATTATTTTATCTGAGAGCAAATTAACTTTAGGAAAAAGTTGCTTAAAAGGTTCACTGGCACGCCAATGGGTTACACAATCTTTACCGTTTAGCAATCCGGTACTTGCCAATAAAAAAGCACCTAAACATAAACTTACTATTTGAGCTCCTGCTTGGTGTTGTGCATTTACCCAAGGATAGAATTCATGGTTTAATTGTAACGCTTCAGCAATATTATTCTGAATAGGAGGAATAATAACAATATCAGTAGTTTTTATCTGGTGCAGTAGTTTGTCTGCTTTTATAGCGTACTGACCATTGTTAATATGCATTTCAGGGATAATACCCACTATCTCAATATTAAATATAGGTGATTTTCCTTGAGTTTTTAAAAACTCATTGGTTTCCAATAATCCTTGTCGGGCATTTTCTAGTCCAGCAAGATTTACATAATGTGGTAATAATACAGAAACATGTTTCATATCAGCAAAAATAAAAAAAGATTTGTCGCAAACTACCTTTTCGTTGTCCTATTTACACCTCTTATTTTTAAAATAAAGCCTTTACATTTGTAGTGTTAATATTAATTATTCATTTATAAAACGCTTATATTATGAAAACTACAGACAAAACCACCATAAAAATAGAAACTTCGGTTAAAGCTCCTATAGAAAAAGTTTGGAGATGTTGGACTGACCCAAATCATATTACTCAATGGAATAATGCATCGGATGATTGGCAAACACCTTTTGCTGAAAATGATTTGCGTATGGGAGGAAAGCTATTATTTCGCATGGAGGCTAAAGATAAAAGTGCAGGATTTGATTTTGAAGGAACTTATGATGAGATTATTGAAAACCAAAAGATAGTTTATACCATTGCTGATGGCAGAAAAGTAACCATTACGTTTACTGAAAAGAACAACGAAATAGTGGTAACAGAAATTTTTGAAGCAGAAAATACCAATCCGATTGAAATGCAGCGAGACGGTTGGCAAGCTATTTTAAATAATTTTAAAAAGCATGTTGAAAATACAGCATCAGTAATAAGCAATTTACATTTTAAAATTACCATTAATGCTCCTGTTGAAAAAGTATATCAACTCATGATAAGCAAACCAACGTATGAGGAATGGACAAAAGAATTTAACCCTACATCTAATTTTGAAGGTTCGTGGGAAAAGGGTTCGAAAATTCTTTTTATAGGTTCAGATGAAAAAGGAAATGTTGGAGGTATGGTAAGTAAAATTAAAGAAAATATCCCTAACAAATTTATTTCTATAGAGCATGTAGGCTTACTTCATGGCGATAAAGAAATAACAAGTGGACCGGAAATAGAAGGTTGGTCA
>DATCTM010000055.1:0-82221 GCA_036567945.1 Vicingaceae bacterium
CTCCTAATATTAACCCCTATAAAAGCTCGTTGCACGTTACCAAATTCTTTTAAGTCTTCAACTACTTTTCTTGCAATGTTGGCAGGAATAGCAAAAGAATATCCTGCAAAAGAACCTGTATTTGATTTTATTGCGGCATTAATTCCAACTAAATCACCATTAATATTTACTAACGCACCACCACTATTTCCAGGGTTTACCGCTGCATCTGTTTGAATAAAAGCTTCTATGGCAGAGCTTCCTGAAAACGGGTCACTTTTTAGTATATTAATATCTCTTCCTTTGGCACTTACAATTCCGGCAGTAACCGTAGAGGTAAGGTTAAAAGGATTGCCTACAGCCAATACCCATTCACCAACTTTAAGTTGATTAGAGTTACCAAAATTGATATAAGGAAGCTTTTCAGCATCAATTTTTAATAAAGCTAGATCTGTTGAAGGGTCTGTTCCTATAATTTTTGCAGGATAAGTTTTTTTATTATTTAATGTAATTTGAATATCATCGGCATTATGAATAACATGGTTATTGGTTACAATGTATCCATCATCAGAAATAATAACTCCGGAACCTGCTCCTCTAATTTGTTCTTGCGGAGGTGCTTGATTTCCATAAAAGAAATGATACAAAGGATTCATTTGATAGTTTACAGTTGAGGCTGTTTTTACATGCACCACCGCATTAAGCGATTTTTCGGCAGCAAATTCAAAACTATTGGTAGTTCCCGATAAATCATAATTGCTCACTAATGTGGAAGAAGCATTTTCTTCTTCATCAGCAATGGTTTTAATGTAAACTTTCTCAGGTTTTTCTGTCAGTTTGTAAATACCGATGGCAGAAAAACCTCCAATTAAAGCAAAAGATGTTGCAAATAATGCTGTTTTAATAGATGTGTTCATAGTAGTTGTTTTTTATGGTTTCTTACAAAGTTCCCCATATAAACGACTGTAATTAGCTATGAATTAGACTAGTGCTGTTAAAGAATGTTAAAGATCTGTTTTAAAAAATGTTAAAAAATCATCTGGTTTCAGATTGATTTTTTCAATGGTAAAATGACTTTGGCTATAATAAAATTCTCTTTCTGATAACAATGAAGTGATAAAAGAATTTAATTCTGAGAGGTTTATATTTTGTAATAATGGTCTTTTATGAATACCATTTTTTAGCCGGCTCACTAAAAATTCGGGAGTATATTTTAAATAGAAAGTTGTTCCATTGGCATTCATTAATTCCATGTTGTTGTTAAAACATGGTGTTCCTCCACCGGTAGATATAACAAAAGCTTCATTTTTATTAATGAGTTGAGTTAACTTTTCGTGTTCTTTTTGTCTAAAATAGTTTTCACCATTACTTTCAAAAATTGCAGGAATATCTTTACCTTCATCATTTACCACTTCTTCATCAATATCAAAAAAAGGAATATTTAGTTTATTGGCAAGTTTTTTACCTATGGTAGTTTTTCCACTACCCATAAAGCCAATAAGAAATATTTTTTTAGATGTTTGCACGGAAATGTTTTTTATACAAAAATATTCATTTAGTTTTGCTTGAAAGTACCTAACAAATTTATTATCTTAAAATATTATGCAAGGATTAGTTTTTTATTTGATACTGCCTTTCATTTATCTTATTTCGATACTTCCATTTCCAATACTATATATTGTTTCAGATTTTTTATGTTTTTTGGTACTTAATGTAATGGGGTACAGAAAAAAAGTAGTAAAAACGAATCTTAAAAATGCTTTTCCGGAAAAAACTGATGCGGAAATACACGACATTTATAAGAAGTTTTATCGCTTTTTTTGTGATTGGATTGTTGAGATGATTAAAAGCATTACCATCAGTAAAAAACAAGCATTAAAAAGGTGTAAGTTTAATGATAGTAGTTTGGAATTACTAAATCAATTGAGTGCTCAAAATAAGAAACTAATTTTTGTAATGGGACATTACGGTAATTTTGAGTTGGGTGGAGCAGAAATGGCTTATAGAACCAACTATCAATTATATGTATTGTACAAGCCTTTATCTAACCCATACTTTAATCAACTAATTAATAATAAGCGAACAAGGTTTGGGATAAAAATTATTGCTATGCATGAAGCCTTACGTAAAATGCTTTTTTTAAAAGATAGTAATGAGCTTAGTGCAACAACTTTTATTGCAGATCAAACACCATCACCTAAAAATGCCTATTGGACAACTTTTTTAAATCAAGATACACCCATATTTTGGGGAACAGAATTGATTGCTAAAAAATTAAATTACCCTATCGTTTATATTTGTGTACAGCAATACAAAAGAGGTTTTTATGAAATGAGAGCTGAAATGCTTTGCGAAAATCCTAAAGATACTGCTAAAGGAGAAATTTCTGAAATGCACACCAGAAGATTAGAGAAAGACATTATTGCTCAACCCGAATTTTGGTTATGGTCACATAAAAGATGGAAGCATAAAAGACCTCAATAAAACAGTTTTCTATTCTTTAACCACTTTAAATACTTTACTTCCTAAATTATTACGGAAGTTAATAAAGTAAATTCCTTTACTTAAGTGGCTTAAATTTAGTTGAGTATTTTGGCTGTTTATTCTTTGGGTTATTAAACTTCTACCAGTCATGTCAACTACATCAATACTTGCATTGATAAGTTGATTATCTCCAATATCTATAGTAATACTATTTTGAGTCGGGTTAGGATAAATAAGCAAGTTGCTTAATTCATTTTCATTTATTCCTACTGATGCATTCCCTAAGCAAAAAGGTTCAACTAAACTATCTCCACTAAAAGTATTATTAAAAAATAAGGTGTCGCCTGTAGTTGTTTCTGTAAGTAAAATAGAACCATTTCCAAATCCACAACAAAAACCATCTCCGTAAGCATCATACAGTATAAAAGTGTAGCATTTTTCTTCCAAGCATATATCCTGATTAAATGTGTCTCCTCCGGTTGTGTTTGGATATCCGCCACCACTTGCCACTATAGCTCCAGAGCTATCTCTAACTGCCCAACTGGTTTCTGAGCCAAAATTGTCGGTAGTTAATTCTAAAGAAGCAAACATGGGTTGTGGTGTAGCTGTAAATAAATACGTTATGGTGTCATTAACGGTATTTTGGTCGGATGAACCATTTGGATTAGAGGTAAAAACGGTATAAGTATGACTTCCACCACTTAATCCAGAAAGTGTGGGTAAAGTTAAAATGATAGATTGATAAGGAGCTAAACTTCCAGACCAAGGAATAGTGTTAGGCGTACTTCCATCTAAACTAATGTTTAACGTTAAACTAGTTAATGTAGAATTACCTTTATTAATAAAAGTAATTTTTGGAGAAGCTGTATCTCCACAAATATTTTTTTCTATTCCTGTAATGCTTAAAGTAGCAGCATCTAAAGCATAATAACTACCATTAGGGTCGTATCCATTAATTTCAGTTAAGCCTGTGTTGTTAGGGTCTAACCAATATTTTAATTGTTTAAGTGTGTCACTATCGGTATCCCAAGAGAATGAAAATTTACCATAATAATCAAATTCATCATTTCCACAAGCAGCGTTCCCGCCATGTAGTTGGCCAACAATTCTGTGGTTGTGATCGAATAAAGGTGAACCGGAAGAACCTCCTTCGGTAGTTCCTGTATTCCAATCTAATACTTGCCAATGGTCGTTACCTGTTGCATAATATCCGGCAGAAACAGCAGGATCATAATCGTGTGATATTTTTTTTACATCGCCACTAGGATGATGAATGCCTGTAGAGTTTTGAGTGGGAGTATTGTTGGCATTCCATCCGGCATAAAAAACATTATAACTTGCAGGTGGAGTAGCAGATAGTTTTACCAGGAAAAAATCTGAAGGAGTATTATTAGCAATAATGGTTACACCGCTAATGGTATTTGTTGTCGGACCATCAATATTAGTAGCACATTGTGGTGATTGGTAATTAAACATAAAAATATTATTGGTAGCCGGACTACAATGATTGGCTGTTAAGATATAAGGAGTTCCATTATTAGCAGTATTATTTATAAGAGCTCCGGAACAAACACGAGAGTTTCCGGCAGTTAGTTGCATTACCACAGCGCGAATTTCATCACCCCAAATAGCGGTATCGCAAACGGCATTTACATTACACGCACCAGAACTTCCAAATGCTTTCATTTTGCTAAATAAATCTCTGTAACCATGAACAATGGAGGTTAATTCAATCATTCCTTGTCCTTTTACAGCCGCAGGTTCGTAATACTCTAAGGTAACCGTTTCTCCTTTAGTTAAGAAGGTAGAGAATTCCATATTTTCTTTATTGTTTGCATTGGTAAATGCTCCTAACACATTTTTATTATTATATAAAAAGAAGGTAGCATTTTCAGGCATAAAGAATTTTTGGTAGTTAATATTAATGGATAAGGCTCCTGGAATTTTAATAGTTAGCCTCCAAATTCTATCGCCATTAGGAAGATTTTCCCATAAACCACTATTGTTGAGTGATAAATTTACCGGAATTTCTACACCAAATCTCCAAGGAATATCTTTTTGTTGGTCTGCAATTACATCTTCTGCTCTTATTGGAATTAAATCAATAGCTGGAGCAACATAAATAGGAATATTGTTTGTTAATGTAGCAGTAGTTTGGCTATATGGTTGTCCTCCTTGACTAATTTGACCTAATGCAGATAGAGAAAGAAACATTGTAAATAATGGTAGTAGAATTTTTTTCATGATATTTTTTGATAATAGTAAGTATAAAGTTACTGAAAATTAAAACACAAAAAAAAACCGACAAAATATTTGTCGGTTTTTAAGTATGGGTAGGAATCAAAAGAATTAAGCTTTTTGTTTAGTTCTTCTAGTGATTCTTCTTTTTGGTTTTTCTTCTACTTCCGCTTCAGGAGTATAATTTGGATCTAAAGCAGCGTCAACTAAAATTCTTCCACAATGTTCGCAAACGATAACTTTTTTATGGTTTTTAATATCTAACTGACGTTGAGGCGGGATTTTGTTAAAACAACCACCACAAGAATCTCTCTGAACAGTAACAACAGCTAAACCATTAATTGCTCCTTCACGAATTCTTTTGTAAGCAGTTAATAATCTGTCTTCAATTACTTTTTCAGCTTTAGAAGACTGTGCTGTTAATTTTTCTTCTTCACTTTGAGTTTCGTTGGTAATTTCTTCTAATTGATTTTTTTTGTTTTCTAAATCAATTTTTCTACCATCTAAGTATTCTTTAGCTTCATCTAATTTTTCTTGTTTAGATGTAAGTAGGAATTCTCCTTCTTTAATTCTTTTTTCAGATAATTCAATTTCTAATTTTTGAAATTCAATTTCTTTAGTCAAAGCATCAAATTCTCTGTTATTTCTAACTTTATTTTGTTGCTCTTCATATTTTTTAATAAGGTTGGTAGCATCTTTAATGCTATTTTTCTTATTAGATATATCAGTTTTTATATTCTCTATCTCTAAAGTTAAATTTTCCTGACGTGTTTGTAAGCCTGCGATTTCATCTTCTAAATCCTGAACTTCTAAGGGAAGTTCACCTCTTATCAAACGTATCTTATCAATTTTTGTGTCGATAAGTTGTAACTCATATAAAGCTCTTAGTCTTTCTTCTACTGTTGTTGTTGTTGCTGTTTTTTTTGCCATACTTTACAGGTAATTTATGGGGTTTGTATTTTTTTCAGATAAATGAAGTGCGAAATTAGGAATTTTTTTTCTAAGAATATCATAAATTAATTCAGAAGTAAATTGTTCACTTTCATAATGCCCAATATCTGCTATAACAATTTCATTGTCAGCATCAAAAAACTGATGGTATTTAAAATCGCCTGTAATAAAAATATCTGCTTTGGCTTTTTTAGCATCAGGCAATAAAAAACTTCCTGAACCACCACATAGGGCAACTGTTTCAATTTCTTTTTTGATAATATTGGTATGTCTAACACAATCAGTTTTCATTACCTTTTTTAGTTGTTGCAGAAAATCGGTTGTTTTCATAGGTGTAGCTAATTTACCTACAACACCGCTTCCAGTTCTTGAGTCTTTGTTTTCTAAAGGATAAATATCGTAAGCCACTTCTTCGTAAGGGTGAGCATTTATTAGAGCAGCAATAATTTGGTTGACTTGGTAAGCATAAGCAATGGTTTCAATTTTAAGTTCATTTTCGTAATGCAATTCATTTGGTATACCAATAAAAGGTTGTGTATTATCGTTCCCTTTAAAAGTACCTATACCTTCACCATTAAAGCTGCAAGAACTGTATTCGCCTATTTTTCCGGCACCTTTGCTAAACATAGCGTTTCTAACTTTTTCGGCATAGCTAACAGGACAAAAAGTAACAATTTTTTTAAGCAAATTACTTTTTGGAGAGAGTGTTTTACATTCTGTTAAGCCTAATTTTTCGGCTATTTTATAACTAACACCATCATAAGCATTATCTAAATTGGTGTGAGATGCATAAATGGCAATATTATTTTTAATAGCTTTTATAATTACTCTTTCTATATAATTATTACCATTTAGTTTTTTTATTCCCGAGAATAAAATAGGGTGGTGAGCAATAATTAAATTACAACCTTTAGTAATGGCTTCATCAACAATTTCTTCAGTACTATCTAAACATATCAGTGCAGCGGTTATTTCATCGTTTATATTGCCAACAATTAACCCCGAATTATCATAACTTTCTTGTAATGAAAGTGGAGCAAAATTTTCTATAATAGAGGTGATTTCTTTTAATAGCATAGTTGAAAATTAATATCACTTGCGAAGGTAATTAAAATCACCACATCAAACAAGTGCTTATAATTGTCTTTTAAGAATGAAGCGAATGAATTTATAACCTCATCTTAAATATTATCTATCCACTTCTTTATATGGTGTTGATAGGTGTAAGGAAAATCAAACTGTAGTTTTAAATCATCAAAAATAGTGTCTCCCGATTCAATTTTAGCAGCGTGCTCAGGAAATGGTACAAAATCTAATTTTACATTAAATTTATGGGCTACCATTTCTGCTACTTCTTTTAAACTTAAATGGTCGTTTCCGCCAATATTATAAATTTGATTATTGCTTTTTGTGTGTGGAATGGTTGCTAGTATAACGTTTATGATATCTTCTACATGAGTAAATGTTCTTTTCTGACTACCTTCCCCGTAAATGCCAATATTTTCTCCATTCTGTGCTTTAGATAAGAAAAAACCTGTAGTTCCATAAGAGTAAGCTCCATCAAAAGCGTTTCCGTAAGGCACACAAATTCTAAAAATAGTATAGTTTATTTCTGCGTGTTTTTGGTAAAATGCCAACAGTTGTTCACCGTTTATTTTTGTTTGAGCATAAGGTGTAAGGGCTTCTTGTTGGTCATCTTCTTTTAAAAATACATTTTCTTTTCCTTTATAAACCAGTCGGGTAGAAGGGAAGATGATTTTTGCTGTTGAGTTACTTTCTTGGTGGTGTTGCAAAATAGTTAGTAAGCCTAATTCATTAACAGATTTCATGGCTATATAATCTGTTATTTTGGTAGAAGTTCCGGTAATAGCTGCAAAAACAAAGATATAATCTACATCAAAATTGAGTTGGGCTAACGTTTCCGGTTTACAAATATCTACTTGAACATAATTACTATAATTATCTATAGATTTAGTAGCTCTACCCGTAGGAATAAAAGTGATGTTGTTTGCTTTTAAAGCTTTTGCTAAATGTCTTCCTAAATAACCGTTGGCTCCAAAAATAATCGCTTTCTGCATTTGTTTTCTTTTAAAAAAGTAAAAATAAGGAAATCTGTTATGTAGAGCTAACATTCTAAATAAGTTCTTTTTAAAAAGAGCATAAAAAAAGACCGAACATTTTAGTTCGGTCTTTAAGGTAATTTAATATACAAGGTGTTACTTACGAAATAGAAGCAATGCTTTCAGATTTGTAATCTCCTTTAAGTAGTTTTTCTTTTACTAGTTTAAATGTGTTGATGGTGTATTCAACATCTTCCATGGTATGCATTGCGGTTGGAATTAACCTAAGCATAATTACTCCTTTAGGTACAACCGGATAAACTACTATAGAACAGAACAAGTTGAAGTTTTCTCTTAAATCTAAAATTAAGTTGGTAGCTTCAGGAATATCCCCACTTAAAACAACAGGTGTAACTTGTGTAGTAGTAGTTCCTATGTTAAAACCGTTCTCTTTTAATCCGTTTTGAAGTGCATGAGCTATGGTCCATAATTTTTCTCTTAATTCAGGACTGTTTTTTAGCATTTCTAAACGCTTAAGGTTACCAACAACTAAAGGCATTGGCATTGATTTAGCATAAATCTGAGAACGCATGTTATAACGGAAATATTCTATTACTTGCTCATCGGCAGCAATAAAACCACCAATACTTGCCATTGATTTAGCAAATGTTCCAAAATAAACATCAATTCCGTCTTGACATCCTTGAGCTTCACCTGTTCCGGCACCTGTTGGTCCCATAGTTCCAAAACCGTGAGCATCATCAACAAAAAGTCTGAAATTAAACTCCGATTTTAAAGCAACGATTTCTTTTAAACTTCCTTGGTTGCCCGACATACCAAAAACACCTTCGGTAATAACCAAAATAGCTCCATTGGTTTTTTCTACTAATTTAGTAGCTTTTTGCAGCATATTTCTTAAGCTATCCATATCGTTATGCTGGTAAACAAAACGTTTACCTTGATGTAATCTAACACCATCTAAAATACAAGCGTGAGATTCTGCATCATAAACAATAACATCATTTCTGTCAACCAATGCATCAATGGCAGAAACCATTCCTTGGTAACCAAAATTTAATAAAATAGCATCTTGTTTCTTTTCAAATTCAGCTAGTTTAGCTTCTAATTCTTCGTGTAAATTAGAATTTCCCGACATCATTCTTGCTCCCATAGGATATGCTAAACCCCAGTCTGCAGCTGCTGCAGCATCAGCTTTTCTAATTTCTGGATGATTTCCCAATCCTAAATAATTGTTCAAACTCCATTGTAAGACTTCTTTTCCTCTAAATTTCATTTTGTTATTTAGCTCTCCTTCTAATTTAGGAAAAGCAAAATAACCATGAGCCTCTTTTGAGTATTTACCTAGAGGGCCTCTGTTGTTCTTAATTTTTTCAAAAATATCGTTCATGTGTCTTAGGTTTAATTTTGAGCGGCAAAGGTAATTCTTTCTGATGAAAAAAAAGAATTTATTTGATTTTAGTATTTTTTGGTTAAAGTGAGGCATTATTTCTACTTTTATACCCTCAAAATGTAAGTTTAAAAAATTCATAAATGCTATAATTGACTTCTAAATTTTCCATATTAAGTATTGTTTTAGTTATAAGCAGCATAGTGCTATTTATGGCAGATTTAGCATTGGGTTCTGTGCATATTCCTCTTGCTTCAATTATAGATATTTTATTGGGAAATGAAGCAGAAAAAGAGAGTTGGAACATCATATTATTATCTTCTAGGTTGCCAAGAGCTATAGCGGCAATTTTGGCAGGAAGTGCCTTGGCTGTTAGTGGGTTGCAAATGCAAACTTTGTTTAGAAATCCGTTGGCGGGTCCGTATATTTTAGGAATAAGCTCAGGGGCAGGGTTGGGAGTAGCCATTTTTATTATGGGGTTTTCTGTGTTGGGAATTTCTTTAGGTACTTCGGTTTGGTTTGCCAATTACGGAATTGTTATTAGTGCTATTTTGGGAGCCGTTTTAGTGTTGTTGTTATTAATGGCTGCTATTGCTAAGTTAAAAGATATTATGACGGTTTTAATATTGGGAATAATGATAGGAAGTATTGCTACGGCTTTCATTAGCATATTAGAATATTTTTCTCAAGAAGATAGCTTAAAATCTTTTGTTTTATGGACTATGGGAGATTTAAGTAGTGTAGCTCCGGATAGTTTAAAAATGTTGTTTTTCATTGTAATAATAGGACTGGTAGCTGCCTTTGCTATTTCCAAACAATTAAACGCTTATTTACTGGGTGAAGATTATGCTCAGTTGCTTGGGACAAATGTAAATGTTACCAGGTATTTAGTAATTTTAGTTACCGCTTTATTAGCAGGAAGTATTACTGCTTTTTGTGGACCAATAGGTTTTGTGGGAATTATCACACCACATATTGCCAGAATGTTTTTAAAATCTGCTAATCATTTTTATTTAGTGCCTTTGTGTGTGCTGTTAGGTATTAATATTATGTTGCTGGCAGACATTATTGCTCAACTGCCCGGAAGCGATAAAACCTTTCCTATTAATGCAGTTACTTCATTAATTGGTATTCCTTTTATCTTTTGGATAATTTTTAAAAATAAAAAAATTGCAGCATTAAATTGAAAAACATCCTTTCCATATCATCATTAAGTATTGGCTACGACAAGAACAACGTATTGAGCAATATTAATGTGGTTGTAGATCAACCCAAACTCATTACACTTATAGGGAGAAACGGACAAGGAAAATCTACTTTATTAAAAACACTTACGGGGTTAATTCCGGCAATGGATGGGGAAATATTTTTTGGAGAAAAAATCAACAAAGATTTAAGCCACAAAGAAAAATCGAAACTATTTAGCGTAGTACTTACTTCGCCACCGGCAATTAATAACATTACGGTGAAAGATTTTGTTGCTTATGGCAGATATCCTTATACCAATTGGTTAGCGGTAAAAAAAGAAGAAGATAATTGGCAAATTAATCAAGCAATGGAACTTTGCGGAATTACCAATTTTGCAGCTACAAACATTGCTAATTTAAGCGATGGAGAAAGACAAAAAGTTGCGTTGGCAAAAGCTATCGCTCAAAACACACCTATTATATTTTTAGATGAACCTACTTCGCATCTTGATTTAGTAAATCAATCTGAATTATTTGATTTGCTTCATCAATTGGTTGAAAAACAAGCAAAAACTATAATTATCTCTTCGCATCAACTAAACTTAGCACTAAATTATGCTGATGAAATTTGGTTGATAAATAATGGAGAATTAGAAGCAAATACGCCTGATTTTTTTATGAAATCGGGAAAAATTGAAGCACTTTTTGGTGGATTAAAATTGAAGTATTTTTAATGGCTTTCGAGCTAAAATCAATATATTTGCCACTATTATAAATCATTTTATTTTCATAACACTTGAAAACAGACAAAAAAACATCCAAACAGCAAGAGCCAAATAAAATAAAAAAAGTATTATTATTCTGGTTAATTGTCCTGCTTCCTTTTCTATTTCTGTATGTTTTATTTTTAGGAGCTAAACATGGTACGCTTAGCTTTGATCCTTTGCCTGACTTAACCGAGTTGGAAAATCCTACAAGTAATTTAGCTTCAGAAATTATAACTGCCGATGGAGAAGTAATCGGTAAATATTTTAAAGAAAACAGAACCAATATTACTTATGAGGAACTTTCTCCTCATATAATTGATGCATTAATTGCTACTGAAGATGAGCGTTTTCATAGCCATTCAGGAATAGATTTTAGAGGGTTAGTACGAGCGATAGCTAAATTAGGAAAAGCCGGAGGAGCTAGTACCATTACTCAGCAGTTGGCTAAAATGATGTTTGAGCATAAAGCTGATAATATTATAGAGCGTATCAAACAAAAAATTCAAGAACAAATTATAGCGGTAGAGATAGAAAAAAGATACACCAAGGAAGAAATTATTGTGATGTATTTAAACAAGTTCGACTTTATTTATAATGCCGTTGGAATTAAGTCTGCTAGTAACGTTTATTTCAATAAAGAACCTTTTGAATTAAAAGTTGAAGAAGCTGCTATTTTAGTAGGGATGGCTAAAAATCCATCATTATACAATCCTAAAAGATTTCCCGAAAATGCTATGAAAAGAAGAGAAGTGGTACTCTCTCAGATGAAAAAAAATGAATTGCTAACGCAAGAAGCTTATGATTCATTAAGGGTTTTACCAATTGAGTTGGATTACAAAGTGGTTGACCATAAAGAAGGTATAGCACCTTACTTTAGAGAAACATTAAGGTTAGAATTGCAAGAAAAATTACAAGAAAAAGATAGTGAAGGCAATTATCTTTATACTAAGAAAGATGGAACACCTTATAACATTTACAAAGATGGATTAAAAATTTATACCACTATAGATTCCAGAATGCAAAGATATGCTGAATATGCTGTTCAGGAACATATTGGCAATCATTTACAAGCAGAATTTAGTGCTCACCTGAAAAAGTATCGTGAGTCAAAATATCCTTATGACCATAGGATATCAAAAAAACAATACGAACAATTATTGGATAACATGAAAAAAGGTTCTCCGAGATATAGAATAATGACGGGACAAGAGTGTGCTAATTGTGGAAGAAGAGGAGATTTTGTAAAGAAAGTAGGAAAATTGTTTGTTTGTCAGGCGGAAGATTGTGGACACGAAACCTACGCTGTAGCAAAGGATTCTATTGATATAATTTTTGCTACACCTACTAAAATGACCATTTTTACTCACCAGGGAGATAAAGATACTATCTTGAGTCCTTTGGATTCATTAAAATATTACAAAACATTTTTACATGCAGGCCTAATGTCTATGGATCCTCATACAGGTTATATTAAAGCATGGGTTGGTGGAGTAAACTATCAAAATTTTGCTTACGATCACGTAAAAACAGCCAAACGTCAGGTAGGTTCTACTTTTAAGCCTTTTGTTTATGCCACAGCCGTTCAAAATGGTTATTCACCTTGTTATGAAGTGCCTGATGTGGCTTACACCTTCCAAAAGGGAGAATATGGTATTTTACAGAGTTGGACACCCAAAAATTCAGATGGTTATAACACAGGTTGTAAAGTTTCTATGAAATATGCTTTAGCTAACTCTATGAACTCCATTACCGCTTATATTATGAAACAATTCGGACCTAAAGCTGTTGTTGACCAAGCGAGAGCAATGGGAATTACCAGCACGTTAGAGCCTGTTCCTTCCTTATGTTTAGGAGTTGCTGATTTATCGGTTTATGAAATGGTAGGAGCTAATGCCACTTTTGCTAACAAAGGTGTTTTTATTGAACCAACCATGTACACGCGTGTGGAAGATAAATTTGGTAATGTTATTATCGATTTTCAACCTAAAACAAATGAAGCAATGAGTGAGGAAACTGCCTATGTAATGTTAGATTTAATGAAAGGGGTTGTTGATGGAGAGTATAATAAATGTGCCGGAGATTACCGTAAAGCAAGAGGTAAAAGTCCGATGTACCATTCAGGAACAGGTATGAGGTTAAGAGGAAGTGTTTCAGAATCTCGCCCTTATGTCGGACATCGTTACCCAATAGCTGGTAAAACAGGAACAACACAAAACAACTCTGATGGTTGGTTTATGGGAATAACGCCCGATTTAGTTACCGGAGTTTGGGTAGGTGCTGATGAGCGTAGTATTCGTTTTGCTACAACTGCTATGGGACAAGGAGCAAATACTGCTTTACCAATTTGGGGTTACTACATGCAGAAAGTACATGCCGATCCAACGATAAAGATTTCAGATGGTGATTTTGAGCGACCTCAAACACCTTTATCTATTGAGTTGGATTGCAATCAATATAACCTTAATAATAATTTTAATTCGAGTTCAAATTCAACTTGGTAAGAAAAATTTAAAAATATAGAATATGGCTATTAATAAAGTGGTAAAAAATGCTGAAGAAGCTATAAAAGGAATAGAAAGTGGAATGACGCTAATGGTTGGAGGCTTTGGTTTATGTGGTATTCCAGAAAATTGTATTGCAGAGTTGGTAAAATCTAATGTAAAAGAGTTAACCTGTATTTCAAATAATGCAGGTGTAGATGATTTTGGATTAGGATTGTTGTTGCAAAAGAAACAAATTAAAAAAATGGTTTCTTCTTATGTTGGTGAAAATGATGAGTTTGAAAGACAGATGCTTAGCGGAGAACTTGAGGTAGATTTAATTCCACAAGGCTCATTAGCAGAAAGGTGTAGAGCAGGAGGAGCAGGGATTCCAGCGTTTTTTACTCCGGCAGGTTACGGAACAGAAGTAGCCGAAGGCAAAGAAGTGAGAGAGTTTAATGGTAAACCACATATTTTGGAAGCTGCACTTACAGCCGATTTTGCAGTTGTAAAAGCGTGGAAAGGAGATACAGCAGGAAATTTAGTTTTTAAATACACTGCTTTAAATTTTAACCACGTAATGGCAACAGCAGGAAAAATTACCATTGCCGAAGTTGAAGAATTAGTACCTGAAGGAGAATTAGACCCTAACCATATTCACACCCCAGGAATTTTTGTACAACGAATATTCCAAGGAAAAGATTATGAAAAACGTATAGAACAACGTACTACTCGCTCACGCTCGTAAATAATGTAACAATTCACTAATTTACCAATGTAACAATATTTTATGGAGATAAAAGACAACTTAATTGTAACTAAGACCATCAATTTTTCATTGTTAATAATTGAATTTTGTGAGGAGTTAGAATCAAAAAGAAAGTTTGTTATAGCAAATCAATTACTTCGTTCAGGAACGGCTATTGGTGCAAATGTTCACGAAGCTCAAAATGCAGAAAGTAAAGCAGATTTTATACATAAAATAAAGATAGCCGCTAAAGAATTAGATGAAACTAAATATTGGTTAATTTTATGCAAAAAAGCAAAAACATATCCTTTTAATATAGAATTGGAAAATCAGATTAAAGAAATAGGATTAATTATATATAAAATATTAAGTACAAGTAAAAAGCTAAAATAATAAGTAGTAGTTATCATAATTGCTACATTGGTAAATTAACAAATTGTTACATTAAAGTATGTTAGATAAAAACGGAATAGCACAACGAATAGCACAAGAATTAAGAGACGGATGGTATGTAAACTTAGGGATAGGAATTCCTACATTGGTGGCGAATTACATTCCTAAAGGCATAACTGTAGAATTTCAATCTGAAAATGGTATTTTAGGCATGGGACCATTTCCTTTTGATGGTGAAGAAGATGCTGATTTAATTAATGCAGGAAAGCAAACGGTAACCTTACAACCGGGAGCTTCCATTTTCGATTCTTCTACTAGTTTTGCTATGATTAGAGGGCAGCATGTGCAATTGACCGTTTTAGGAGCTATGGAAGTAGCTCAAAATGGAGATATTGCCAATTGGAAAATACCAGGCGTTATGGTAAAAGGAATGGGAGGAGCTATGGATTTAGTAGCTTCAGCAGAAAATATTATTGTTGCCATGATGCATACCAACAAGAAAGGCGAAAGTAAACTTTTGGAAAAATGCACACTTCCTTTAACAGGAGTTGGTTGTGTTACTAAAGTTGTAACCAACATGGCTTATTTAGAAATAAAAGATGGTGCTTTTCATTTAAAAGAAAGAGCTCCGGGCGTTAGTGTAGAAGAAATTAAAGCCGCTACAGCCGGAAAACTAATTATTGAAGGCGATATCCCTGAGATGAAACTGTGATTGAGGCTTAATTTTTAATCTTTTGAAACTGTGTTCCTTCTTTGAAAAGGTCAGATTTCATTATTTCTTTTAGTTCTTTCTTTGTCGGGCGAACTTTGTAGTCCACAACCTTACCTTCATCGTCTGTAATTTCCTCAACGGTTGTTATGTCTTTAATTTTCTGAATTTCTTCCTCTCCGCCATAAATTCTGTTAATTGTTAAAATACCTTCTTTGTCAAGTGTCAGTGTCTTAACAGTCCACAAGTTGTCAGACTCTCTGAAGTTGAGGAAATAAAGTCCCTTAAAATATCGTAATACTTGGTTGTCTGATAGTCTAAATATTGTCTTGTTAAAATGATATTCCAGTACGGCTGTATCTCCAATAAACTCAACAGGAAATGGTTCCTTGCTATCTTCAGAATATAGAAGCCCCTCTTTTATCTCTATTCCTTCTGTGGTGTCAAGTTGTGCTTTTGTAAATTTGGCAACGATATACCACTCTTGGATGATTTTGTCTTTATCAATAGTAAGTATTGAACTGTCGCTAAGGCACAAATAAGTTCCTTGATATTTTCGTTTGAATTTATTTTCGTTCTTATCATTTGAAGGTTGTGGCTCTTCAAAGTTCAAGTTTGGCACACACGATGTGAGTGTCAGCGAGATTAAAAATGTTAATATATAAAGTGTCTGTTTCAATTTCTTTCTATTGTATGCTCTTAATTCTATCTTTACTTAAAGCCAAGTTGGTGTGCTGGTGACTACAGACTAAATAATTCACAATTTAGTAAAATCCTTAGTCGCTATCGTACTAACATTACTTCAGACTAAGAATAGTTGAAGGGGATTAATTTATAGTTTTTTATCATGTTCTCCAGCTCCATAGTAATTCAAAAACTCTAATACACTATCGTTAATAACATAATGTACCCTTATTGAAGTTGGTCTATTCGTAATTCTCATTCTAAATTCGTCAATACCTTTAGTTGTTATGAATTCGTCTTGTAAAATTGCACATTCTCTTGCTTGTTGTCCATTATATGAAACCCTTAAAGCCAACCGGTCTATTAATTGTAATAAATCCGGATCATTCAATGTTTGAACTTTACGCATAAATGCACTAGAAAAGGAATACTTATTATTTTTTTCTAACCCATTTATTTCAAGGTATATAGAAATTACATGAGTTAGCTTTTCTTTACTTTCTTCTATAGTATCTTTAAAAAGAAATAGTTTTAATTGTAGTTTTAAAATATCAAAATTACTAGAACAACAAGTTGGATTATAACTTTTGTTGCATTCTGTTATAAATTGAATTGAATAATTAGGATTAAAAATAGCAAATTCAATTTTTTTTAAAATCAAATGATTTGATATTGAATAATATTCTTTTAGGATTTCATTATTTTCATGTTCTAAATTTGGGGAAGAAGTTGATAGAACATTATCATGTGATATATAATCGACATTTTTCACAAAAAATTTATAAAATATAGGAACTAGTGAGTTTCTCTCATTTAAATCTCCCCAAGGTTTATAGCGTGGTTCAGTCCATAAAATTTCTTCTAATTTATTTGACCAAATTAAATTTAAATTTTCATTGTTGTCTATTTCTTTAAACGCATTAATCATAATTCCAAGATAGTTCTCTTTAAAACTTTCTTGAGACCATTTATTTTCAGAAATAAAGGCTAATGTGGGTAATAACATTAGTTTATTCATTTCTGTTTTTTCTTTTATTGATTGATGCTAATATTATCTGTTCTTGTTCATTTGCAGTTTGATCAAAGAAATCGTTTGGCCAATTTATAATACCTTTTATTTCATTGATTTTTATTGGTGTAAATTTACTTCCATTTGAAGTAGGTTCGATAAAATATATTCCTATGTATTCATTTAAATCAAATTCTGTATCTTCTATAATTCTTCTGACTAACCTATTTATTATGTGTTCACTATGTGTTTCTATAATTAAGTTTTTTTGAGATAATGCAAGCGATATAAAATAATCTGCAAGTTGCATTTGAATTTTAGGATGTAGATGTATTTCAGGTTGTTCAAGAAGCATTGTTGCATCTTTTTTCATTCGTAAACCTTCTAAAACAATTGGAAATATCTGACTTACTCCAAAACCAACGTCAGCTATATTTACTCTTGTATTTTCATTATTTGAACTATCAAGATTAAGTCTGATAACTTCTTGTGAGGGTTCAGCTTTAAAATTTTTTATTTTGAATAAGTCATTCCATTTATTTACGGAATCACCTAATGTAGTTGGAATTTCTTTATAAAACTTGTTTTCATCTTTATCGAAAAAATAAACATTGTCAATTAATTTATCTGATTCAGAAAGAAAAATATAGGCAGCATTTTCACCTTTTACACCAATCTCGATAACTTCATCTTCATAAATATATCTTCTTGATGGTTCTTCTCTTAGGGGGCCAACATATGTAACTGAGTTGAATACATACTTAATTAAGCTATCTAATACATAAAAGAAAACATCAATGTCATGATTCTTATTATAAGAGTTTGGATTATCTACCTCAAAAGAATTTGGAACTAAATTTATAAATTTGATTTTAAACTTGTCTTTTCCTTTAAGGAAATTATCTTCTGACTTGTCATGTCGTACATTTGGTAATTTCCATGAACAAGAATAGATATCTTTATTTTCTGTTAATTCTGCTCTAAAATAACTTTCAGAAAATTCCTTATTTTCATTAGTTTTAACTTTTATATCTAACTCAACTTTTTCAACTATTGTGGGTTTTATGTAAGATTTACTTCTATTTTCAATGTTTTTAATCCAAACATAATAATTGATTTGATATTCAGCTTGTGGTAAATCAAATGAGTTCTCAGTTAAAAGATGTCTAAATATAAAATGAAAAGGAAGTGATTCTGTTGTATCAGTTGAGAATTTTTCTTTTTTAACATTATAACTTATTCCTAATTTAATACTTTTGGAACTGTCTTTACCATAAATAATATTTTCAAAATTACCAAGGTGAACAAACCTACCATTTAATAATAATGTTTGATTAAGAGTTTTGCTCTCTAAAGTTTGTTTAAGCAAAAGTATACTTTGCAAAATACTACTCTTACCACAACTGTTTGTTCCTGCGAGTATTGTAATAGGTTTTAATTTGATGTTTTTTAGATCTTTAAAACCTTTAAAATTTTCTAGACTTATTTTGTTTATCATTTTTTTTTTATTACGCCTAAGAAACAAATATATGCTACTTTCTCAAATTTATAGTGTATATTTTTCTAATAGTAGTTTTTTAAATATTTTTTTAACAACTTAACTCAAACTATCAATCCTTAAGCAACTTGGTAATTTTATCACTCATAGGGTTGGTTACTGAGTAAAATACATCTACCAGTTCACCTTGTTTGTTAATGACGTATTTCTGGAAATTCCATTTAATAGAAGAATCCATCACACCATTTTCACTTTTAGCGGTTAGCCATTGGTAAATAGGGTGAGCATTTTCTCCTTTTACATCAATTTTTGAAGCCAATAAAAAAGTAACGCCAAAATTCTTTTTACAGAAAGTAGCTATTTCTTCTTCAGAACCGGGTTCTTGTCCACCAAACTGATTACACGGAAAACCTATTACTACGGTGTTTTCTTTGTAAGCTTCGTGTAGTTTTTGTAAATCTTCATATTGCGTGGTAAAACCACATTCAGAAGCTACATTCACAATAACGATATTCTTTCCTTTAAAATCTTTCATATTTACTTCTTTGCCATTAATATCGGTAAACGATAAATGGTAAAGGTTCTTTTTCTCTTCAGGTGTTACTTTGGAGTTAAACCCTGAGAATAGTCCTAGTAATAATATCATAAAGCTAATTTTTTTCATTTGGTTTTTATTTTAGATTGCTAAAACATTAAAGACATTTCTTCACTCTTCTGGCATGAGCCTCTTTTTCTTCAATGGTGTTTTGTTTAGCAGAAAAAAGTACTTTACATTCACCTGTTTTCATGGTTTCTAACTCTGTCATGGCTTTTTCCATTTCAGCATCATCTTCGGTTTCCATAATCAATTCATTCAACTCTTTTTGTTTTTTTACACAATCGCAAAAAGACAACCCGCCTTCCTCAACTACCGGTTGATTGTTAGAAGATTGCATGGCTTCCTTTAAAGAGCCAGGAGATTCAGTTACTTCCTCCTGATAAACACCTGTAGAACTAGTATCGGCAGCTGTAGTTTCTGTATTAGCATTCATAACCGGTTCCGTTGCTGTTTGTTCTTCCTCAACAACCATTTCTTCTTCGGTAGTTTCAGTTTCATTGCTGCATGCCATAAAAACAGTAAACGCAGTTAGTAGTAATGTCCATTTAAAAAAGTTGATATATTTCATAATAAAGTTTTTAGTATTAGTAATTAGTTATAGTCAATAAAATTATAAAAAAATACTTAACCATACTTGTTTTTAATGAGCTTACTTTAAAATTGCTATTTTTGTCCTTTAAAATTGAGCAAGAAACAAATGCAAACCTACCTTCGAATATTATCTTACGCCCGACCATTTAGGAGTTTTTTGCCGTTTTTTGTTATTACTACTGTTTTAGGGATAGTTTTCGAGATACTTAACCTTTCATTTGTAGCTCCGGTGTTGAAAATTCTTTTTAGTCAGGAAGTAACAGAAACAGTAGTTAGTTCACCATTTCCTGAATTTGCTTTTAGCAAAGAATACATATCATCGGTAGGAGAGTGGTTTAAAAATTATTTGGTTTCTTTTTCCGACAAAACAGAAGCGTTAAAAATGATATGTTTGGTATTAATAGCCTCCGTATTCTTAGCGAATTTGTTCACCTTTCTTTCTCGATTTATATTGGCTTTTGTAAAAGCTAAAATGATAAAAAACATTCGTTTAGCGATGTATGATAAAATTACCGAATTGCACTTGGGGTATTATTCTAACGAGAAAAGAGGTGATTTAATGTCGAGAATGACCAATGATGTAAAAGAAGTAGAAACTTCTATTATAGATACATTGAATGCCATTATTAAAGAGCCAATTACGGTAATTTTTACATTTATAGTATTGTATTATTTATCGCCACAACTTTTATTGTTTTCTTTATTGGTTTTACCTTTATCCGGCTTGGTTATTTGGAGAATTACCCGAATGTTGAGAAAAAAAGCCAAACAAGGTCAAGATTATTTAGGTAGAATTTTAAATACGATTGATGAAACCTTGGGAGGTATAAAAATCATTTATTCATTCAATGCAAAAGCTTATTTCAGCAAACGTTTTACGCATGAAAATGTAAAGTACGAGCGTGCGTTACGATCTATGGATTACAAAAAAGGATTGGCTTCTCCTGTTTCTCAGGTAATGGGAGTTGGTGTTTTTTGTATGGTGTTGTATTACGGTGGAACTTTAGTGTTGAAAGAAAATTACATGCCTCCTGAAAATTTCTTGGTGTTTGTATTGTTGTTTGCCAATGTAATATCACCACTAAAAAGCATGTTTTCTGTGGTGGCAAATATCCAAAGAGGGTTAATTGCCGGAGAAAGAATATTTTCAGTATTAGATGCAGAAGTAAAAGTTAAAGATGCTGAAAATGCTATAACAATTGAATCGTTTAACGATAGCATAACCTTAGAAAATGTATCTTTTAGTTATGGCGATAAAAAAGTGTTAGATAATATTAGTTTAACCATTAAGAAAGGAAAAACGGTTGCATTGGTTGGTGCATCAGGAGGAGGGAAGTCCACCATTATTAACTTAATACCACGTTTTTACGATGTAAATGAGGGTACCATAAAAATAGACGGTAATAATGTAAAAGATATTTCGCTTCACTCATTGAGGGAGCAAATAGGAATTGTTACCCAAGATTCTATTCTGTTTAATGATACCATTTACAACAACATTGTTTTTGGTAATGAAACTGCCACAGAAGAACAAGTAGTTGCTGCTGCAAAAATTGCCAACGCTCATGATTTTGTTGTTGCCTCAGAATATGGCTACCAAACTTTTGTTGGCGATAATGGAATGAAGCTTTCGGGTGGACAAAAACAACGTTTATGTATTGCCAGAGCAGTTTTAAAGAACCCACCAATTATGTTGTTGGATGAGGCTACTTCTGCTTTAGATACCGAATCAGAAAAACTAGTGCAAGAAGCGCTGAACCAACTGATGCAAAACAGAACATCTATAGTGGTTGCTCATAGGTTAAGTACCATACAAAATGCAGATGAGATTGTAGTTATTAATAATGGAAAAATTATAGAACAAGGTACACATAAAGAATTAATGGAAAATCCATCCAACGCTGCTTATAGAAAATTAATAGCGATACAAAAGATTGATGAATAAAATATGAAGATTAGCGGATTTACAATGGTGAAAAACGCCACCAAACTTTATTTTCCTATAAAACAATCCATTTTATCTATATTGCCTATAGTGGATGAGTTTGTGGTGGCTTTAGGAGATTGCGATGAGGATGATACTACGCTTCAAGAAATTGAAAGCATAGGTTCTGATAAAATTAAAATTGTACATACCGTTTGGGATATTAAAAAATACGACAGAGGAACAGAAAATGCTCATCAAACAGATATTGCTAAATCGCACTGTTCGGGCGATTGGTTGTTTTATTTACAAGCCGATGAAGTAATCCACGAAAAATATTTACCCGTTATTAAACAAAAGTGCGAACAATATTTAAATGATAAAGAGGTAGAAGGTTTTTTGTTTAACTACAAACACTTTTGGGGCGACTATAATCACTATCACTTTGCACACAACTGGTACCCTAAAGAAATTCGTATTGTGAGAAATGATAAAGACATTCACTCATGGGAGTCGGCACAATCTTTTAGAAGAATACCCGATTTTGATGGCAAAGACTATCGTCAGCAAGAAAACACCTATAAACTAAAAGTGGTAAATATTCCCGCTGAAGTTTATCATTATGGTTGGGTTCGTCCGCCAGAATACATGACCAAAAAGAAAAAAGCTTTAGATACGATACATAAAGGAGAGGAAAAAGCCAATAAAAATTATGAAAATGTAGCTTTAGAATTTTCTTATGGAGCCTTGGGTAAATTAGCTAAATTTAATGACACGCACCCTGCTGTTATGAAAGAATGGATAGCCAAATTCGATTGGGCAGAAAAATTAAATTATTCTGATCAACGCAAACCGGGAGAACAAATTCATAAACATGAAAAACCAAGAGTAAGGTTAGCTACTTTTATAGAGCAGAAAATTTTTGGCGGCAAAAAACAAGTAGGCGGTTTTCAGAATTATATCTTACTGAAGGGGAAGAGGTGAAATTTACCTTAACATTTTAGGGTAAATATACCATTTAGTTGTACCTAAGCCTCTAACAATTTCTTTCCAAGAATTAATTTCTAAGGTAATACAAACTACAGCGCAAGTAGGCATTGCTTCCATAAAGTTTTCGGTAAGGTAATCGGCAAACTCAGAAATGCCATAATTGTGGCTAACCAAAGCAACACTTTCCAGTTCGTCAGGTAAGTCTTCTAATATGCGTATAAAATTTTCTTTAGAAGGATGATATAACTTTGAATTGAACGTTACCTGTTTAAAGTTATAATTAATATGTTCGCATAATAATTGTATAGTAACTGTAGTGCGCACTGATGTGCTTGCTATTATTTTTTCAGGATTAAAGTTTAATTTATTTAATTCCTTACCTATTTTTTCAGTATCATTTATACCTCTAGTGTTTAGAGGTCTTTCAAAATCAGATAACCTATGGTTTTCCCAACTTGATTTTGCATGTCTAATTAAATAAATGGTTTTCATGTTAAATTTTTTCGATGAACTGTTAAATTTTGTCGATTAAATTTGTTTATTTCGATAAAAATAGTATTTTTGTAGATGAAAATCAAATTTTGGACGATATGTTTATAGCGATATTCTTCTTTGCCATTTTGTTATTGGTTTTAGCCTTAAGGTTGTTGGATGGAGTATCAACAACATCTCATGAAACCAATAAAACTAAGAAATCAAGTAAAATATTTGATTTATCAGGAAATAATTATTCTTTGTAAAAATCCCAATTTTTATATTTGAAAACAGCCGTTAAAATTTTTTTAATGGCTGTTTTTTTTAAAACAATTTCATTTGGCTAGCTTCTTCGTCAGAAATATCCTTAATAGGCTTGGGTTTATGAGCAGATGAAGTTTGTTGCTTAGGAGTAGCATTTTTTTCCTTAATTTGATCTTGTTCTGTACCGGAATCATCATTATTTGTTGATTCAGTAATTATTTCTTCATTTTGTTGTGCAGCCTCATCTTCAGAAACTTCTTCAACAATTTCCTCATAAGGCAATGGTTCTAGTAAATCTATATTTTTAACTTTATGAGCAGTTAAACGATTTCCAATAGCTTTCATTCCTTTTACAGCAATAAACTCTTCTAAATTAATTACTTCAGGTTCTTTTTCTACTCCTTTTACTTTAGCAAAATTAATTTGTACTTGAGGAATCCAATCTGTGGTAACAATTTCTAAGAAAGATTTTTCGTGTTCAGTAATAAACAATGTTTTTTTATCGGTAGGTTCAATTAAGAATCTTTTCACATTGTATTGTTCTTTTTCCCCATCAAAATAAATGGCAGTTACTGGTTTTTTTCTGTTCCATTTTTCAATAACTATCATATCTTCATCAAACTTAGTAAATAAGTCGAAACCGGTAAGTTGATACTCGCCACTTTGCATAATGGTAAGAATTTTATCTTCAGAACCAAATTCACCTAAAAACTCACCTCTGCCTTCAGAGTTAAGACGTTGAACAGTATCATCAAACCAAATTTTTCTGGCAGATAGGGTAGAAACACCTTTTTCTTTCAGTTCAATTTTAGCTATACTATATTTCGTTACTCGATTTCCATTAGCTCCTCTGCCTTTGATGGCTAATTCGGAGAAATCTATTTCAAATTTTAGTTTTCTAACATTAGCTTTTGGACGAAGTTTTACTAATACCGTTTCAGCTTCTCCATTAGGATTAGCAGTAAACCAAAGAACTTTAGATCCTGTTGTACCTTTTGTTAAATCGTATTCTTTATCTCTGGTAATAGAAGTAACATCAAACCTTTTCATATAAGAAGGTCCGGTTTTACCATCCTGATAAATCATGTTATAGATAGTACGTTTATCACCTTTTTTCCATACGCCAACATGAATAATTCCTTTACCAACAAAGGTTTTATTAGCAATTTTGGTAACAACCATTTTACCATCTTCTCGGAAAACAATTATATCATCTATATCAGAACAATCGGTGACAAATTCTCCTTCGCCTCTTTTTAAACTATGTCCTATAAAACCTTCTTCTTTATTAACATATAACTTGGCGTTGCTTACAGCTACTTTCGCTGCATCAATATTTTCGAAAGAACGAATTTCTGTTTTACGTTCTCTGCCTTCACCATATTTCTTTTTAAGTTCTTTAAAATAATCAATGGCATATTCAATTAAATTAGCAAGGTAATGTTTGGTTTTGGCTAATTCTTCTTCTAGCGATAACAATTTCTCGTCTGCTTTTTCTGCATCATGACGAGTAATACGTCTCATTTTAATTTCTAGTAAGTGTTTTACATCATCTTCCGTAACTGCTCTTATAAGCTGTTTTTCAAAAGGTTTTAAAAGTTCTTGTGTAAGCGTAATAGCTTCTTCGTAACCTAGTCCATGTAGTTTTACATAAATTTTATTTTCGATGAAGATTTTTTCTAAAGATGAAAAGTGCCATTGCTCTTCCAGTTCACCTTTTCTGATTTCCAGCTCTTTTTTAAGCAGTTCTACCGTTTGGTCGGTAGAAAGTCTTAGCATTTCTGTAACTCCTAAAAACTGTGGTTTATCGTTTTCAATAACTGCAGCATTGGGAGAAATAGATATTTCGCAATCTGTAAAAGCATACAGTGCATCTATCATTTTATCAGGAGAAACTCCTGAAGGCAAGTGAAGTAATATTTCTACAAATTCGGAAGTATTATCTTCTACTTTTTTAATTTTAATTTTTCCTTTAGAATTTGCTTTTAAGATAGACTCAATCAGTTTATCTGTAGTTGTTCCGAAAGGAAGTTCGGTAATTTTTAGTAATGTTTTATCTTCTTGAACAATTTTAGCTCTTACTTTAACTCTTCCACCTCTTAATCCGTCATTATAACCTGAAAAATCTGCCGATCCACCAGTTATAAAATCGGGCAGAAGGGTAAACTTTTTACCTTTAAGGTGAGCTATGGAGGCATCAATAAGTTCATTAAAATTGTGAGGTAAGATTTTACAAGCCATACCAACGGCAATACCTTCAACACCTTGAGCTAATAAAAGTGGAAATTTTACAGGTAAGGTAAAAGGTTCTTTATTTCTTCCATCATAAGACGATAGCCAAGTGGTAGTTTTAGCATTAAATACAACTTCTAAGGCAAATTTTGTTAATCGGGCTTCAATGTACCTGGGAGCTGCAGCACGGTCACCGGTAAAAATATTCCCCCAGTTTCCTTGGCAATCTATTAATAAATCTTTTTGACCTAATTGAACTAATGCATCGCCAATAGAAGCATCACCATGAGGGTGATATTTCATGGTATTACCGATAATGTTCGCCACTTTGTTGTAACGTCCATCATCCATTTCTTTCATGGAGTGCAATATTCTTCGTTGAACAGGTTTTAGTCCATCATATAAATGAGGTACAGCACGCTCAAGAATTACATACGAAGCATAGTCTAAAAACCATTCTTTGTACATTCCTGAAATGTGAATTACATTTCCTAATGAATTATCACCATTATCGTTATCAAACTCTTCGTCTCTTTCTGGTGTTTGTTCTTCTGACATGTTTTGTTTTAGTTTCTAATTTTACTAAAAAAATAATTAGCTCCAAATTTAATAGATTTTACTAATTAAAACACATCGACTTAAATTGTTTTATTAACGTTTTTTTGAGGATAAGTTGAAGTAATAATTAAGTAGTAAAATTTTATATAAATCGAAATATTTTATGGTAGGGTTTGTGTTGTTTTTCAGGTGCTTATATATTTTTTGATAAAAAAGTTGATACAACAAATTAAACAACCAATTTAAACGGTAAGCTTTAATTATTAAGAAGTAAGAGAGCAATTTAACATCCTGATAGAACTTTTTTTCCGGTTTTTTAGTCTGTATTATCTGAATAAGATTTTTTATACCTTCTTCAGTTTTTTGTAAAAAAACAGCTGCACTTTCTAAACCAACATGTATAAGCGGATTGTTAATGTGATGAATAATAATGTTTTGTTGAGACAATTCGTAACCAAATAAGGTATCTTCATGTCCATATTTTATTAAGCTTTCATCAAATTTAATGGTGTTAAAAATTTTCTTTGGGATTAAAAAATTATTGGTGGTAAAAGCTGCATTTGGTTGTTGTTGTCTTTTTTCAGCAGATTTTTCTTCTCGTTCTTTACCGTATTTCCATCTAAGCATTAATGAGCTGTCTTTTGGAGCTTCTTTTTTATAAATGGTTCCACCACAAACAACTTTATTTTCTTGGCATTGAGTAAGGTAATTTTCAAAATAGGAGGGAGATGCAATTTCTGCATCACAATCTTGAAAAAGTAAAAAATCATATTGCGCTTTTTCGGCTAACAGATTTCTAATTTTAGCTCTACCTACATTTTGTTCTAATTGTATATAATTAATTTCCGGTTTCGTTTGCCATTGCCGATTAATTTTCCTGAAATTGTCGGAAGAAGCATCATCCATTAAAATTATTTCAAAATTTATTCCCGAAGCTTTCCCTTGTTGGTAAAGTGTTTCAACAAAGTGGGTTACATCATAATTATATATTGGAATAAGCACCGAAATCATATCAACGATTTGAAAACGTAAACTTACTACATTAATTCTTAATTTAAAGAGTGGATTTTAAACAACTTCATTATATGGTGAAGAATGTTTAGTTTAAAACTAATGAAAACATTTAAAAAAGTGTTTTTGTCATTCAATTAATATTTTACTACTTTTGGACGAATTCAAAAATTAATAACTCAATTATGCTAAAAATTAAGACATTACTGCTAACTGTTCTTTCGGGGTTTATGCCAATTTTTTCTTTTGCTCAAAATCAAGGGGAAGAAATGAGTATTGATCAAAAAATAGATTCATTTTTTAGACCTATAGCAGATGCGGTAGGAACAGTGATCTTTTATCCTATAACTTTTGGAGGATATTCAGTTCCTATAGTTCTAATTGTTTTAATTGGAGGAGCGTTGTATTTTACGTTGTATTTTAGGTTTGCCAATTTTACATTATTAAAAACAGCTATTAAAATTGTTAAAGGAGATTATGATGGAATTGATAAACATACAGCAGATTTAGCAGAAGGAGATCCAACACCGGGAGGAAATGTATTTGAAACAGTTCAACATGAAAGAAGTGAAGGGGAAGGGGAGGTTTCTCACTTTCAAGCATTAACAGCAGCATTGTCTGCAACAGTTGGGTTAGGAAATATTGCAGGAGTTGCAGTTGCTGTAGCGTTGGGAGGACCTGGAGCTACATTATGGATGATTATTGCCGGTTTTTTAGGTATGGCATCAAAATTTACAGAATGTACACTTGGTGTAAAATACAGAGAAGTTACTCCTGAAGGAACGGTGCATGGTGGGCCAATGTATTACTTATCAAAAGGATTAAAAGAAAAAGGATTAGGAGTAATAGGAAAAATATTAGCTGTATTTTTTGCAATAATGTGTGTGGGTGGTTCTTTTGGAGGTGGAAATATGTTTCAAGCCAATCAGGCAGCTGCACAGATTATACAACGTTTAGGGATTGAAAGTGGTTTTGCAGGTTTTGGATTAGGTATTATAATGGCAATTATTGTTGGAGTAGTAATTATTGGTGGAATTAAAAGAATTGGTTCGGTTACGGAAAAAGTTGTTCCTTTTATGGCAGCTATTTATGTTGGTGCGGCATTAATAATTTTAGGAATGAACTTCTCCTTAATTCCAACAGCTTTTGGGATGATATTCGATGGAGCTTTTTCTCCTGATGCTGCTTTAGGTGGTGTTGTAGGTGTTTTAATTGTTGGTTTTCAGAGAGCAGCATTTTCAAATGAAGCGGGAGTAGGTTCTGCTGCAATTGCTCACTCGGCTGTTAGAACAAAATTTCCAGCAAGTGAAGGTGTGGTAGCTTTATTAGAACCTTTTATTGACACAGTTGTAATTTGTACGATGACTTCTCTAGTTATCATCATTACTAATATTGAAGGAGGCTTTTTTGAATACGGACAAGGAAATGTGGAAGGTGTTAACTTAACAGCTTCGGCTTTTGATACTGTAATTCCGGGATTCTCTTGGGTATTGACCATTGCAGTTGTATTATTTGCTGTTTCAACCATGTTATCATGGAGTTATTATGGTTTACAAGCTTGGAAATTCCTATTTGGTAAAGGAAAAGCAATGGATATAACTTATAAATTATTATTTGTTTTCTTTGTAATTGTAGGTGCGTCAATAGGTTTAGGCGCAGTAATAGATTTTTCTGATGCTATGATTTTTGCTATGGTTTTCCCTAATATTATTGGATTAGTTCTATTATCATCTAAGGTTAGTGATGAATTAAAAAAATACAAAAAAGGTATTAAATCTTTTGTTAATTCTAAATAGATGAGCATAAAAGAATACTTTTCTTTCACCAAAAGTGAAAAAAGAGGAGTAATTGTTTTACTCATTATTCTTTTATTAATACTATTTTCTTTTCCTTTTGTTGATTATCTAAAACAACAAAACACACCTGATTTTACGGAGTATGAAGATGCAATTTTAGCTTTTGAAAAAGAGTTGAATGAGCAGGAAAACGAGCAAAAGCAAACTTACCAACAAAAAAATAAACAAGCATTATCCATCACTCTGTTTGATTTTGATCCTAATACCATTTCTGATGAAGAATGGAAGCAATTAGGATTTAGAGATTGGCAAATAAAAATTATTAATAATTATAAAGCTAAAGGCGGAAATTGGAAAATCAAAGCTGATATAAAAAAGATTTACGGCATTAGTGATAAACATTATGAGTTGCTTTTCCCTCATATTTTATTACCAGAAACCATTGAGAAAACCAATTATCAAAACGATAAGTCAGTAAAAAAATCTGTTGAAAATAAGTTTGAGAAAAAGGATTATTCGCAGAAAATTGACATTAACACAGCCGATAGTGCCATGCTTACGAATATAAAAGGTATTGGACCTGCTTATTCAAGTAGAATAATTAAGTATAGAGATTTGCTTGGAGGTTTTATTGCTAAAGAACAATTGAAAGAAGTTTGGGGGCTTTCAGAAGAAACTTATCAAATCGCTTTACCACAAATTGTGGTTTCTGATAGAGTTCAAAAAATTAATATTAATAAAGCTACTGCTGATGTGTTAAAACAACATCCGTACATCAATTGGAAAATTGCCAATGCTATTGAAAAATATAGAAAAGCCAATGGTAGTTATAAATCTGTGGCAGATTTAAACAAACTTCATTTGTTGGACAAAGCTACTATTGAAAAAATCAGTCCTTATTTAGGAGTGGAGTAAGATTTATTCTTCTTCGCAAGTATAGATTTTCTCTACATTTTTAAAAACTATTGTTTTTAATGTATAAGGCATCTCAATTATTTCGTAAGGGAAAGTAATTACAGAAGTGGTCATACAATTATTATCAGGAATGTTTTCCTCTACAATAACCATTACATTGTTATCGTGCTCTGTTATTGAAGCCACTTTTATAGAAAAGCCACCATTGTTCTGCTCTCCCATTGTAGTCAATAATACCATTCTGTTTTCAAAATTTACAACAGGAACAGTAGGTTTTTTCATGTAGTTAGAATAAGCTTCGTTCCAAACTTCTTCAAATTTTTCTTGAGAAGTTATCACTACATTTTGTTTGCCCATAAAGCCACCATTATTGCCTTCGCTAAGCGTGCTATAAATAACTTCTTTAAAAGTTGGGCTAACGTTAGTTTTAGTCGTTTCTGTAGTGTTGGTTTTGTTAGTCACTTCTGTAGTTGTTTCTTTAGTTGATTTGCAGGCAGCAAAAACTATCAGTATTGATATGGGGATAAATATTTTCATAAGTTTTATTTTAAACAGTTTAAATATTTTTTTATAGTTAATTCCATGCCAAAATACAGGGCATCACAAATTAATGCATGTCCGATAGATACTTCTTTTAAATAAGGAATCTTACTTTTAAAATAAGTTAAGTTATCCAAATTCAAATCGTGTCCGGCATTTATTTCTAATCCTAACGAATGAGCTAGGTTAGCCGCTTCAACATAAGGAGCAATGGCTTTTTCTTTGTCAGTAGAAAAATCTTCTGCATACGGACCGGTATAAAATTCTATTCTATCAGTTCCGGTATCAACGGCATTTTTTATGTTTTCTAAATTGGTATCTACAAAAATAGAAGTTCTAATGTTTTGTTGCTTAAAGGTGTTTATCACTTCCTTTAAAAAATCTTTTTGTTTTACGGTGTCCCAACCTGCATTAGAAGTTAGTACTCCAGGAGGGTCTGGAACCAAAGTAACTTGAGTGGGTTTAACATCTAATACTAACTCAATAAATTTAGTGTTTGGAAAACCTTCAATATTAAACTCTGTGGTTACTACCGGACTTAAATCATAAACATCCTTGTATTTAATATGTCTTTCGTCTGGTCTTGGGTGGACAGTAATTCCTTCAGCACCAAATTTTTCACAATCTTTAGCCATCTGAACTAAATTGGGTAAATTTCCTCCACGAGCATTTCTAATGGTTGCAATTTTATTAATATTAACACTTAACTTTGTCATTGTAATATTTTAGTATTTTTACAAAATTGCCTCTTGGTTGATATCAAAGCAAATAATAAAGACAAAAGTATAAACAATTTTTGATTATGATAGCTTCTCAATTAATTACTTATGAGATACCACCATTAAAACTATCCGATAAAGGTAGTAGAGCGTTAGATTGGATGGAAGAATTTAAAGTAACCGATCTTCCTGTGGTTAATAATGGCGAATATTTGGGTATGATAGAAGAAACGCAATTATTAGATAGAAGCAATATTGACGATTTAATTAGCTCTTACAACCTTATGTTTAAGAAGCCTTATGTTCACGAAAACCAGCATGTTTTTGAGATTATTTCATTAATAGTTCAAAATGAAGTGGATTTATTACCGGTTTTAGGTGCTAATGATAAGTTTTTGGGGATTATCACTATTAATAGTATTTTAAAATTCTTTTCAGAAACAGTTTCTATTGCCAATCAAGGGAGTATTATTACTATTCAATTAAACATAAATGATTATTCATTAGCAGAAATTGCCAAAATTGTTGAATCTGATAATGCTAAAATATTGGCTTCATTTATTACTTCACACCCTGATTCTACTAAGCTGGAAGTAACCTTAAAAATAAATAAAAACGAAATTACCAGAATTTTAGCCACTTTCGAAAGGTTTAACTATACTATTACCGCTTCATATAACGAAACTGATTATCAGAAAGATTTACAAAACAGATATGATGAATTCATGAGGTTTTTAAACCCTTAATTAAATGCTTTTTCGCTCCACTTATTTTTATCCAATAGTATGGATGTTGTTCTTATTGATTGTTTTTAACCCGACAAAAGCAAGTGCAGAAGGTATTAATATGGATACGGCTGTTGTAGTGGTAGAATATAAAATCATAGGTAATAAAACCACTAGAAATCATATTATTGAAAGAGAGTTTCCTTTTAGTATAAACGATACTATTTCTAAAAATAAGCTTAATTACATTACGGAAAGAACGCAAAGTAATTTAATGAACACCTTGCTTTTTAATTTTGTAAATGTTGATGTAGTATATTTTACTGATGAAATTATTTCTATTTATGTTACTGTGGAAGAACGTTGGTATTGGTGGCCATTACCAATTTTTGAAGTGCAAGAAACGAACTTTAATACCTGGTGGGAAACTAAAAATTTTGATAGGGTAAACTATGGCCTTTACCTAGCCAAAGAAAATTTTAGAGGAAGGAAAGAGCGTTTGGTGTTTAAAGCTCAAGGTGGTTATACCGAAAAAGCGGAGTTTCGTTATCATGTTCCTTATCTTAATAAAAAACAAACACAAGGCTTTATGGTGGGGTTTAATTACAACAGAAACCATGAGGTAATGTATGGAACCACTGATAACAAAAGAGATTTTATAAAAATGGATGAGCTTTATTTGCAAGAACAATTTGTTTCCAGAATAAATTACGAGTATCGCCCCAAGTTATATAACTTACATTCTTTTGAAATAAGACATCATTATTTCAGTATTGCTGATACTGTTTTTGCTCTTTCGGATGAATTTTTAGAGAAAAAAGACAACAATACCAGTTTGTTTAGCTTTTTATACTCTTTTAAAAGAGATAAACGAAACTTTAAAAGTTATCCTACAAAAGGGTATTTCGCTGAATTTAATGTAATTAAAAATGGATTTGGAATTTCCGACCATGAAATAGACGCTTTGTATGGATTGTTTTCTCTACGTAAATATTGGAAAATGGGTAGCAGAACTTATTTTGCTGTATATACCAAAGGCAAATATTCGTTAGAACGTCCGCCATTTTATTTGTTGGGTGGATTGGGTTATAACAATAATTTAGTAAGAGGGTATGAGTTTTATGTAATTCACGGGGAGCATTACGGATTAGCCAAAACACAGTTTAGGTATGCTTTAGTAGATAATAAAATTACGTATCTACCTTTTTTGTTTTCTGAGAAATTTAAGAAAGTACCCCTTTCTGTTTATTCAGGGTTGTTTTTCGATACAGGTTATGTGTATGACCGAGAGTTGAGTAAAACAAATCCGTTGAATAATACTCATCTATATAGTGCAGGAGTAGCGTTAGATTTTGTTACCTATTATGATGTCGTTTTTAGAGTAGAGTACAGTATAAATCACCTGAATGAACATGGTTTATTTCTTCACTTTGTAGCTCCTTTGTAGGATTTCTTAGCATACCAAACCCCACCAATTCCAACGATAATAAGCAATACGGCAATAATTTCTGCTTGTGTAGCTTTCATTCCAAAAATATTATAGTCAGGGTTAATTCTTATTTTTTCTATTAAAAAACGTTCAATACCATTAAAAATAAGGTAGAAAGAAAACATAACTCCGGGTGTAGTTATTTTTTTTCTGAAAGCCCATAAACCACCAAAAATCATGAAAGCCATTACGGTTTCGTAAAATGGAGTAGGCCAAACAGGCGTAGCCAATTCGTAGCAATATTTACCTTCACAACCTGCTATTAAAATTCCTTCGCCATTCACATTGTGAGGATAAGTAAAAGACCACATCCAATCAGGTAAAAAGCTTATTGCTTCAGGTATAGACAATTCATTGGTGGTTCCCCAATCGCCATCACCCGAAAGCTGACAACCAATTCTGCCAATTCCGTAAGCGAGCATTAACCCCGGAGCACACGCATCTATAACATGTACTAATTTCAACCCTTTTTTATGAGCATAATATACTACAGCACCACCACCAATTATTAATCCGCCATAAATACTCAATCCCGAACCTGATAAAATTACTCCAATAGGATCTTCCATTAATCTTTCTAAATCCTCAACAGCATCAAAGATTTTAGCTCCTAAAATCCCGCCAATGGCAGCAATAAAAGTCATGTTGCCCACATGTTGGTAAGGACGAACAATTTCTGTTACTTCTTTAGGTTCCGGTAACCTGTTTTTTTCTGCTTCTCTATATTTTAGATAAGCTAATACGGCTGCCAATATAATCCCTGAAAGTAAATTTCCTTCTAAAGACATTACGTAAGACTGTAGGTCTTCAGCAGCCTGAGCATAATTTAAAATAATTCCTCCTAATTTATAACCGATAACAAAACCGAAAAGTCCGTTGCTAAGCAATTCATTTACAGATGCTTTTTTGCCTTTAATTACTTTTATCGTATCGGCAGATAATAATCCATCAGCTTCTTTTCTTTTCATTTCCTGTACAAAAAGTAAATTAGCGGCTATAAAGGCTAAGGCTACCATAAACCCAAACATGGGCAATGGAAACGAAAAAGAAAATCCGAATAAGTAGTTAATTAAATCTGATAGGAATGGAAACATTTTTTTAGTTTGAAGTTTATAAGTTTAATGGTTTTAATTTTAAACCTCTAATTTGTAATTTAAAATTAACTCTCCTTCTGCAACATTTTCTGAATCAATAGTGTTTATGTTAATTTGTTGTATGGTGTTTTCTAAGGCAGTCTCGTAAGGAACTTTTACTTTAATGTAATTTTCAGTAAAACCATTTAAAAAGCCTTCGTGTTGTTCGGCTTCCAGTAAAACATTAAATGATTTACCTAAAAACTGCTCATAAAAATATCTTTTTTTCTTTTCAGAAAGAATGTGCAACATTTTACTTCTTTCGCTTCTTACTTCTTTCGGTACCGGATTATCTAGTTTAATCGCAGTTGTATTTTGTCTTTCGGAATAAGTAAATACATGCAAGTAGGAGATAGGCAATTCATTTAAGAAGTTGTAAGTTTCTAAGAAATCTTCATCAGTTTCATCAGGAAAACCAACAATAACATCTACACCAATACAAGCGTGAGGCATTTTTTCTTTAATACGATAAACCCTTTCGGAATATAATTCTTTGAGGTATTTTCTACGCATCATTTTTAATATTTTGTTGGAACCGGATTGTAGCGGAATATGAAAATGAGGCATAAATTTGTCAGATTCACTAACAAAATCAATTATATCATTACTCAGTAAATTGGGTTCTATAGATGATATCCTGTATCTATTAATGCCATCAATTTTGTCTAAAGCTTGAACCAATTGGAAAAAATCTTCATTACCTTCTCCTTGACCAAAATCCCCAATGTTTACACCAGTTAGAACTACTTCTTTAATGTTAGTTTTAGCAATTTCTTCGGCAACTTTTACTGTTTCGGCTATGGATTGATTTCTACTTTTACCTCTCGCCAATGGAATGGTACAAAAAGTACAAAAGTAATCGCAACCATCTTGTATTTTAAGGAAAGAACGTGTTCTGTCGCCATGAGAATAAGAAGGAATAAAATCTTTTGCTTCTTTAATTTTTGAAGCATGTACCTGAGCAATTTCGCTTTTTTCTTGCTGATTAAAATAATCAACAATTTTGAATTTTTCTGCGGCACCAAGCACCATGTTTACACCATGAATTTGAGCAATCTCCTCAGGTTTTAATTGAGCATAACAGCCAATTATAGCAACAAATGCATCAGGATTTATTTTTTTGGCTTTTTTTACTAATTGCTTACATTTTTTGTCAGCATTTTCGGTAACCGAACAAGTGTTTATTACAAAAACATCAGGTGTGTCGTTAAAATCAACTCTTGCAAAACCTTCTTCTTGAAACATTCTGGCAATAGAAGAAGTTTCTGAAAAATTCAGTTTACAACCGAGGGTATATAAAGCTACTTTTTTTGTTGGGTTCATTCGTAAATTACAATTATTTCAATAAAGCTAAGGTGTTTTTAATTCTGTTGATGGATTCTTTTAGTACTTCTTCAGAAGTAGCATAAGAAATTCTTAAACATTCTGGGTTTCCAAAAGCATCGCCACTAACTAATGCCACTAAACCTTTGTTTAATAAAAACATACATAAATCTGTTGCATCTTTTATCACTTCTCCGTTATAAGACTTTCCAAAGTAAGAAGAAACATCTGGAAAAAAATAAAAAGCACCTTTAGGTTGGTTCATTTTAATTCCGGGAATGTCTTTCATTAAATCATACACCAACTCTTTTCTTTTTTGGAAAGCAGCCACCATATCATTTACAATAGAAGTGTCAGCTTCTAAAGCTGCTTGAGCCGCTTTTTGGGCAATACTACAAGTTCCTGAAGTAAACTGACCTTGCATTTTAGTGCAAGCATCGGCTACCCATTTTGGAGCAGCAATAAAGCCAATTCTCCAGCCTGTCATGGCAAACCCTTTAGAAACGCCATTTACCACCACTACTTGATCTTTTATAAAATCAAACTGAGCAATACTTTCGTGTTTACCAACAAAATTAATGTGTTCGTAAATCTCATCAGAAACAATAATAATATCGGGATAATTTTTCACCAATTCAGCAATTGCGAATAGTTCTTCTTTAGTATAAACAGAGCCACTAGGGTTGCAAGGGGAGCTAAACCAAATCATTCTGGTTTTAGGCGTAATGGCATTTTTAAGTTGATCGATAGTAATTTTAAAATCGGTTTCAATAGTAGTGTTTACAATTACAGGGGTAGCTTCAGCAATTTTTATCATTTCTATATAGCTTACCCAATAAGGAGCCAATAAAACAACTTCATCACCTGGGTTTAAAATGCTTAATGCTAAATTAGTAAGAGAGTGTTTTGCACCTGTAGAAACCACTATTTGTTCAAAAGAATAATCTAAATTATTATCTCTTTTTAACTTGTTTGCCGCAGCTTTTCTTAGTTCGGGATAACCCGGAACTGGCGTGTAGTGCGTATAGTTTTCATCTATTGCTTTTTTAGCGGCATCTTTTATAAGTTGAGGCGTATCAAAATCAGGTTCTCCAATACTTAGGCTAATTACGTCTTTTCCTTCAGCCTGTAGTTCTCTACTCAATCTTGTCATAGCAAGGGTTTGTGACTCGCTTAAGTTGTTAATTCTGTTGGATAATGTTTTGTTCATAAAGCAAAATTAAAGTGGCGAAATTACTGAAAATTGATGTTATAAACCTTATTTCAATAACTAACATTAAGAAATTGAAGCACAAAATATTTCTTGAAAATGAGAAGCTGAAGGGTTAATGTTCAAATGATAATAACCACTTGATAGCTTTTTCTTCATTATTAAACATTTTGGTTGGAGTAGCCGGTTTTTTAAATTTAATGAAAAAATTAGCTAATAATACTGTCATTAGGGAGCTTGTTAAGATAGCCATAGCAATATTTAAATTGGTTACTTCTTTACTTGCTAAATAATCTTGAGCTGCTTTTGAAATGTGCCACATTTTACGGATATCTCCGAGTACTAACATTTTTTTTCCTTGTTGAATTTTTTCTCTGGCTTCTTTGTTAGCAATAACGTGTTCTAATTCAACAATAACATCTTCTTTGAAAGCAATGTACAAATAACCTTCTCTAAGCTCTAAAATGGCCGTTTCGGTCTCTATATAATCAATTGCTATCACAAAGATAAAAAATTAGTTAGGTTGGATTTGTCGATAAAAATAAGCAATTTATAGCTTCATTCTAGCGTTTGGTGTGAAATTTTTAGAAAAATCATGATTTTCTAAATAACTGTAATAACCGGTAATAGCTATCATAGCTGCATTATCGGTGCAGTATTCAAATTTAGGGATGAATACTTTTATATCTTTTTTTGTAAGGGATTGAAGAGCACTTCTTAATCCTGAATTAGCAGAAACTCCACCTGCGATAGCAATCTGCCTAACATTGGTTTTTTTTACTGCTATCATCAATTTTTCAATAAGTATATCAACTATAGTTTTTTGAACTCCGGCACAAATATCTTTTATGTTATCGGAAATAAAATCGGAATTAGTTTTAAGTTCTTTTTGTAAAAAGTATAGGACAGAAGTTTTTAATCCACTAAAACTAAAATTCAAACCATCTACTTTAGGGTGGGGAAATGAAAATCTATCAGGATTACCTTCTTTAGCATATTTATCTACCAAGGGACCACCGGGATAGGGTAGTTGAAGCATTTTAGCAACTTTATCAAAAGCTTCTCCGGCAGCATCATCAATGGTTTCGCCAATAACTTCCATTTTAAAAAAATCATCTACTCTAACAATTTGTGTATGTCCGCCACTAACGGTTAAGCACAAAAAAGGAAACTCAGGCATTTCTTTTTCTTCATCCAATTCTTTAATAAAGTGTGCTAAAATATGTCCTTGCATATGATTTACAGCTATTGCAGGAATGTTTAATCCAATTGAAAGTGTTTTTGCAAAAGAACTTCCTACTAACAAAGACCCTAATAAACCTGGTCCGTTTGTAAAAGCAACGGCAGTAATATCATTTTTGCTTATACCTGCTTTTTTTAGAGCAGCATCTACTACGGGTACAATGTTTTGCTGATGAGCTCTAGAAGCAAGTTCAGGAACTACTCCTCCATACTTTTTATGTACTTCTTGGTTAGCTATAATGTTGGCAAGGACTTTGCCATCAGAGATTACAGCAGCAGCGGTGTCATCGCAAGATGATTCTATTCCTAAAATTATTATGGAAGATTGATGCATTAAATGTATTTTTGAAGTCTCAAAATTAAAGTTCAAAACTATCAAAAAAAGAAATAAAATAATGTTATTTGTTGCTGCATTTGTTGTGCTTGTAGCTATCTTTCTTTCTTTGACGGTTTATAACAATGCGTTCCAAACTTTTTTAGTAAAAAAGTATCTTAATCATTTATCAAAAGAGCTTAACACCACTATTAGTGTTGAAAATGTTGAAGTTTCTTTTTTTAACAATTTAAAAATCAACAATTTATATATTGAGGATTTGCATAATGATACACTTTTTTATGCTAATGAAATAGAAGCAAAAATTGGTATATTTTCTTTGGGTAATAACAAAGTTGACATTAAGTCCATCTCGTTAAAAGAACCATTTTTCAACTTACATCATCACCAAGATAGTTTACGTAATAATTTATTTTTTATTATTGATTATTTTTCAACAGATGAACCTAAGGATACAACAGCTTTAAAATGGGAGGTTAAATTTAATGATGTTGACATCACAAAAGGTAAATTTATTTATCACAATAATAGAGTGAAACCAGTTGATTATGGAGTAGATTATCAGCATGTTGAAATCGATTATTTAAACACAAAGTTGAAAGGTATAGAATTCATTCCCAATGGTGTGGCAACTGAAATTTATAACATGAGTTTTTATGAGAAATCAGGTTTTCAGTTGGATGATTTAACTACTGATTTTGCTATTTCTGATAAAGGAATTTTTGCTGAAAAGATGTTGTTAAAAACTCCTAATTCTGTTATAAATGGCGATGTTGTTTTTGCAACAGATAGTTTTGCTGATTTATCTGAATTTATTACCAATGTTGATATAGAATCACATTTTGATTCATCCAAAGTAAGTTTTAGAGATATTTGTTTTTTTACTAAAGAATTAGATTGTTTAAATAAATATGTCATTCTGGATGGTGATGTGAAAGGAAGGTTAGACAAATTAAAGGGTAGAAATTTATCTATAACTACTGATGATGGTACTTATTTTAGTGGAAACGCAGACATAAGCGGTATTCCCAAGCCTGATGAGATTTTTATTTACCTAGATATTAAATCTTTGATTACTTCAAAAAGGAGGTTAGAACAAATTCCTTTATATCCTTTTGTTAGCGAAACATTCATTCAATTACCTGATAACATGAAACACCTTGGAAATATTAATTTCAAAGGTAAGGTTTCAGGCTTTTTAAATGATTTTGTTGCTTATGGTAATTTTTCTACAGCCTTAGGTAACATCCAAACGGATTTAGCTTTAAAAATGAAACCGGATAAAACTTATTATTCAGGAAAAATAAGTACACGTAGCTTTCATTTAGGTAAGTTTTTTGAAGCACCTAAACAAATAGGAAAAATTGCTTTAAATACTAAAATTGTAGGGAGTGGTTTTTCGCTTAAAGATATAGATGCCAAGCTTACCGGAAAAATTAAAAAGATTGAGATTAAAGATTATCCTTATTCTAATATAACAGTTGATGGTAATTTTCAAAATCAAATTTTTGATGGTTTTCTTGATATGAAGGATGAAAATCTAACCTTTAATTTCAATGGAAATGTTGATTTTTCGGGAGAATTACCTCATTTACAATTTACTTCAGAGATAAAAGAAGCCAAGTTAGCTAAGTTAAACTTGATTGAAACTAAAGAAAAAATGAATACTCGTTTTTCTACTGATGTAAAAATAGATTTAATAGGAAATAATATTGACAACATCGTTGGTGAAGTTGAAATGCACAATACTAACTATATTGATAAATTAGACACTATTTTCATTCCTAATACTTATTTAAAATCTATCAAAACTAATGGTTCTAAGGCTATTCACTTAAATTCAGACTTTGCTACCATGACAGTAAATGGAAACTACCAATTTACAGACTTTAGAGCTATAATAAATAATATTATATATACTTATTTGCCATCTCAAAATAAAGAAATTTACACTCCTGAAAAAATTACTAACAACTTCAATTTTAAAGCCACTATTTTAAATACAGACATTTTAACTAAATTGTTTTTTAATGATGTTAGATTCGGGACAAACACTACTGTTGTTGGAGAATATAATTCTAACGCTAATCATTTAGTTGTAAGTGGAAGTGCGGATAGTGTTAGTGCCTACGGAAATAAGTTTAAGACTATAAAATTAAATGGAAAAGCTGACAACAGTCAATTAGAACTTGATGTTGAGATTGGTAAAGTATTAGTATTTAATGTGGATAGTCTTTTTATGAATGATTTTAAATTATCAGGAATATTGAGGGATGATAGTTTAATTACGGATATAACTTGGTTAAATGATACATTAAGTGGAAGGTCTCTTGATGCATCATTAAATAATGTTACTTATTTTCAGAGAGAACAAATTACCAGTAGTTTTAGCAATGCTTATATTTATTTAGATAATTTACAATGGCAACTTTCAGATGGAAATACAATTGTTATAGATACCAATAGTATAAGCATCTCTAACTTTAAGTTTGCTAATGAAAATCAAAAATTAATTGTAGATGGCACCATTAGCAATGATAATAGTAAGCAGCAAATGGACGTGATGTTTGAAAATTTTGATTTAGGATTATTCAAGTCGTTAATACCCCAAAATGCTGCGAAACTAGAAGGCGTTTTTAATGGAGTCGCATCACTTGAAAAAATGAATAATGAACTACTATTTACATCAGATTTAAATATAAATAAATTTAAATTGAATGATTATCTAATAGGTCAAGGAAATATTAAATCTAAATGGATTACAGAAAAAGAAGCCTTAAATATTGATGCTAAATTCTTTAATGAAAGAATGCCTTCCATTATTGTGTACGGATATTACTATACCAATAAATCTATCGAAGACAATTTAGATTTTTTAATAACACTAAATCAAACAGAACTTAGTATTTTAGATGCTTATGTAAAAGATTATGTAACCGATTTAGACGGTAAAGCTACCGCTAATATTCAAGTTAAAGGAAGTATGAATGCTCCTGAATTTGATGGAAAAATTAGTTTAATAGGAACAAGCGGAACAGTAAACTATTTAAAAACTAAGTACGAAGTACCATCACTTTTAATTAAAGTAATGCCTGATATGATTTCGTTTGACAATGCACTTTTTTTTGATGAAAGAAAAAACAAAGCATATGGTACAGCAACCTTACTTCACAATAATTTTAAGAACTTCAGTTTCGATTTGGGTATGCGGTTAGAAGATTTTATGGTACTTAACACAAGTAGACTGGATAATCCCGATTATTACGGAATTGCTTTTGCTAGTGGTGTTGTTGGGATAAATTATGACCAATATACCTCTAAAACAGGTATTGAAGCTAATATTACCACTTCAAAAAATACCATATTTAATATACCTCTTGATGGCAGTGAAGAAATTGAAGAAAATAACTATATCACTTTTGTTACAAAAATTGATTCATCAGCCTTAGCTAATATGGTTGAAGAAGAAGTTGACTTGTCTAACTACTTTATGACATTTGATTTAAAAGTTACAGATGATGCTGAAATAAGATTGATCTTTGATGAAAAAATTGGAGACATAATGAAGAGTAGGGGAAATGGCAACTTAAAATTAGAAATTAATTCCGCAGGAGATTTTTCTATTTTTGGAGATTATGTTGTAAAAAGCGGAGATTATCTTTTTACGCTTCAAAACGTAATTAACAAAAGGTTTAATCTGCTTGAGGGTGGAACAATAAAATGGAATGGAGATCCATTAGATGCTCAGGTTGACATTAGTGCATCTTATAGAACACGGGCAAGATTATATGATCTATTAATGTCTATGGACACTTCTGATGTGTTGAAAAAAAGAATTCCCGTAGACTTAGTATTACATATGAAAAATTCTTTATTGGCACCGGATATCAACTTTGATATTGTGTTGCCTACAGCTGATGAAGATACAAAAAGTAAGGTTAAAAGTGTGTTGTACGTTAGTAGTCATGAAGAAAATATTCAGGAGCTAAACCGACAAGTGTTCTCTTTATTGGTATTAAATAGGTTTTTACCACCTCCGGGTGTAGATGGTGTTGCCGGAAATGCCGGACTTGAAAAAACGGCAACAAGTGAGTTGTTGTCGAATCAATTAAGTAATTGGCTCTCTAAAATTAGTAACGAGTTTGATATAGGTGTAAACTATCGTCCGGGAGATGAAATTTCTCCGCAAGAGTTTGAGTTGGCACTTTCTACACAACTACTAAATGATAGGTTAATTATAGATTCTAACTTTGGAATTGCTGATAGACAAAATGGTTCTACCGTAAATCAAAATACGAATAACCTTATTGGTGATGTGGTGTTGGAGTATAAAATTTCAAAAGACGGAAAGCTAAGAGTGAAAGCATTTAATAAATCCAATCAGTTTTCTTTATTAGAAATAAATAGTCCTTATACACAAGGTGTTGGTATTTCTTATAAAGAAGAGTTTGATAATATTGGTGAGTTTTTCAGATCGTTTTACAGCCTTTTTCAAAGAAGAATTAAAAAATAAAAAAAGCCTTTGGGATTTTACTCCCAAAGACCTTTTCAAACCTAAAACTTTTAATTAAAAACTAACAATCATTTCATTTCAACTATTGTGCCATATTTTTTTAACGTTTATTATGGATAAAGAGAATTAAAAATTATGTAATTTTACCTCAATTCTTAAAAAGAGCACTTGTGAAAAGCTTTTCTAAACATATTCTATTTACTGCAATAGTGCTGATGTTTGTTGTTGGTTTATCAGCTCAAACGAATAAATCTGATAGCTTAATGTACAGCCAAGGCGATGAATATGTAGTTCCTTACGATTCTTTAAGCCCGATAGATAAACTGAATTATAATTTTAGATTTGGAGCAATGATAATGTCTAACGGGAGCTTTGGAACCTATTACAATCCTTCGGTTACGTATCAGCTTTCCAAAAAATGGAGTGTAAATGCAGGAGTTAACTATCAAAATGTAAGTGCCAATAATATGCCTATGTTTACAGACTTTGGTTACCAGTCTTTTACAGGTAATATCTCTCAGTTTTATGGCTATGTTGCAGCTAAATACCAAATAGATGAAAGATGGGCGGCAGGAGGTTCTGTATTTTATAATGCAATAAGCTTTAACAATCATCATTATGCTTATTCTAGCAACAATATTTCTCCAATGGATAGAGTAGGTTACTCAGGTTTTGTACAATATAAATCACCTAGTGGTTTCACTGTTACTGGCGAAGTTAGAGTAAACGATAGGTTTAATCCTTATAACCGATTTGGAGGTTTTAATTCCGGCATTGGAGCCGGTTTCGATAACAGCTTTGGCTCTCCATTTTCTACTTGGTAAGAAGTTTTTTGTTTCCTGTGTAAATAAAAGCACTTTAGCTGCTTAATTTATTTTTGCGATTTTTTCTTTATACAAATGAAGTTATAAACTTTATAACACATCAAAATATTTATACCTTTGCGGCAATATTTATTTAAGCTGTTATTAATGATAAAGGATACTGTTGTTTTTGATTTAATTCAAGAAGAAGAACACCGCCAAAGTGTAGGTGTGGAGCTAATTGCTTCAGAAAATTATGTTAGTTCTCAGGTGATGCAAGCTATGGGAAGCGTGCTAACCAATAAATATGCTGAAGGCTTACCTTTTAAGCGTTATTATGGAGGTTGCGAAGTAGTAGATGAAATTGAGCAGTTAGCAATAGACAGAGCAAAAGAATTATTTAATGCGGCATGGGTAAATGTTCAACCTCATTCGGGGTCGCAAGCAAATGCAGCCGTTATGTTGGCAGTATTAAAACCAGGAGATAAAATTCTTGGTTTCGATTTATCGCATGGTGGACATTTAACGCATGGTTCTCCTGTAAATTTTTCAGGAAAATTATATGAAACTTCATTTTATGGAGTAGATAAAACAAGTGGAAGAGTAGATTATGAAACAATGGAAAAAATTGCTTTAGAAGAAAAACCTCAATTAATTATTGCTGGAGCTTCTGCTTATTCTCGCGATTGGGATTATGAACGCATGAGAAAATTAGCCGATAAAGTAGGTGCTTTATTGTTAGCAGATATTTCGCATCCTTCTGGCTTAATTGCTAGAGGCTTATTAAACGACCCGCTACCTCATTGTCATGTAGTTACTACTACCACACACAAAACCCTTAGAGGGCCAAGAGGTGGTTTAATTATGATGGGGCAAGATTTTGAAAACTCATGGGGAATTAAAACGCCAAAAGGAGAGGTTAAAATGATGTCGGCTATGTTGGATGGTGCAGTTTTTCCGGGCACGCAAGGTGGTCCCTTAGAACATGTTATTGCAGCTAAGGCGGTAGCTTTTAAAGAAGCATTGTCGGAAGAATACATGAGTTACTGTCAGCAAGTAATAAAAAATGCCAAAGTTATGGCTGATGAATTAATGAAAAGAGGTTATGGTGTTGTTTCCGGAGGAACTGACAACCATTGTATGTTAATTGATTTGCGCTCTAAAAACATTACCGGAAAAGAAGCTGAGAATTTATTGGTGGAGGCTGATATTACGGTTAACAAAAATATGGTGCCTTTTGATGATAAATCTCCGTTTGTTACTTCAGGAATTAGAGTAGGAACAGCGGCTGTTACCACAAGAGGTTTGATGGAAGAAGACATGGTTAAAATTGTAGATTGGATGGATTTGGTAATTACGCATAAAGATGAAAAAACCATTGCTAACGTAAGAGAAGAAATAAATAATTTAATGGAGCAGTTTCCATTGTTTAAAGGGGAATAGAAGAAATTTTGAAGACCGACTTTTGTCTTCATTCTAAAATTAATAACTAAATTAAAAAATAATAAAAACTATGATTAAAGCAAACAACCCGGAATTAAAAAGTTGGATAGAAGTACCTGAAAATAGTGATTTTCCCATTCAGAATATACCTTTTGGAGTGGCAAAATCGGGCAAACAAGTTTTTGTGGCCAGTAGAATTGGAGATACCGTAATTAATCTTCATCAATTGGCTAAGTTGGGGTATTTTGATGTGGATTCGGATGTGTTTAAATCATACAAATTAAATAATTTTATCAAATTAGGTAAATCGTTTACTCGTCAGGTTAGGGATGAAATTTCAGCTATTTTTAGTCTTGAAAATGCTGCCAATAAAGATAACGACAAAATTAAAGCAGCTTTATATGCTATTAATGAAGTAGAAATGCTGATGCCTGTTAGAGTTGGAGATTATACCGATTTTTATTCCAGTGAACAACATGCTTATAATGTAGGCTGCATGTTCAGAGATCCAAACAACGCTTTACTTCCCAACTGGAAACATATCCCTGTTGGTTATCATGGAAGGTCATCATCAATAGTAGTTTCAGGAACACCTATACACCGACCAAAAGGACAACAAAAACCAAATGATAATGAACCTCCTGTGTTCGGTCCTTGTAAATTGTTGGATTTTGAGTTGGAAATGGCTTTTGTTACATACAATGGAAAAGCGTTGGGTCAATCTATTTCTACAAAAGAAGCGGACGATTACATTTTTGGAATGTGTATTTTTAACGATTGGAGTGCCAGAGATATTCAGAAGTGGGAATACGTACCACTAGGACCATTTTTAGCTAAAAACTTTGCTTCATCTATTTCACCATGGATAGTAACTTTAGATGCGCTTGAGCCATTTAGAGTTGAAGGACCTGTTCAAGAACCAAAAGTTTTTGATTATTTACAATATGAAGGAGATAAACATATAGATATTAATTTAGAAGTAGCTATTCAGCCTGAAAATACGAAGGAAAAAGTAGTTTCTAATTCCAATTATAAATATATGTATTGGAACATGAACCAACAATTGGCTCACCACACCGTTAATGGTTGTAATATAAAAGCCGGAGATATGATGGCATCGGGAACAATTTCCGGAAATGATGAATCTGCTTATGGTTCAATGTTAGAAATTTCTTGGAAAGGAAGTAAAAGTGTTGCTATGCCTGATGGTTCTGAAAGAAAATTTATTTTAGATAACGATACTGTTATTATGCGTGGTTTTGCACAAAAGAATGGTGTTAGAGTTGGATTTGGTGAAGTAAAAACGAAAGTGTTGCCTACGGTTTAAGAAACAAATCAAAAATAAGCTTTCATAGCTTCAACAAAATCAGCTGGTGCAGCGCATGGTCGTTGGGTGTTTTTGTTAATAAAAACCAATGTTGTTGAAGCTTCATTAATCAACTCGTTTTTTTCATTAAAGGTTTGGTAAGTGAATGAAATACGAGCTTTTGGTAGTTCGCTTATGGTGGTTTCTATTCTCAATTCATCATCGTAAAAAGCAGGCTTATAGTATTTTATATAAAATTCTAATACTGGTAAAGCAATGCCTTCATCTTCCATTCTTCGGTAACTAAACCCTAATTTTTTGATGGCTTCTACTCGAGCTACTTCAAAATAAGTAGCATAATTTCCGTAATAAACATAGCCCATCATATCGGTTTCGGCATAGCGTACTCTAATTTTTGTTATTGATGTGTACATAATATAAAATTGATGAAAAATTTACGGTAAAGTTCGTAATTTGGTCAACTAAGGCAAACTTATTAGGTAATAACATGCGTTTTTTTTTCTTAACATACCAATTTTCAGTTATTAAGAAAGTGGTTGCAGTAGTTTTTATTACATTTCTTTTTGCTTGTCAGCCTGCTGTTTATGAAAAAACTCAAGATTCTTCCATTAACATTATTGAAACAACAATAGAGCATGAGCAAGCAATAGCATTAATTACTCCTTATAAAGAGAATTTAGAAAAAGAAATGAATGAAGTATTGGTTATTTCTGCTGAAGAATTTCCTAAAGAAAAAGGTAAGCCAGAAACTAAATTGGGAAACCTTGTTGCCGATTTAAGTATAGAAATAGCTCAAAAAACATATAATGGCAATATTGATTTTTGTTTATTGAATTTTGGTGGATTAAGAACTTCTCTTCCCAAAGGAGAAATTACCCGTGGAAAAATTTTTGAATTAATGCCTTTTGAAAATGAGTTGGTGGTGGTAACTATAACTTTAGATAGTTTGAATAAACTATTAAATTATTTGTATTTTGTTTCTGCACAACCTATTTCTAATGGATTAACATTAGAAAAGTATGAAATATTTGATGGACAGACTTTTAAAGAAGGATTTTCGACAAAGGAAAACAAATATAGAACGAATAAAGAGTTTAACATTCTCACTTCAGACTATTTAGCCAATGGAGGTGATAACATGACTTTTTTTCTAAATCCTATTAGCTATCAAAAAGTGGGAATAAAATTAAGAGATGCCATTATACAATATTGTGTAGAACAACACGCACAAGGAAAGCAACTAAGCGGAAAAATAGAGGGGAGGATAGTTTATGAGTAACAGAAGAACCTTTATAAAACAATCTTTTTTAGGTGGTGTTTCTTTACTAGGAGCTTCGGCATTAAATCCGCTTTCGGCTGCTATCCTAAAAAAAAATCATACAAAAATTACTATTTTACATACTAACGATGTGCATAGCCACATAGAGCCTTTTCCGAGTAATGATCCCAAATATCCTAATATGGGAGGTGCTGCTAAACGAGCTGCTTTAATAAATCAAATCAGAACAGCAGAAAAAAATGTGTTGTTGTTAGATGCCGGAGATATTTTTCAGGGAACACCTTATTTTAATTTGTATGATGGAGAATTAGAGTTTAAACTAATGAGCTTAATGAAATATGATGCCGCCACTATTGGTAATCATGATTTTGATAATGGTATTGAAGGACTAAATAAAATGTTGCCTCACGCTAATTTTCCATTTGTAAATGTGAATTATGATTTTTCTAATACCATATTAAATGGAAAAATTGCTCCTTATAAAATAATTGAAAAAGATAATGTAAAAATTGGCATTTTTGGAGTTGGAGTTGAGTTAGCTGGTTTGGTAGATAAAAAATTATATGCCGAAACACAATATAATAATCCGATACTTGCTGCAAACAATACAGCAGAACATCTAAAATATAACGAAAAATGTCACTTAATTATATGTCTTTCGCACTTAGGCTATGCATACAAAAGCAATAAGGTTTCAGATAATATATTGGCTAAAGAAACCCAAAATATAGACTTAATAATTGGAGGTCATACACATACATTTTTAGAAGAACCAATTAAAGTTAAAAATAAAGGAAATAAAATCACTTTAATTAATCAAGTTGGCTGGGCAGGGCTTTATTTGGGTAGAATAGACTTTTATATCAACCCTTTAGATAAAGGATTTGCTTTAGGTAATAATAAAATAGGCGTTATCTAAGTAAAAAAAAAATAAAAAACAATAGATAAAAATTTTTTTTTTCATTTTTTTATTCAAATATTTGTTAGCACAAAAGAGAGGTGGTTTTTTAAACTAAAAATCATTGATTTTAAACAGCTTATTAAATTTATTTTAATTAATTTAGACAGCCGTTTCGCAACAGTTTTAAAGAGCTTTGACTCTTAATGATTTAGAAAGAAATTAGTAAAAATATAAAAATAGGAGTTATTAAAAATGGATAAAAACTTTACTTCAGTATGGGAAAATTGCCTTCAGGTAATAAAAGACAATGTTAGCTTACAGAGTTACAAAACTTGGTTTGAACCCATTGTTCCTGTTAAACTGAAAGATAAAGTACTTACCATTCAGGTGCCTAGTCAATTTTTTTATGAATGGTTGGAAGAACACTATGTGTCTATTTTAAAGAAAACCATAAAAAAAGAATTGGGGCCTGAAGGAAGACTAGAATACAGCATCGTTATAGAAAATAACAGCAAAACTAATAATCCATATACCTTAAAAATTCCTGCTACTAATAAACCGCATATTAAAAACAATCCGGTAAATATGCCTATAGATTTGAATAAAAATAAATCTATCAGAAATCCATTTATCATTCCCGGAATTGCTCATTTAAATGTAGAGTCTCAATTAAATCCAAATTATTCTTTTGATAATTTTGTTGAAGGAGATTGCAACAGATTAGCACGTTCTGCCGGTTTTGCAGTTTCTAACAATCCTGGAGGAACATCTTTTAATCCATTATTAGTATATGGTGGAGTAGGTTTAGGGAAAACGCATTTGGCTCACGCTATTGGTATTGAAGTAAAAAATAAATTTCCTAATAAAATTGTGCTGTATGTTTCATCAGAGAAATTTACCCAACAATTTATTGATGCAGTAAAAAACAACGAACAAAATGATTTCATCCATTTTTATCAAATGATAGATGTGTTAATTATTGATGATGTTCAGTTTTTTGCAGGAAAAGCTAAGACACAAGATGTTTTCTTCCACATATTTAACCATTTACACCAATCAGGAAAACAAATTATTTTAACTGCTGACAAAGCTCCAGTGGAAATAATTGGTATGGAACAGCGACTATTATCTCGTTTTAAATGGGGGTTAGCTGCAGATCTTCAATCGCCTGATTTGGAAACTAGAATAGCTATTTTAGAAAAGAAAATGTATAGCGAAGGATTAGAGTTGCCTAAAGATGTTGTAGAATATATCGCATACAGTATCACTACCAATGTTAGAGAATTAGAAGGAGCCTTAATTTCTATTTTAGCTCAATCTTCTCTAAACAAAAAAGCAGTAAATATTGATTTGGCTAGACAAATGGTTGACAAGTTTGTTAAAAATACAGCCAGAGAAGTTTCTATAGATTATATCCAAAAAGTAGTTTGCGATTATTTTGATATGCCTATTGAAACCTTAAAATCTAAAACTAGAAAAAGAGAAGTAGTACAAGCTCGTCAAATAGCCATGTACTTCTCTAAACAAATGACTAAATCTAGCTTGGCTTCTATTGGCATGCACTGTGGAGGAAAAGACCACGCAACAGTATTACATGCTTGCAAAACAGTTAATAACCTTATGGATACCGATAAACGTTTTAGAGGTTATATAGAGGAATTGAAGAAGAAAATTAGTTTACAATAACATAAACTTAAAATTTGCACTAACTAAACAGGAATTTCTTAACTAAGAGATTCCTGTTTTTTGTTTTAAAAACCTATGTTTAACAGATTCGATAAGCCTGCTCCCATCTATAAGCCAATGAGCAAAAAAGTTCAAAAGGTGTTGTTTTACATCGTGATTGCACTTTGTATTTTTATTGCAGGCTATCTATTTTCATTTTACATTTGATTATTTCGTCAACTTCAATTTAACTTAGCTAATTTTGCTTTATTAATGAACTCAATTAATCATATACTTAGCAAAGAAGATAAGCCCATTATTATTAGTGGACCATGTAGTGCTGAATCTGAAGAGCAGTTAATACAAACAGCTATTGCTTTAAAAGCACTTAATAAAGTTGATGTGTTAAGAGCAGGAATATGGAAACCACGAACAAAACCCGGTAGTTTTGAGGGAGTTGGTTTAGAAGCGTTAAAGTGGTTACAAAAAGCAAAAGAAGCTACAGGCTTAAAAACAGCTATAGAAGTTGCCAATACACAACATGTTGAAGAAGCATTAAAATATGATGTTGATGTATTGTGGATAGGAGCTAGGACTACTGTTAATCCTTTTGTAGTTCAAGAAATTGCAGATGCGTTACACGGAACAGATGCTACAGTCTTAATAAAAAATCCAATAAATCCCGATTTACAACTTTGGGAAGGAGCAATAGAACGTTTTTCAAAAGTAGGCATTACTAAAATTGGAGCTATCCATAGAGGATTTTCAAAATATGGCGATTCGTATTATAGAAATCCCCCTCAATGGCAAATTCCTATTGAGTTAATGCAGCATTATCCGAACTTAACTATGATTTGCGATCCAAGTCATATTTGTGGCAAACGAGATAACCTGCTTGCTGTTGCTCAAAAAGCAATGGATTTAGATTTTGATGGATTAATGATAGAAGCGCATCTCGATCCGGACAATGCACTAAGCGATGCATTGCAGCAAATAACACCTCAAACACTTAATAAGTTTGTTAACCAGTTGGTTGTTAGAAAAACAAAATTAAGCCCAACACTTACAACAGAACTCGATAAGATAAGAAGAAGCATAAATGTACTTGATGGCGAATTGTTAGACGTACTTTCAAAAAGAATGGAATTAATTAATGAGCTGGCTCAGTATAAAAAAGAAAACAATATTCAGATTTTACAGCCCAAACGTTGGGAAGAAATTTTATTAAAAGCATTGGAAGAAGCTAAAGAAAAAGGATTGAGCGAACGATTTATTAGAAATTTATTTACAGAAATTCATATTGAATCCATTAAGCTTCAGAGTAAGATAATGAATGAAGAAAACTAAAAAGTAAGAGGATGCAAAAAGTATTATTTGTTTGTTTAGGAAATATTTGTAGATCGGCAATGGCACAAGGTATTTTAGAAGCTAAAGCTAAAGAATATGGAGTAAATTTATTAGTGGATTCTGCAGGAACATCCAATTATCATATTGGAGAAGCTCCAGACAAAAGAATGCAAGCTAAAGCATTAGAGTATGATATAGACATTTCAAACCAACAAGCAAGGCAGTTTATTTATAATGATTTTCATGAGTTTGATTATATTTTTGCGATGGATAGTTCTAACTACAATAATATTTTAAATCTTGCTAAAACCGATGCAGATAAACAAAAAGTAACCCTATTTTTAAATTTAACTTATCCAAACGAAAATAGAAATGTACCGGATCCTTATTATGGAGGAGAAGCTGGCTTTGAAGAAGTTTATCAATTATTAGACAATGCTTGCGAGGTATTTATAAAACAAATTAATAATGGAAAATAAAGGAACACTATATTTAATACCTACCACTTTGGGAGAGGCTGCTTATGATAAGGTTATTCCATCATTTAACAATACTATTTTACAAGAAATAGATGTTTTTATTGTAGAAAATATTAAAACTGCTAGAAGGTTTATCAAAAAAACGGCACCTGATAAAGTAATAGGCGACTTGGTTTTTTATGAAATAAATAAAAGAACCAATTTAGATATGTTGCCCACTTTTCTGAAACCAATAGATGAAGGAAAAAATATAGGTGTTATTTCTGATGCCGGTTGTCCTGGTGTTGCTGATCCCGGAGCAGATGTTGTTGCTTTAGCACATCAAAAAAACATAAAAGTAGTTCCGTTGGTTGGTCCTTCTTCTATATTACTTTCCTTAATGGCAAGTGGATTTAACGGACAAAGTTTTTGTTTTAATGGTTATTTACCTAAAGAGCAAAAAGATAGGGTAAGAAAATTGAAAGACTTAGAAAGAATGGCTATTGCTCAAAAGCAAACGCAACTTTTTATCGAAACGCCTTACAGAAATCAACATGTATTAACCGATTTATTAGCCAACTGCAATCCTAATTCAAAGTTGTGTATTGCGGTAGATATAACAATGGTTTCGGAGCAGATTGTTACCAAAACCATTGCAGAGTGGAAAAATACAGTTATTGATTTGAATAAAAGACCGTGTATCTTTTTACTAGGGTAGTAATGGATTAAGACAATCCACTAATTTTACCATCATTATCAATAAACATTCCTTCAGATGCCGGAATAACCGGTAATCCCGGCATACGCATCATGTTGCCTAAAATAGGGATAACAAAACCCGCTCCTGATGCAAATTCAAATTCTCTAACGTTAATGGTGAACCCTGTTGGTCTACCAATTAAACTTTCATTATCAGAAAAAGATTTTTGAGTTTTAGCCATACAAATAGGGAATTCACTCATGCCTAAGCTATCTAATTTTTTCAAATCGGTAATGGCTTTTTTAGAATATTCTACACCATCAGCACCATAAATATTTTTGGCAATAATTTCAATTTTTTCTTTAATAGGAAGTTTCCAATCGTAAAGTGGCTTAAAGTTATTTTTGCCATTTTCAATTTCTGTTACAACAGCTTGTGCTAGGTTCGTCATACCATCGCCACCTTTAGCAAAACCTTCGGCAACAATGGCTTTTACGCCTAAATCGGCACATCTATCTTGAATAAGTTTTACTTCCTCAGCACTATCAGTAGGGAAAGCATTAATAGCAACCACTGGGTTTAATCCGAATTTTTTACAGTTTTCTATGTGTTTTTCGAGGTTAGCAAAACCATTGCTTACTCTTTCAACACTAGCATCGTTATACTGTTCTTTGGTAGCTCCGCCATGGTGACGTAAAGCTCTTATGGTGGCTACCAAAACTAGAGCTTTAGGTTTTAATCCACCGGAAACACATTTTATGTCTAAGAATTTTTCAGCACCTAAATCAGCACCAAAACCAGCTTCGGTAACTACATAATCCGATAAAGACAACCCCATTTTAGTTGCTAAAATAGTATTAGTACCTTGAGCAATATTAGCAAACGGACCACCGTGAATAATAGCTGGGTTTCCTTCTAAGGTTTGGACTAAGTTAGGTTTAATAGCGTCTTTAAGTAAGATAGCCATTGCGTTTTCAGCTTTCAAATCTCTAGCATAAACAGGTTTTTTTTCGAAAGTAAATCCAATAAAAATATTTCCTAGTTTATTTTTTAAATCTTCAAAGTTTTCAGACATACATAAAATTGCCATTACCTCTGAAGCAGGCGTAATGTTAAAACCATCTTGTCTGGGAATACCGTTTCCGGTACCACCTAAGCCAATAACAATTTCTCTTAACGATCTGTCATTCATGTCCATTACTCTTTTCCAAACAATGGTTCTGGGGTCTATATTTAAATTATTGGTTTTATTTTGAATATTGTTATCTATTAAAGCAGATAAAAGGTTATTGGCTTTTTCTATTGCAGAAAAATCTCCTGTAAAATGCAGGTTAATATCTTCCATAGGAACTACTTGAGCATAACCACCACCGGCAGCTCCACCTTTAATTCCAAAAACAGGTCCCAAAGAGGGCTCCCTTAAAACTACTGTAGTTTTTTTTCCAATTTTATTAAGTCCTTCGGTTAAACCTATAGAAGTAGTTGTTTTTCCTTCTCCGGCAGGAGTGGGAGTTAGGGCAGTAACTAAAATTAAATTGCTTTTATCAATGTTTTCCTGACGTATAAGGTTTAAAGGAAGTTTAGCCTTATATTTTCCATACATTTCAATATCATCTTCATTTATATTTAAGTAAGAAGAAATTGCAGTAATGTGTTTTAACTTAGTATTTTGTGCTATTTCAATGTCAGAAGGAAATCCCATATTTTTATATTTTTAAGTTTAAAAGCTAAAAATAGGAAAATTTTAATCAGCTACAAATATTTGACTGTCTAACTTTGTAAGATAATTTGCCTTTCTTTTGTCTGGATACAAAAGAAAGACAAAGGTCGGTCGAAATGTTCGATTAACTAATAACGTTTTACGGGTAATAAAAAAAAACTAAGGCTTCAAATTAAGTTGATGCCCCATTTTACTTTTTTTAGTTTTAAGGTAGCTTTCGTTATGTAAATTAGATTCAATTTCTAAACCTACATTATCCACTATTTCAAGACCATACCCTAATAAGCCTGTTCTCTTTTTAGGGTTGTTGCTCATTAACTTCATCTTAGAAACGCCTAAATCACGTAAAATTTGAGCTCCAATACCATAATCACGTTCATCCGCTTTAAAACCTAGTTCTATGTTTGCTTCAACAGTATCTCTACCTTCTTCCTGAAGTTTGTATGCCTTAAGTTTGTTCATCAAGCCGATACCTCTTCCTTCTTGATTCATGTAAACTACTACACCTTTACCTTCTTTTTCTATCATTTCCATTGCTTTGTGTAATTGAGGGCCACAGTCGCATCGGCAAGAGCCAAATATATCACCTGTCATGCAGGATGAGTGAACCCTAACCAATACAGGTTCATCTTTTTCCCATTCACCTTTAAATATGGCTAAATGATCCATATCGTTAGTTGTTTGCTTGTAAGCTGCCATTTTAAAATCGCCATACTCCGTAGGTAAATCAATAGTAACTTCTCTTTTAATTAGCGTTTCGTTTTGTAAACGATAAGAAATTAAATCTTTAATGCTAACTATTTTAAGTTGGTGTTTTTCAGCAATCTTTAATAACTCAGGAAGACGAGCCATAGTACCATCTTCATTCATAATTTCTACAATTACACCAGCGGGTTCAAAACCTGCTAATCTGGCAAAATCTATAGCAGCTTCCGTATGTCCGGCTCTTCTTAAAACACCACCCCTTTTGGCTCTTAGTGGGAAAATATGTCCAGGTTTCCCTAATTGTTCTTTTTTGGTAGCAGGATTAATTAATGCTTTAATAGTTTTAGACCTATCGGAAGCAGAAATCCCCGTAGTACAACCTTCACCAATTAAATCTACAGAAACGGTAAATGGTGTTTCGTAAGCAGCGTTGTTCTGATTTACCATTAAGTCTAAGCCTAATTCATCACACCTATCTTGAATTAATGGAGCACAAATAAGACCTCTACCGTGTGTTGCCATAAAGTTAATCATTTCGGGAGTTACAGCTCTTGCTGCTGCTAAAAAATCTCCCTCATTTTCTCTGTTTTCATCATCAACAACAATAATAATTTTACCATTTTTGATATCTTCAATCGCTTCTTCTATTTTGTTTAATTTTGCTTCCATTAAGTTGTATGAATTATTTTTAGCAAAATTACTAAAATTGAATGGTGATAATTCGTTAAACAGTTATAAATAGACATAGAATTTTAAAAAATGGCAAGGGTTTTAGCAATAGATTACGGACAAAAAAGAGTGGGAGTAGCTGTAACGGATGACTTACAGATTATTGCTAGCGGTTTAACAACTGTTCATGTAAAAGATATTATTACTTTTTTGGAGGATTATCTTAGTAAATATGAGGTAGAAACTATTGTTGTTGGGTTAGCAATGGATTTAAAAAATCAACCTGCACAATCAGCGAGGTTTATAGAACCTTTTGTTAAACACATCACCAAAAAATTTCCGAAGGTAACAATAGAAAGGATTGATGAAAGGTTTACTTCAAAAATGGCTTTTCAGACTATGATAGATGGTGGTTTGAAGAAAAAAGCACGACAGAATAAAGCTTTAGTAGACCAGATTAGTGCTACTATTATTTTACAAAGTTATTTGGAACAGAAAAAAGGATCAATCTAATAACTTTACTTTCTTTAAGCTTAATAAGTTAATTGGATTAATGCCTAAATTTTCTACATTAGGTTGTGTTAGCCTTACTACTTCATCATAATATAAAATTACTACAGGAGCTTCTTCTATTATAATGTTATCCATACGTTGGTAATAATCGTAACGGATAGAATCGTTGGTTTCTTTTTGAGAAAGTTCATATAAATTATCGAATGCTACATTTTTAAAATGGGTGTAATTTGGTCCGTGAGGCGTAAAGTTTTTACTATAAAATAAAGCCAAATAATTTTCAGCATCGGGGTAATCTGCTATCCATGATTTTCTAAAGAAATTTAATTTAGAACGGGCTACTAACTCTCTGTGCGTGGTAGCTTGAACAATATCTACTTTCACTTTTATACCAATTTCTCCCAATTGATGTTGAATGAATTCACATAAATCAACATAATTAGCAGTAGTAAAGAGTGTAATTTCCGGCATACCTTCTCCATTTGGATATCCTGCTAAGTAAAGTAGCTCTTTGGCTTTTTCAGGGTTGTAGTTATAACCTTTCACTTTTTCCTCATCATAAGATGGCAAGCCTTTTGGAACAAAACCTGCTTCAGCGGGAGTCCCAATGTTTTTCCGTAAGTAAGAAATCATTTGTTTTCTGTCGAAACCATAGTTAATGGCTTGTCTTACATATTTCTTTTTCAAAGGACTTTTGTCTACAATTTCCAATTCATCATCTACTAAAATACCTAAATATTCAGTGTTTAGATAAGGGTTGGTAAGCATTTTAACTCTATTGGTATATTCTTTCTTTAGTTTTCCGTCAGCAGTAAAAATACTTTCTTTATTATCACCATCTCTTCCCGAAACAAAGTCTAGCTCTTTATTTAAAAATTTTAAAAATTCCATTTCTTTATCTTTAACAAAGGATATAGAGATAGCATCTATATAAGGTAATTGATTACCATTTTCATCTTTTTCCCAATAATTAGGATTTTTTAATAAAACTAGCTTATTGTTTTCGTCCCAAACTTTAAACATAAAAGGACCTGTGCCAACAGGATTGCTTCGGTAATCATTTTTGTAATGTTCAACCACTTCTTTTGGAACTACAGCACAGTACTGCATGGTAAGAATTCCTAAAAAAGGAGGGAAAGCTTGATTTAAGTGAATTTTTAAGGTAGTATCATCAATTGCCTCAAAAGGTTGGTAGTTAAATTCTTCTTCAAAAGCAACATTATTGAAAATCCAGGTTCCTGGTGAAGCAACCTTCGAATCTAAAATTCTATTGAAGCTGTACACAAAATCATGAGCAGTAACTTTTCTTCCTTTACCATTTTCAAACTGTTTGTTATCATGAAAATAAACATTGTTGTGTAGGAAAAAAGTATAGGTTTTACCATCTTCAGAAATTTCCCATCTTTTAGCAATAGAAGGTTTGATATTGAGTTGGTCATCCATTTCAAGCAAGCCATTATAAAGATGATTACACGCCCAAATGTTTTCAGGATTTCTAGAAAAAGCTGGGTCTAGAGAAGTAATTCCGGCAGCTTCATTGTATCTAAAAATTTTCATAGCAGCTTCATCACTCTTGTCTGAGCCACAAGACCATAAAAATAATGTTATTGAAAATATTGAAAGGATGAGAACAAGTAGATTACGCTTCATAATGTATTGGTGTTTTTATGAATGTAATGTTAAGCAATAATAAAAAGGAATGTAGAGTTGATTAAAGCTTGTTTTCAACACGGTTTTTAACAGTTTCTTTTAGTGTTTTTATTACTTTTTTTGCCTGTTTTTCATTTAAATCAACACCAAAAGGAATTTGCTGTTTATTAATGTTTACAGTAAGTGTATAATGATTGGAATTCCAATACGAAGAGGTCATATCATAAACTAATTTTCCTTTGTATTTTAATGCTTCAATAGTATCTATAACACTTAAGTCATATCTTTCAGATACCCCTCTTTCTCCAATTTTTTTAGTGAGATAAATACTTTCATTATCAACAGTAATCACTTCTTTACCATATTTTCTCCAACGGATGGCATAAATAACTTTAAACTCAAAAAACAACCAAAAAATAAGGTAAACACCAAAGAATAATTTTGTACTAGTTGGGTAATCAAAGAAAAACTGACTAATAATAGCTATTCCACAAAGTGAAAATAATACCAACCAAGTGGTAAGCATGTTTTGTTTTCTTTTATCATAAAGTGGATAAATTAAAATAGTTAGCTCATTATTTTCTTCAATATATTCTATTTTATTTTCCATTTTAGCGTTTTTTGATGCTTTAAAGGTCAAACTTCCTACTTTTTTTAACTTTTTATGTAATTTTTAACAAAAAAATTATACATTCAACAAAGAGGCATTATCTTTGTAAAAGTTAGATGGAAATTATTTAATGAACTATTAATTACAAAAAACTAAAAATTATATGAAAAAATTTTCAATACAATTAATCGCAATATTAATACTAAGTACATTTGGAAAAGCAGTTGTAGCTCAAGATAAAAAAATTGAAGACTTGAATTTTTTATATGTTGATGAAAAATATGACAAGTTAGTAGATAAATCTATAAAATTAATGGATGATGCGACTTATAGAAAACATCCTATGCCTTATTTGTTTGCAGCTATGGGCTTATATGAAATCTCTAAATTACCTGAAAAATATAGTTTTGGTGAGAGAGATTCTGATTATCCAAAACCATTAAAAGATGCTGAAAAATATATATATAAATATGTTAAAGCAGAGGCAAAAGCACAAAAGTATTTTGAAGATTATGAACCAACAATGGAAGATTATAAAGAGTTTTTTATCAATATTGCTGATACAGCCAATAAATTAGGTCAGCATTTGTTTTTAGTGGATAAACCAAGAAAAGCAGCTTTAGAATATAAATATGCTTTTAAAGCAATTCCTAGCGACCCTGTATTACAGCTTTGGCAAGGAATAAGTGAAATTAAATCTATGAATACTGTTGAAGGAGAAAAAAATGCCAGAGCAGCAATGGAACTTATAGATGAAAATTTTGAACCTTCAACTGCTACTGCAGGAGTTATCTCTTCTGGGATGCTTATTTTAGAAGAGTACTTTACTCAAGCAGGAGATATGGAAATGGCTGCAAAAGCTAAAAAAATGGTTGAAGTGTTTAAAAAATATGATCCGGAAGTACTCGATAAGAAGAAGCAAGAAGAGAAAAAACAAAAAGCAAAAGAAAAAGATGTGGTGATGAAGAAATTTTATAGCGATGAAGATGATGAAGACAACCAAGAATTGAAAAAAGGAAAAGTAGTTATTGACCAAGATGCGAAGGATGCTGATAAAAAACTAGACGAAATTGAAGATGATTTTGATAATTAACATGCGATAATAATAAAGCATAAAAAACTCCTGAAAACAATTCAGGAGTTTTTTTATGCTTAAAACTCTTTTAGAAGATAGTAATTTATTTTTAACATATCCATTTTAAGTTAATCAGTAAACACTTAGTTTTGTATGTTTAGAAAAATATACATTAACTTATAAATAATTACTTATGTCAAAACAATTAATAGAATGTGTTCCTAACATTAGTGAAGGAAGAAATGAAGCAAAGATAAAAGCCATTACAGCTGTTGTAGAAACTGTTGAAGGTGTAAAATTGTTAGATGTTGATCCCGGCAAAGCTACAAACAGAACAGTAATTACTTTTGTAGGAGAACCAGAACCAGTTATTGAAGCAGCATTTTTATTAATTAAAAAAGCAGCAGAGTTGATTGATATGAGAGGACACCGAGGAGAACATCCTCGTTTTGGAGCTACAGATGTTTGTCCTTTAGTTCCTATTTCAGGAATTACTATGGAAGAAACGGTAAAATATGCTCATAAATTGGCTAAAAGGGTAGGAGAAGAATTAAATATTCCTGTTTATTGTTACGAAAATGCAGCTAAAGAAGAAAAAAGAAAAAATCTAGCTAATTGTCGTTCGGGCGAGTATGAAGGACTAAAAGAAAAATTGAATGATGTTGCTTGGGAGCCTGATTTTGGACCTGCAATATTTAATGAGCAAGTACAAAAAAGTGGAGCAACAGCAATTAGTGCAAGAGATTTTTTAATTGCTTACAATGTAAATTTAAATTCAACATCAACTAGAAGGGCTAATGCAATTGCCTTTGATATTAGAGAAGCAGGAAGGTTGGTAAAAGAAAATGGAGTAGAAAAAAGAGTTCCGGGAAAGCTAAAGGCTGTTAAAGGTATTGGTTGGTTTATTGATGAATATGGTATTGCTCAAATTTCTTACAATCTAACCAATATTTCCATCACCTCTATGCATGTAGCTTTTGATGAAACATGCAAAGCTGCCCAAGAAAGAGGTTTGCGAGTTACGGGCTCTGAGTTAGTAGGATTGATTCCATTAAAGGCTATGCTAGATGCTGCAGATTATTTCTTAATTAAACAAGAACGATCATTAGGTTGTTCCGAAAAAGAAAAAATTAAAATTGCTATAAAATCTTTAGGATTGGATGAATTAAAACCTTTTAACCCTAATGAAAAAATTATTGAATATATTTTAGAAAAAGATACTCCTAAGAAGCTAGTTGATTTAACATTAAAAGATTTTGCAGACGAAACAGCTGCAGAATCTATGGCTCCTGGAGGTGGCTCTATTGCTGCTTATGTTGGTACTTTAGGTGTGGCATTGGGAACTATGGTTGCTAATTTATCGGGACATAAAAGAGGCTGGGACGATAAATGGGAGTTCTTCTCCGGTTGGGCGGTAAAAGGACAACAATATAAAACTACTTTGTTAAATTTAGTTGATGAAGATACTAATGCCTTTAATAAAATAATTGATGGTTTTAGAATGCCAAAAGAAACAGCAGAAGAAATTAAATTAAGGGATGAAGCTATAGAAAACGCTACTAAATATGCTGCAGAAGTTCCATTTAAAGTAATGAAAACTGCTTTTGAATCTATGGAAGTGATGCAAGAAATGATGCAATCAGGTTTACAATCTTCTCTTTCTGATGGAGCGGTTGGAATTATGTGTGCTAAAGCGGCAGTTGCAGGAGCTTATTTTAATGTTAAGATTAATGTTAAAGATATTAAAGACAGACCTTTTGCTGAAAAGTTAATTAAAGATGGTGAGGATATTTTTCAAAAAACGCTTGCTATTGAACAGCAAACCTTGGAATTAATCAACCAAAAACTAGGATAGTAACTTTTATTTTTACTTGATTTTTATATAGTTATCTAAAAAAATAACTAAAAAGCTGCTAAGTGTTAAAAAATTAATAATTTTAATACCTTATAAATATCTTGGTATTAATGTGTTTATAAGGTAAACCTAACACTTAATTAGCGTATGAAGAAAACTAATACTGATGTTGTAGAGAAAAGAGTAAGGTTATTAGAACATTTTCAAATATTAGACACCCTTCCGGAGAAGGAGTATGATGACATTACACGTTTAGCAGCTTTTATTTGCAATACTCCCATATCATTAGTTACATTATTAGATGATAAACGCCAATTCTTTAAATCTCACCACGGATTAGAAATTAAAGAAACAATCATAGAACATTCTTTTTGTGCTCATGCTATAAAAAAAACAACTGATATTTTTATTGTAGAAGATGCTAGAAAAGATAAGCGATTTAAAAACAATCCATTAGTTACTTCAAAACCTAATATTATTTTTTATGCTGGTGTACCTTTAATTTCAGAAGAGGGTATTCCTTTAGGTACGTTATGTGTGATTGATGAAAAGCCAAATGTTCTTAATTCAGAGCAACTACTTTCCTTACAATCTTTAGCCAATCAGGTAATGCAATTATTGATTTTAAGAAGGAAAAACATAGAAATTAACGAAAGTAAAAAAATCATTAATCAAGAAACGGAACAATTAAATAACATCATAGAAGCGACCCGAGTTGGAACATGGGAGTGGAATTTACAAACCAAAGAAGTTAAAATTAATGAGCGTTGGGCAAATATTATAGGATACACCTTAGAAGAATTGCAGCCTGTTGATGAAAAAACCATATACAAATTTATTCATCCAGAAGATATTCAGTATTCTGATAAAAAATTAAAAGAAAGCTTAGAAAAAAAAGGTGTGTTTTATGATATTGATTTTCGACTAAAACATAAAAATGGAAACTATGTATGGGTAAATGATAGAGGTAGAGTTGTTGAGTGGACAGTAGATGGGAAACCATTAGTAATGACAGGAACACATACTGATATTTCAGAAAGAAAAAAAGCAGAAAAACAACTAAAATTTAGTGAGCAACGCTTTAAAGCTTTAGTTCAAGAGGGAGCAGATTTAATAGGAATTTTAGATGTTCAGGGAAATTACAAATATGTTAGTCCAACTTCAACTACAGTTTTAGGAATTACACCGGAAGAGTTTGTGGGAAAAAACGCATTTGATTTTATTCATCCTGATGATAAAGAAAGAGTTTTTAATGAGTTTTCTAGCATTGATAAGGTAAGCAAATTGGAAATAGCTCCATTTAGGTTTACCAATAAAAAAGGTGAATGGAGGTGGGTAGAAACTGTAGCTACCAATATGCTTGAAAATCCGGCTATTGAAGGCGTTGTAACCAACTCTAGAGATGTTACAGATAAGGTTGTTATTAATGAGAAAATTTATAAAAGTGAACAGCGCTTTAAAGCCTTAGTACAAGAAGGTTCAGATTTAGTTACTATAGTCAGTCCGGAAGGAGATTATCATTATATTAGTCCAAATTATAAACAACTTTTAGGCTATACAGAAAAAGATTTAATAGGAAATAACGCATTTAATTTTTTCCATCCTGATGATGTTGAATTGTTACAAAAAGAGTTCAGTCAATTATCAAAAGATAGAAGAGTAAAGTCATCGCCATACCGATTTAAAAGAAAGGATGGAACTTGGTGCTGGTTACAAAGTGTAGGGACTAATTTAGTGGAAGACAAAATAATTAGTGGTATTGTAATAAATAGTGTAGATATTACTGATTTAGTAAGTGTTCAGGAAGCTTTAGAACAAAGTAATGAACGTTTTAAATTGGTAATGCAAGCTGGAACAGAAAGTATATGGGACTTTAACCCCATTACCAATGAGTTGTTTTTAGGAGATGGTTTTAATCGAAACTTTGGAGTAAATATAAAATCGGCAAAAGAAAATAACGAAATACTTAATGCACATATCCATCCGGATGATTTTCCAAAACTTATTAAAAGTTTAAAAACTGCTTTAAATAAAAGTAAGGATACTTCTTGGACAATGAGTTACAGAATTAGAAAATCTAATGGAGAATATGCATTTGTTAGGGATAGGGCAATATTTATGCGAAACTCTAAAGGTAAGGTTTATAGAGTTGTGGGAGCAATAAAAGACATTACTCAAGAGCATTTTTATGAGCAGTTAGAAATAATAGAAAGAGAAGTGATGACTTTGAGCATGCAAGAAAATGCGAAGCTAGAACAAGTTGTTTCCACTTATTTATTAAAACTAGAATATTTGTTTCCAACTATGAAATCTTCTGTAATGAAGGTAATAGATGGAAAGTTATATAACTTGGCCTCTCCTTCTTTACAAAAAGGATATGTAAAAGAACTTAAAGCTGTGAGTATAGGGAAAAACGCAGGTTCTTGTGGAACTGCTGCTTACACTAAAGAAAAAGTGATTGTAGAAGATGTGTTTAAAGATAAACGTTGGGAAAAACTGTTACACTTTCCAAAAAAATACAAATTTGCAGCCTGTTGGTCGCAACCTATTTTAGATGCTAAAGGAAATGTAATAGCCACTTTTTCTAACTATTATAAAACTCCTAAAAAGCCAAATAGACATGAAGAGTATGCTATTGATAGAGCGCAAAGATTGTTGTCTGTATTAATAACTAAATTCAGATATTTAGAGAAAATTAGTCAAAGTAATGAGCGTTTTGAGTTAGTAAATAAAGCCACTAATGACGCCATTTATGATTGGGATGTAGAAAAAGATGAATATTATTGGGGGGATGGTTTTTATAACACATTTGGTTATGAAAAAATAGATGAGAAGTTTAGGTCGATTGATTGGGATAAGTTAGTATACCCGTCAGATATAGAGAAAAATAGGCAAAGTTGGGATGTGTTTTTGAAAGATGAAAGACGACAAAAATGGATGAATGAATTTAGGTTTAGAAAAGCAGATGGAACATATCTTTATGTAGAAGAAATAGGATACTTGTTGCGAGATAGAAATGGCAAACCAATAAGAATGATTGGTGCATTAAGAGACGTATCTAAAGCAAAACTTTCTGAAAATCAAAAACAATTACAGCATCAAGTCGCCAGTATATTTAAAGACGAAAGAGAACTGCCTATAATTTTAGAAAACACATTACAATACATTGCTGAATATGGAGAATATCAAACAGCTGAAATTTGGTTATTAAATAGCGATAAAAAACAACTCAATTTAGCATCTGTTTATGCTGCTGATGATAAAGCTCAAAATTACCTTAAAGCAACAAAGAAAACAAGGCTATTTAAGAAGGGAGAAGGTTTGCCTGGCAAAGTATGGAAAAACTTACAAATTGAAATCTGGGAAGACATTAATGTAGTTTCTAAATTTATAAGAAATGTTGCTGCACAAAAATCTAGACTAAAATCTGGGGTTGGTATTCCTTTGTTTCACAACAGTGTTCCTGTTGGTGTAATGGTACTAACCAGTAGAGAGTCTTTAAAAAAAGACCCTTTCAGAGTAGAAATATTTTCTCCATTAAGTAATTTTTTAGGAGCTGAAATTAAACGTAAGCAACAAGAACAGGAGTTGAGCTTATTTTTTAATAGTGCACCGGATATATTAGCTATAGCTTCGTCTAATGGTCACTTTGTAAAAACAAACCCGGCTTTTACAAAAATTTTAGGTTATACCGAAGAAGAATTAATTTCAAAACCTTTTGAATATTTTCTTCATCCGGATGATAGGAAAAGAACAATAAAAGAATACAGTGAAACTTTAACAGGTAAGAGAACAACTCGCGGATTTGTTAATAGGTATAGAACTAAATTAGGTACATACAGGTGGATATCATGGAATTCATCTGATATATATGGAGAAGATGGATTCTTTTTTGCCTTTGGAAGAGATGTGACTGAAATGAAAGAATTACAGCAATTATTAGAAAATACATCAAGATTGGCTAAAGTGGGTAGTTGGGAGATAGATGTTAACAGTAATTCTGTATATTGGTCAGATATTACAAAAGAAATTAGAGAAGTAGAGCCGGATTTTCAACCAACATTACATAAAGGCATCTCTGGTTTTGTTGATGGCGATAGAGACATTATTAAAAAAAGAGTAGAACAATGTAAAAAAGATGGAACACCTTGGGATGAAGAATTGAGAATTATTACAGAAAAAGGCAATTTGAAATGGATAAGAACTATAGGTAAAGCCGAATTTATAGATGGAAAGTGTGTTAAAATTTATGGTAGTTTTCAGGATGTACACGAACAAAAACTGAATGAAATAGCATTGCAAAAAAGTTTAAAAACCTTAGAGGATTATAAATTTTCTTTAGATCAATCCGCTATTATTGCCTTTACAGATAAGACAGGAGTAATAACTTCTGTTAATGATAATTTTTGTAAAATATCTCAATACTCTAGGGAAGAGTTAATAGGAAATACACATCAACTAATCAACTCCAAATATCACCCTAAATCATTTTTTGCGAATTTATGGAAAACCATTACTAAAGGAAAAGTTTGGCGTGGGGAAGTTAAAAATTTAGCAAAAGATGGTTCTTATTACTGGGTGGATACTACTATAGTTCCGTTTTTAGATGAAAAAAATAAACCTTTTCAATACCTAGCCATTAGGTTTGATATTACAGATAGAAAAAATGCAGATGAAAAAGCAATAGCTGCTTTAGAAGAAAGAAATACCATTTTAGAAAGTATTGGTGATGCGTTTTTTGCGGTGGATAAAAACTTTAAAGTAACCTATTGGAATAAAATGGCAGAACAATTACTCCAAACACCAAAAGAACTTATACTGAATAAAAACTTATGGGATATTTTTACAGATGCTAAAGATTTACCTTCATATAAAAACTATCACTTAGCGATGAAAGAAATGAAAGTTATTCATTTTGAAGATTATTACCCACCTATAAATCGATGGTTCGAAATAAGTGCCTATCCATCTAAAGAAGGATTGACGGTTTATTTTAAAGATACTACTCAAAGAAAAATTGCAGAAGAACAAATTCGTTTATCTAATGAACGTTTTGAGAAAGTTACAGAAGCTACTAATGATGCGGTTTGGGATTGGGATATTGTTAATAATCAATTGTATTGGGGGAAAGGATATGAAACACTTTTTGGTTATGATGTAGCTAATAATGCCCCTGATTTAGAATTATGGTCGAGTAGAGTTCATCCTAATGATGCAGCTATTATATTAGAATCTTTAGAAAATACTATTAACACTCCAACTGCTGTAAATTGGCTTCATGAATACAGGTATAAAAAAGAAGATGGTGAATATACTTTTGTAATAGATAGAGGTGTGGTAATTAGAGATGAGAAAGGTAAAGCAATTAGAATGGTTGGAGCTATGACAGACATTTCTTATCAAAAAGAATACGAAGAATCACTTAAAAAATTGAATAACCAATTATTAAAATACACTAACGAATTAATAAGGTCTAATGAAGAACTGGAACAGTTTGCCTATGTAGCCTCGCACGATTTGCAAGAACCATTGCGAATGGTAACCAGTTTCCTTTCTCAACTAGAAAAAAAATATGCAGAACAGCTTGATGATAAAGCTCTTCAGTACATAGAGTTTGCTGTTGATGGAGCAAAAAGAATGCGTCAGATAATTTTAGATTTATTAGAGTATTCTCGTGTGGGAAAAAATAATGACAATATAGAAAACATTGATATAGAAAAAATTGTTGAACAGGTAAAAGCGTTGTTAAGAAAAACTATAGAAGAGAAAAAAGCAACAATAAGCTATAAAAAACTTCCTACTATATTAGCTTATCGTTCACCAATAGTACAAGTGTTTCAGAATTTAATTAGTAATGGGTTAAAATATTCAAAAGCAGGAGTAGCTCCAAAAATTGAAATAAGTGCAAAAGAATTGAAACATGAATGGCAATTTACTGTAAAAGACAATGGTATTGGTATTAATAAAGAATATTTTGATAAGATCTTTATAATATTTCAACGTTTGCACGGAAAAACAGAATATTCCGGAACAGGAATGGGCTTAGCTATAGTTAAAAAAATAATTGAAAACTTTGGCGGTAGAATTTGGCTCGAATCGAAAGAAGGAGTAGGAAGTACTTTTTATTTTACCATTAAAAAAGAGATATGAAACACAAGCAGTTTCTTAATAAAGTATTAAAACCTGTAATTATTGTTTTTATTTCTACACTTACAATTACACAATTTGTAGCTTATAAGATATATTCCATTGAAAAAGCTAATGAATATAAATTAGCAGAAAAAGAAGCCGAATATATTAAACAGCAAATAGAAGCATCATTAAACCACAGCATTACAGCTGCTAAAATGGTAGCTTTTTTAGTTGAAAAAGATTTAATTTCAGATGATTTTGATGATGTTTCTAAAGGCTTAATGCAGCAAAATAAATTTATAGATGCTTTGCAGTTGGTAGAGGGAAGTACTATTATAAAAACTTATCCACTTAAAGGAAATGAAGCAGTAATTGGCTTTAATATTTTTACTAACCCTAAGCATAAGCGAGAAGCAATAGAAGCGATTAAAAGAAAAGAACTTTATTTTGAAGGTCCTTTTGAATTAAAACAAGGAGGCAAAGCTATAGTTGGCAGATTGCCAATTTATAAAGATAATAAGTTTTGGGGCTTTTCTGCTATTATTATAAAAATGGAAACTCTTTTAGAGGTTATTGATGTAAACATGCAAGGAGAGAATAGTCAGTTTATTTATCAGATTTCTAAAACTATAGACAATGAAGAAAATAATTTCTTTTTTAACCATAATGTAAACATGAAAGAAGGCATTTATCAGCAATCTTTTATTAGATTAGGAAATTGGAATGTTTACGTAAAAATTAAATCTCCAGAGTATTTAATAAAAACTTTACCCTTTTCTTTATTAGGATTATTGTTTTCAGGCTTGCTAGCCTATTTTGTGTTTGTTTTGTCTATTCAACCAATGAGGTTAAAACTTGATGTAAAAAATAAAACCAAGGAACTGAAAAATTTAAACGTAACGCTTGAGAAAAGAGCAAAAGAACTAACCTTATCTAATGAAGAGTTAGAGCAATTTGCTTATGTAGCCTCTCATGATTTACAAGAACCATTACGTATGGTAACCAGTTTCTTATCTCAATTAGAAAAAAAATATAGTAACCACTTAGATGAAAAAGCCCATATGTATATAGATTTTGCTGTAGATGGAGCAAGTCGTATGCGTAACATAATTTTAGATTTATTAGAGTATTCACGTGTAGGTAAAAATAATGATGAATTAGAACCTATCAATATTAATGAGGTTGTTGAACAAGCTAAAGTATTACTAAGAAATGTAATTGAAGAAAAAGGTGCGACAATAGTTTATGGTAAATTACCTATTATAATGGCTTATCGTTCTCCAATTGTTCAGGTTTTTCAGAATTTAATTGAGAATGGATTAAAGTATGCTAAAGCAGATGTCGCTCCAATTATAGATATTAAAGCTAAAGAACTTAAAAATGAATGGGAGTTTACAATTAAAGATAATGGGATAGGAATTAAAAAAGATTACTACGAAAAGGTGTTTGTTATTTTTCAACGTTTACATAATAGAGATGAATATTCAGGAACAGGAATGGGGTTGGCAATTGTTAAAAAAATAATAGAAAATTTTGGTGGAAAAATATGGTTAGAATCAGAGGAGGGAAAAGGTAGTACATTTCACTTTACATTACCACAACAAAATTTAAATTATTAAATATAAGGTTAGTAGGGTAATAAAGAAAATTATTAATAATTTAGAGGATAAAGTTTGTTTAAAAACAGAAAAGATGAAATAACAATTTTTTATAGAAATTTATAAAAATTACTTATTATGAAAAACATACACATTTTATTAGTTGAAGACAATGAAGGTGATATTTTATTAACCACCGAAGCATTTGAAGAAAAAAAGATTGTAAATAAGATTAATGTCGCTAGAGATGGACAAGAAGCAATAGATTTTGTTTTGAAGCAAGGAAAATTTAAAGATGTTCCAACTCCCGATTTAATTTTGTTAGATGTAAATCTTCCAAAAAAGAATGGACATGAAGTGTTGCAAATAATTAAAACTACTGAGTCAACTAAGCAAATACCGGTAATCATGCTTACCACATCTTCTTCTGAAAAAGATATTAACTTATCTTATAAACACCATGCTAATTGTTTCATAACTAAACCGGTAGAGGTAGAGGCATTTCTAAATGCAATTACTTCTATAGAAGATTTTTGGTTAACTATTGTAAAACTGCCTAAAAAGTAATAAAATATGGAGGTAAATACTTTAAAATATACAGTTTTAGTAATAGAAGATAATCTTGGTGATTTCGTACTTATTCAAGATTATTTGGAAGAACACCAACCAATACCAACAATATTAAGAGCAACTACATTTGCAGAAGCAACTAGTGTTTTAGAAAAAACCTCTTATAAAATTGATGTAATATTATTAGACTTATCATTACCCGATAAAAGTGGGGAAAATTTAATAGAAGAAATTCTTGTACGCTCCAAAGATATTCCGGTAATTGTTCTTACAGGTTATTCAGATGAAAAATTTGCTGTAAAATCACTTTCGTTAGGTATAGCAGATTATATTCTAAAAGATGAATTAACCGCAGTAAACATTCATAAAAGTATAATATACGGTATTGAACGTATGAAAAGCTTAGCAAAAATTAAAACCTCCGAAAAACGTTATAGCGATTTGTTTCAATTTACTCCTTTTCCAATATTTATATGCGAAAAAAATACTTTCAAAATTATTCAAGCTAATGATAAAGCTATAAAACAATATGGTTATTCCGAAAATGAGTTGCTTGATATTCCTTTCTGTAAGTTATTTGCAAATGAAAATGAGTGTAAGAAATTCAACAATTATTTAAAATTAGAGAATGCTCAATCACAGTTTTCTGATGCTAAAGAGTTTAAGCAGAAAACTAAAAAGGATAAAACGATAGATGTAGAAATAATTGTGAATGAGATACAATTAGAAGAGGATAAAAAATACTTATCTATAATGATAAATGATATTACGGAGAAAAAACAATTTGAAGATAAGTTAACCAAAGCCATTATAAATACCCAAGAAGAAGAAAGGTTTGATATAGGAAGTGAGTTGCACGAAAATGTTTGTCAGATTTTAGCAGCCACTAAAATTAGTTTAGGAATGATAAAAGATGAAATTAATGGAGAAGCTGCTGAATGGTTAATTCAATCTCAGGGATATATAGATATGGCAAATAAAGAAATAAGAAGTATTTCTCATAGGTTGGCTCCAGCTTTTTATGAAAATATAAACCTTGAAGAAGCTTGTTTAACACTTATTAAAACCTTTAATCCGGAAGGTAAATATAAAGTCAATTTTTTATTTGATAATAGACTAAAAGAATTGGGATTAAATAGAGAGTTGCAACTAAATTTGTATAGAATATTACAAGAACAACTCAAAAATATAATTCAATACGCTAAAGCTACAACCATAGAGTTAGAAATTTTGGTAGATGAAGACCATACCTTGGTTATGAACATAAAAGATGATGGAGTAGGGTTTGATGTAAATAAAAAAATGAAAGGTATTGGTTTGGCTAATATGAAAAGAAGAGCAATGCTTTTTAAAGGAGATTTTAATTTAGAATCATCACCAAATAAAGGTTGCCAAGTATCTATAGAAATTCCTATACAAGAAAACATAAAAGAAAAAATTAAAGTTAAATGATTTGGTAATAAATAAATACTTACATTTGCAGCCTTAAATTAAAAACATACATAATAAACATTAAAAACAATTTTAGCATGTATTTAGCATCAGAAAAAAAACAAGAAATTTTTAAAGAATTTAGCGGAGACGCCAAAAACACTGGGTCAACAGAAGGGCAAATTGCTTTATTTACTTACAGAATTGCTCATTTAACAGAGCATTTAAAGAAAAACAAAAAAGACTTTAGAACTCAAAAAGCTTTGTTAGATTTAGTTGGTAAAAGAAGAAAATTACTAGATTATTACAAAGATAAAGACATTGTGAAGTATAGAGAGTTGATTAAAAAACTTTCAATAAGAAGATAATTGAAAATGATTTTTTCAAATTCGTATTAAAATTTATAAAAGGGGGAGGCAAATAGATTGTATCCCCCTTTTTGTTAAAAAAAAAGTAACCAAAAAGAAAACACAAGGTGTGTTTTCATAAATTAAATAAATAATAAATAAATTATGTCAAAAATTGGAATTAAAAAATCCTACACGTTAGGCGATGGAAGGTCCATTGAAATTGAAACAGGTAGATTAGCTAAACAAGCTCATGGATCTGTAGTTTTAAAAATGGGTAACACCATGTTATTAGCAACTGTTGTTTCAGACAAAGAAGCAGCAGAAGGAGCAGACTTTTTGCCCCTTACAGTAGAATATAAAGAAAAATATGCCTCTGCCGGAAGATTTCCTGGAGGTTTCTTAAAAAGAGAAGCGCGTCCATCAGATAGCGAAGTATTGGTTTGTCGTTTAATTGACAGAGCTATACGTCCGTTATTTGCAGATGATTACCATGCAAACACGTCAATAGTAGTTCACCTTATCTCTCATGGAGATGATACTTTGCCAGATGCTTTAGCATGTTTAGCAGCTTCTGCAGCTCTTGCTGTTTCTGATATTCCATTTAACGGACCAACATCAGAAGTGCGTATTGCAAGAATAGATGGAAATTTTGTAATTAATCCTTCAAGAGAAGATTTAGAAAAATCAGATATTGATATGATGGTTGCCGGAACATTGGACAATATCAACATGGTGGAAGGTGAAATGTTAGAAATTTCTGAAGCAGAAATGCTTGAAGCAATTAAAATAGCTCATGTTGAAATTAAAAAACAATGTCAATTACAATTAGATTTAGCTGCTGAGGTAGAAAAATCGAAAGTAAAAAGAAGTTATGAGCATGAGCCAGCACCTCTTACTGAATTAGAAGCTAAAATTAGAACAGCTATTTATGATAAATGTTATGCTGTAGCTAAAGAAGGTAATGCTGATAAAAAATTAAGAGGAGAAAAATTCAAAGCAATTAGAGAAGAAGCAAAAGCTTTATTATCTGAAGAAGAATTAGAACAAACATTTTTATTAAAAAAATACTTTCACGATATTGAAAAAGAAGCAATAAGAGACTGTGTTTTAGCAGAAAGAACTCGTTTAGACGGAAGAAAATTAAATGAAATTCGTCCAATCTGGAGTGAAGTAGATTATTTGCCGGGAGCTCATGGTTCGGCTATCTTTACAAGAGGAGAAACTCAATCATTAACCACCGTTACTTTAGGTAATAAAATGGATGAACAATTGATTGATGCTGCTACTTATAGAGATACTTCTAAGTTTCTTTTACATTATAACTTCCCTGCATTTTGTACAGGAGAAGCTTATCCAAATAGAGGAACGAGTAGAAGAGAAATTGGTCATGGAAATTTAGCTATGAGAGCTTTAAAACCGATGTTACCAACAGGTTCAGAAAATCCTTATACTATAAGAATTGTTTCTGAAATTTTAGAATCAAATGGTTCTTCATCTATGGCAACTGTTTGTGCCGGAACGTTAGCATTAATGGATGCAGGGGTACAAATTAAAAGACCCGTTTCCGGTATTGCAATGGGATTAATTTCTAAAGGAGATAAATACGCTGTATTATCTGATATTTTAGGAGACGAAGATCATCTTGGAGATATGGATTTTAAAGTAACAGGAACTACAGAAGGTATTACTGCTTGTCAGATGGATATTAAAGTAGATGGATTATCTTACCAAGTATTGGAAGAAGCATTAGCTCAGGCCAGAGAAGGAAGATTACATATTTTAGGAGAAATTGCTAAAACTATGTCAGCTCCTAATCCAGATTACAAACCACATACACCAAGAATTACTCAAATTACTATTCCTAAAGAAATGATTGGAGCAGTAATTGGTCCAGGTGGAAAAATCATTCAAGAAATACAAGCTTCTACAGGAGCAACTATTACCATTGAAGAAAAAGACAATAAAGGAATTGTGGACATTATGACGAATGATGGCGAAGCAATGAAAGCTGCATTAGCTAGAATTAAAGCAATTACTGCCGTTCCTGAAGTTGGTGAAGTATATAAAGGTAAAGTAAAATCGATTACTAACTTTGGTGCTTTTGTAGAAATTATTCCGGGAAAAGACGGATTACTTCATATTTCTGAAATCAACTGGGATAGAGTAGAAAAAGTAGAAGATGTGTTGAAAGAAGGACAAGAAATAGAAGTTAAACTGATTGAAGTTGACCAAAAAACAGGTAAACTAAAACTATCTAGAAAAGTGCTTTTAGAAAGACCTCAAAAACAAAACGCAGAACAATAAAATGATGTTTTGTAGTAGTAAAATAATAAAGAGAAGCTGTGTTTATTTACAGCTTCTCTTTTTGTTTATAACCTTATCCTCTTGTTCAAATGCACAGGTGCAAATAGTTCAAGTTAAGGACTTTGGGGAAAATAAAGGAAATTTAAAGATGTACAATTATGTGCCTGAGAATTTGCCTGAATCAACAAAAGTTCCTTTGGTTTTTGTATTGCACGGTTGCACACAATCGGCAGAACAAATTGCTAGTGAAACAGGCTGGAATAAATTGGCAGATAGTTTACATTTTATAGTTGTTTATCCGGAACAGCGAATGATTAACAATGCGGGGAAATGTTTTAATTTTTTCTTAGGTTTTGAATCTAAAAAAGATAAAGGAGAAGTGGCGTCTATTAAAGAAATGATAGACTATACTTTTAATCATTATCTTATCGATAGTAATCAAGTATTTATTGTCGGAATGTCAGCCGGAGGAGCAATGACAAATGCGCTGCTAAATGCTTATCCTACTATTTTTAAATCGGGAGCAATGTTAGCAGCACCTTCCAATTTGTTTGATATGAATACTTTATCCCCCGAAAAGCAACCTGTTGTTGCTATTGTTCAGGGAGAAGATGATATTATTGTTCCGGAAAAAAATGCTAATAAAATATTAAATCAATGGGTAGAAAAACATCAGCTAGACACCACTAATAATAAGCTGTTTACCGATTATATGGGTATTGATGTGCTGTATGCACAGTATTTTTACAATGCTGATGATGAGCTAAAAATCATTTTGTTAAAATCTAAAAAGGTAAAGCATAAGCTTTTAATTACCGAAGGAGATTCTATTCATCAAGGAGGTAAACACGATTTTCATACCGATGATATTGGTTTTCACTCTACTTATTGGTTAGCCTCATTTTTCGGATTAACAAAAGATAGTATTCCGATAAAAAATGTAAGTAATTAGTAGGTGATTTCAAGCATCAAAAACAATAGATTTTTACTAATTTCGCAACACTTAGTTCGTAAAGCAATAAATTATGGAAATAATAGAAAAATACACGCCTAAAAATAAAATTAGAATTGTTACAGCTGCTAGTTTGTTTGACGGACATGATGCAGCTATCAACATTATGCGTAGAATTATTCAGGCAACAGGTGTTGAGGTTATTCATTTAGGTCATGATAGAAGTGTAGATGAAGTGGTGAATTGTGCCATTGAAGAAGATGCTAACGCTATTGCTATGACTTCTTACCAAGGCGGACATGTGGAGTATTTTAAGTACATGTATGATTTATTGAAAGAAAAAGGTTGCGAACACATTAAAATATTTGGAGGAGGAGGAGGAACCATTCTTCCTTCAGAAATTGAAGAATTAGAAGCTTACGGAATTTGCAGAATTTATCATCCCGACCATGGTAGAGCTATGGGCTTACAAGGAATGATTAATGATATGATCGAAAAGTGTGATACCCTCACACCGGATTTACCAAAAACAGCAAGTTTAGCAGATGCTTTAGTTAAGAAAGATGTTCCAACTATTGCTCGATTAATTTCTTTAGCAGAAAACAGACATGAAGATTTTGAGAAAGCATTCTCTTCTGTTTCAATAGGAAGTGCACCTGTCTTAGGAATAACCGGAACAGGAGGAGCAGGAAAATCTTCCTTAGTAGATGAATTGGTAAGACGCTTTTTAATTGATTTTGAAGACAAAACCATAGCCATTGTTTCTGTAGATCCTTCTAAAAGAAAAACCGGAGGAGCATTGCTTGGCGATAGAATTAGAATGAATGCCATTAAAAACGAAAGAGTTTATATGCGTTCATTAGCTACTCGTCAGAGTAATTTAGCATTGAGCAAGCATGTTGCAGAAGCCATTCAAGTATTAAAAGCTGCACAATACGATTTAATTATTTTAGAAACATCAGGTATTGGTCAATCTGATACTGAAATTATGGATCATTCGGATGTTTCACTATACGTAATGACACCTGAATTTGGTGCTGCCACTCAATTAGAAAAAATTGACATGCTTGATTTTGCTGATGTGGTTGCCCTTAATAAATTTGACAAACGTGGTGCGTTAGATGCATTGAGAGATGTGAAAAAACAATACAAACGTAATCACATGCTTTTTGAAGCTTCAGATGACGATATTCCTGTTTATGGAACCATTGCTTCCCAATTTAACGATCCGGGTATGAATCAGTTGTATAAAGTGGTGATGGATAAGTTGGTGGAGAAAACCAATACTGATTTGACTTCTACTTTTGAAATTACAAAAGAAATGTCGGAGAAAATTTTTGTTATTCCTCCGAGTAGAAATCGTTATTTGTCTGAAATTGCAGAAAACAATAGATCTTACGACAACTGGGTGGACGAACAAGTAGCTATTGCCGATAAATTGTATGCGATCCACAATACCATAGAAATTCTTAAAGGAAAAGATGAAAGTATTGCCAAGGTTTTACAAGCAGAATTTGATTCATTAAAGCTCAATTTTGATCCTAAAAACTGGATTATTATTGAAGAATGGAACGATAAAGTAGCTAAATATAAAGCTCCTTTTTATAAATTTAAAGTTAGAGATAAAGAATTATCTATCTTAACCCATACGGAAAGCTTATCGCATACACAAATACCTAAAGTTGCCTTACCAAAATACAAAGGTTGGGGAGATGTGTTGCGTTGGAGCTTACAAGAAAACGTTCCGGGAGAATTTCCTTACACTTCAGGATTATTTCCGTTTAAACGTGAAGGAGAAGACCCAACAAGAATGTTTGCAGGAGAGGGTGGACCGGAAAGAACCAATAGACGTTTTCACTATGTTAGTTTAGGAATGCCTGCTAAGCGTTTATCTACGGCTTTCGATTCGGTAACACTTTATGGTAACGATCCTGCTATTCGTCCGGATATTTACGGAAAAATAGGTAATTCAGGAGTTTCTATTTGCTGTTTAGATGATGCTAAAAAATTATATTCCGGTTTTGATTTGTCGCATCCGTTAACATCGGTAAGTATGACCATTAATGGTCCTGCACCTATGTTGTTAGGCTTTTTTATGAATGCTGCTATCGATCAAAACTGTGAAAAATACATCAAAGAAAATGGCTTAGAAAAAGAAATTGAAGCGAAGATTGCAGCCATTTACAAGGAAAAAGGTACCAAACGTCCTGCATACCAAGGTGATTTACCGGAAGGAAATGATGGATTAGGATTGATGTTGTTGGGTGTAACGGGCGACCAAGTACTTCCTGCGGATGTATATAACAAAATAAAAGCAGAAACCTTAACCAAAGTAAGAGGAACAGTACAAGCAGATATTTTAAAAGAAGATCAGGCTCAAAATACCTGTATTTTCTCTACGGAATTTGCTTTACGTTTAATGGGCGATGTACAAGAATATTTTATTAAAGAAGGCGTAAGAAATTTCTATTCCGTTTCTATTTCGGGGTACCATATTGCTGAGGCAGGAGCTAACCCTATTACACAATTAGCATTGACCTTGGCTAATGGCTTCACTTACGTGGAATATTACCTAAGCAGAGGAATGGACATCAATGCTTTTGGTCCTAACTTATCTTTCTTCTTCAGTAATGGTATAGACCCTGAATATGCAGTAATTGGAAGGGTAGCACGTAGAATTTGGGCAAAAGCCTTAGCTAAAAAATATGCTGCTAATCCAAGAGCTCAAATGTTGAAATACCACATCCAAACCAGTGGTAGAAGCTTACATGCTCAGGAAATTGACTTTAATGACATTAGAACCACCTTACAAGCCTTGTATGCGATTTATGATAACTGTAATTCGTTACATACCAATGCTTACGATGAAGCGATAACTACACCAACAGAAGAAAGTGTGCGTAGAGCCATGGCAATTCAGTTGATTATTAACAGAGAGTTAGGTTTAGCGAAAAACGAAAACCCGCTACAAGGTTCTTTTATTATTGAAGAACTAACCGATTTAGTAGAAGAAGCTGTTTTAACAGAATTTGATAGAATTACCGAGCGTGGTGGTGTGTTAGGAGCAATGGAAACCATGTACCAAAGAGGAAAAATACAAGAAGAAAGTTTGTATTACGAAACCTTGAAGCACAATGGTGAATTTCCTATTATTGGAGTAAATACTTTTTTAAGTTCTAAAGGCTCTCCAACGGTTTTACCTAAAGAAGTAATAAGAGCTACCGAAACAGAAAAGCAATACCAAATAGGTATGTTAAATGAGCTACACAAAGGCAATGCAAATGTGGTAGCGGAACAATTAGCCAACTTACAAGAAGCAGCCATTAAAAACCAAAATATTTTTGAAATACTAATGGAAGCCACTAAATATTGCAGCTTAGGGCAAATTACCGACAGCTTGTTTATGGTTGGTGGACAGTATAGACGTAACATGTAAAAGCAAAAATCATCATGCTAAAGTACATTTTTTCTCTACTATTTATTTTTGGGTCATTAACTATGATGGCTCAAGATACGTTGTCTTACTACATAAACAAAGACGGAGAAAACACAACAAAAGAGAATGCAAATGGATTAAGAAAAGTTATGAAGACTGAAGAAGGTCTTTATTTAGTAAAAGATTACTATTTAGAGGGTGAAATTAAGAGAGTAGGAACTTATTTAACTGATTCGTTAAAATTAAAAGAGAGAGTAGATACTTTCAAAGTTTTTTTTAAGAGTGGTAATTTAAAATCCATTTCAAATTACAATAAAGGCAAAATTCATGGTGCACATAGTACTTATTATAAAACGGGTCAATTAAAATCATCTATTGATTATGCTTATGATATAAAACATGGTCAGTTAAGTACTTATTGGGATAATGGCACTATAAAAAGAGAAGAAAAGTATATTAATGGAAATTTTGTTAATGGAAAATGCTTTAACAATAATGGAGAGGAAATAGAATTTTTTCCTTATGAGGTATATCCTGAATTTGAAGGAGGATTAAATGGGGTGTATTCCTATTTGTCAAAAAATGTTAACTATCCTACTGAAGCCAAGAAAAATAATATTAGTGGAAAAGTTTTTGTGAATTTTCAGGTAAATAAAATTGGAGAAATTGAACAAGTTAAAATTGTTAAAAGTGTTCATCCTTTATTAGATAATGAAGCAATTAGAGTAGTAAAGATGATGCCTAAATGGTTGCCAGGTAAAATAGATGGAGAAGAAGTTCCTATGATTCTTAATTTACCTATTAATTTCCGTATTTATAATAGTAGCAATGTTAAATCTAGGAGTTTTATAGATTATGAAAAAGGCAATAAACACATGAATTCCAGTAACTTTAAAAAGGCAATTTACTTTTTCAGTGAGTCAATTAAGTGGGAAGAAAATAATATTAATGCTTATTATAATCGTGGACTTTGTTATGCTAAACTTGGTGATTATGAAAATGCTTGTAAGGATTGGAATAAATGTGTTGAATTAGGAGATGTAGAAGTAAAGAAAAATATCTCAGAATTGTGTAAATAATAAATGACAACACTTAACTGTTTTTTTGCTTAGGAAAGTTTTTTCATTATTTTTGGTGGCTATTGTTAAGGGTTTAAAATGCGGTTTTTTATTTTTATTTCTTTCCTCTTTTGCTTTACTACTATAGCAAGGGCTCAAGATGTTCATCAATTAGATTCACTTAATAAGGTGATTAAGTTAAATGCTAATAACAATCAAGTGTTGGCAAAAACCTACTTAGAGTTAGCAGGAATACTATATATAGAAAATATTGATACCTTAATATCCCTATCCAACAAAGCACTTTTTTATTTAGAAAAGATATCCGCTAAAGATTCCACCATTATTGATTTAAAAGGACAAGCTTATAACAATATTGGTTATGGCTTTAAAGCTAAAGGTGAAGTAGAGAATGCTGTTAAAAACTATAACAATTCCATTCGCTTGTATCAACAAAATGGTAATAAAGCAGGTATTTCTTCTGTAATGAATAACCTTGGGATGATATATGAACTAAATGGAAACATTCCTTTGGCATTAGAGAATTATCAGAAGAGTTTAGATTTACTTAAAGGATTAAATGATAAATATGGTTTAGCAACGGTTTTTAATAATTTAGGTTTTGTCCATAAAGCGCAAGGTGATTATAAAATAGCTATTGATTATTACGAGAAAAGTTTAAAAATAAGAGAAGAGATAGGAGATAAAAGGGGAGTAGCTACATCGCTAAATAATATAGCCAATGTTTACATGTCTTATAACCAATTAGATTCTGCTTATTACGCTCATAAAAAGAGTTTAATTATTAGGGAGGAAATGAATGATTTGAATGGTATAGCTAATAGTTTATGTAATATAGGAAGTATTTTTAAGTTGAGGAATGAATTAGATTCAGCGGCATATTATTATGAAAAAAGTTTAAAAATTTATGAAGAAATAAAAAATCCATCAGGGAGAGTTAAGTGTTATTTAGGACTTTCTGAAATCAATAGAGATAAAAAAAATGACGGGTTAGCCGTTTTTTATGCTGAGAAATCTATGGAGCTTGCTAATAGTTTAGGTTATCCTGAATTAATAGTTAAAACTTCTGCTTTGTTAAGTAGTATTTATAGTGATAAAGGGCAATATAAAGATGCCTTTGAGACTTATAAATTGCATATTACCATGAGAGATAGTTTAAAGAATGAATCTACTCAAAAAGCCACAGCTCAACAACAGGCTAAGTATGAATACGAAAAACAAAAAGCAATAGATGATGCGGAACATGAAAAAGAAATACTTATAGAGCAAGAAGCCAAAGAAAAACAAAAGATATTAACCTATGCTACCGGAGGAGGGTTAGGACTTGTAGGTATTTTTCTTTTAATTGTTTTTAATAGATTAAAAGTAACACGTAAGCAAAAGAATATTATAGAATTGCAAAAGCATGAAGTAGAAAATGCTCATAGTGAATTAGAAGAAAAGAATAAAGAAATAACAGACTCCATTACGTATGCCAAGCGTATTCAAAATGCGATATTGCCATCAAATAAAACCGTAAAAGAATATTTACCTAATAATTTTGTACTTTATCTTCCAAAAGATATTATAGCGGGAGATTTTTATTGGTTGGAAAGAAAAGGTGATACGATATTATTTGCAGCTGCCGACTGTACCGGACATGGAGTTCCGGGAGCTATGGTAAGTGTGGTTTGTAATAACGGATTAAACCGAAGTGTAAGAGAATATGGGTTAACAGAACCTGGAAAGATATTGGATAAAACCCGAGAAATTGTTATTCAAGAATTTGAAAAAAGTGATGATGATGTAAAAGATGGAATGGACATAACTTTATGCAGTTTAAAGTTTAATGTTTCAAGTTCTAAGTTAAACGAACCAGAAACGGTGGCTTTGCTACAATATGCAGGAGCTAACAATCCGCTTTGGATTATTAAAAAAAGTGAAATTATTGAGATAAAAGCCGATAAACAACCTATTGGAAAATATGACAGTTCACAACTATATACCACACACACTCTAGAACTCCAACAAGGAGATACCATTTATATTTTTAGTGATGGTTTTGCCGACCAATTTGGAGGAGAAAAAGGCAAAAAATTTAAAGCATTAAACTTCAAGAACCTCTTGTTATCTGTTCAGTATGAGTCTATGGAAAGACAAAAAGAGCTAATTCATCAAGCATTTGAATCGTGGAAAGGAGATTTAGATCAGTTGGATGATATTTGTATTATAGGTGTTAGGGTGTAATAAAAAACTCAACCTATTTTAAGTATTTGTTTGGTAAGTTAACGATTCTCTTTTTTAATAATATGCTTTAACCATACTAGAAACAATACAGCAAGTAGCAGCAAAGCAACCATGATGTACCAAGTAATTTCATAGCCAAAGAAACTTATCAACTGCATTCCGGAATTGTGAGCAAAAATATGTGAAACAGAAAATGCCATGGTAAACAATGCCATATATTCGCCTTGGTTGTTGTGTTTTGCAGCTC